>JAZTXA010000105.1:0-10189 GCA_045636245.1 Eubacteriales bacterium | reverse complement strand
CGAGATAAAAAATGAGACACACAAGCATTAAAGGAGGTAAAACTATTGGCAGAAGAAAGAACAACGCAGGCTCTCCCGATTGAGGAGATCAATCAATTGACCAAAACATTGGTAGATACAATGGCTGACGGCACACCAAAGGAGATTGCAAAGGGTTTGGAATCGCAGTTTGTTGACCGTTCTACTGAGCATCTTTATCGCAAGGTCACGCCTACCGATCAAAGCGGGTCAACCGAGGTATATAAATACCTAAAAGGCGAGATTGAGAGCGCCTTTATTCCCACGCGGCGCGATATGAAGCTTTCGTCTCCGCCTACGTGCTATTCATCAAACGACCCGATCACGCTTCTTTATGAATCCAACTACAAGCTAATTCAGTTTTGGACACTCGCCATTTTAGAGAACGAGGATATTATGGGTGCGTTCCTTGAAGCTATGGTACAAGCAGGCGTGGACGGCAGCAACATCGATGAATTTCTCAATACCGAGTGTGCGGTATTGGCTCACCTTCAGCAAATGCCTATGATTGCGAGCATTCAATGCAAGATGCCCGACTATGATGATTTCAACCGCTTTAAGCCGAACAATTTCAGATATCTTGACGCGCAGAAAAGGATTGAACATACGATGAATGGCGAGCTTGTCACCAAAGTTTCTCTTGAAACCGGCGGTCCTGCCGACGCGGGCGGTAATCCGACACCTCTTGAGATCGAAGCTCCCGATATGATTGCTGAAATCACTACCGAGGTATGTATTCAACAGAGTATGAAGGCTCTTTCCGAAAAGGAACAAAGCATCTTGCGGTTGCGTTTACAAGGCAAGAATATGACCGAGATTGCTATTGCACTTGGCTATCATGACGCAAGTGGTGTTAAGAAAGCAATAAAGCGCATCGGACAAAAGCTCATTGACGCAGGTGTGGTTGATCCCGATCAATTGACAGGAAGAAAGATTTCATAATTGTGTCACCAATGGTGATACAATTTCAAAAAACAATTCCACACATTTGTCACTCTAACGATTTTATATTATACTATCAGCGAAAGGAGATGAAGTAATATGGCAAACAAACGAGTAAATGATGACGGCTCTATGAAAGCGGTGATTTATGCCCGATATTCAAGCGAAAATCAGCGCGAAGAATCCATTGACGGGCAGATACGCGAGTGCTATGCCTTTGCGAGAAAGAATAACATCAGCGTTGTTGCGGAATATATAGACCGCGCATTTTCGGCAAAGACCGACCGCCGTCCGGATTTTCAACGTATGATCAAGGACAGTGCCAAGAAAAACTTCAATCTTGTGCTGGTATGGAAGCTTGACCGCTTTGCGCGCAATCGTTACGATTCGGCAAACTATAAAGCTGCTCTTAAGAAAAACGGCGTTAAGGTTATGTCTGTAACGGAATCCATTTCGGAAGGCTCGGAAGGTATTCTTTTGGAGTCCGTACTTGAAGGTATGGCTGAATACTATTCGGCTGAACTTTCCGAAAAGGTTATGCGAGGTCATCACGAAAATGCGCTTAAATGCCGATATAATGGTGGAACATTGCCGATTGGATTTTCGATAGACAAAGATAAAAACTATCATATTGATCCGATCACCTCGCCGTACATCGTGGAAGCCTTCACGATGTACGATGAGGGACGAACGATGAAAGAGATCGTTGCCGTTCTTAATCAACACGGTCTCAAAAATCAGCGTGGTGGCGAGTTGAATCTTAATAGTGTTTCTCGATTGCTTCAAAATCGTTTCTACATCGGCGAATATAAATACCGCGAGGTTCTCATCCCCGACGGTATTCCGGCGATTATCCCGAAGGACTTATTTGACCGAGTTCAAGAAAAGCTCGCAAAAAACAAAAAGGCTCCCGCGCGGCATAAAGCGGAAGACGATTATCTGTTGACGACCAAGCTTTTCTGCGGTGATTGCCAATCCTTGATGTTCGGTGAAAGCGGGACGAGCCAAAGCGGAGCGACGTACCATTACTACAAATGCTCCAGCGCTAAAAAGAAAACGGGGTGCAATCGCAAACCCGTTAAGAAAAAGTGGATCGAAGATTCGGTGCTCGACCAAGTCAAGATCGTTCTCCATGACGATGTTTTCATCGGAGACGTAATACACAAATACTTGGAGTATCAGCAACAGGAAAACACCGTCATCCCATATCTTGAAAAGAGTCTTGCTGACGCGCAACGCTCTATTGACAACCTGATAGCGGCTATCGAGCAAGGTATCATAACACCGTCCACAAAGCAACGCCTTGAGACGTTGGAGGTTACCAAGCGCGAGTTGGAAGACAAGATATTGATTGAAAATATGAAGCGACCTTTGAGAACCGAGGACGAACTTTGGGCTTGGTTTCGCTTTTGACGCGACTTGAGGAACGCAGACAGCTTATCGACGTTTTCGGCAACAGAGTTTTCCTATACAATGACCGATTCTTACTTACACTAAACTTCGGTTACGGCTCAAAAACCGTGCTCTTTACGGACATTCCGTGTTCGGATAAAGTTGCATGTGGGCGACCAAAAAAAGACTGCAATTTTGATGCAAAATTGCAGTCTTTTTAAATTAAATCGCCTGCGTCGGGATAAATCCTCTTTCGTGGATGAAATCGCTACGCGATGAAATCCCGCTAACGCGGGAATAATATAGGCGGATTTGATTTCATCTGAGCTGGTACACCGAAGATTTCATCCAAAGTTGTTTGGATTTCATCCAGCTTTGCAGGATTTCATTAAAATTCATAGCACAAAAGTAGGCTTGACGTGAAAATTTGTGATGTTTCACGTCTTTTTCGATTTTAGCCGTAAAATATAAATCGTTCACTTTATTCCCCTTTCGTTCAATTTATATATTGACTGAATAAAAATCTTGATTTAGGTTGGATTTTGTGATATAATCAGATCGATAAATAAGAATCCGGCGGAAAAATTATATGCCTATTATAAAAAACAAAATACCGATATTAGAGTTTGATGCCGAACAAACGGCGGTCATCAATCCTACACATGAAAAAATAGATTTGAAGCTGCCGAAGAAATGCGTTTTTGCTTTCCTTGGTGAGTACATATCTGAATACGCAAACAAAGCAGAAGCCGTAAAGGTATCCGAATTTCTCAGCATGACGAAGCATTACCCCGTCTACGTATTGAAATATAAAGGTGAGGAAATAACGCTTTGCGAAGCTCCTGTTGGCTCGGCAGCATCAGCGCAAATACTTGATTGGCTGATCGGCTACGGGGTGCGTGAAATTATTTCCGCAGGCTCTTGCGGCGCTTTGGAGTATTTTCCCTAAAGCACGTTTCTTGTACCTTGCAAGGCTCTTCGTGATGAGGGTACATCTTATCACTATGCTCCGCCTTCTCGCTTTATGGAAATCGGTGAAAAAGCAAGAAAAGCTATCAAAGAAACCGTAACTGAACACGGAATGAAATACCAAGAAGTTATTACTTGGTCAACGGACGGATTCTTCCGTGAAACAAAAGAAAAGGTCGCATACCGAAAGAGCGAAGGTTGCTCCGTCGTTGAAATGGAGTGTTCGTCTCTTGCCGCTGTTTCCGCTTTCAGAGGTGCGACTTGGGGTATGATACTCTATACAGCGGACAGCCTTGCCGACGCGGATAAATACGACGAGCGAAATTGGGGCGGCAACGCATACGAATATGCTCTGAAACTATGCCTTAATGCGGTTATCAAATTATAAAGCAGTTAGATAATTTCCAACTTGTTAATGATTTCATTTAAAACAAAATGCACCCATTCCAAACATTTTGCACCCATTATAAAACGGTATCAAAATTTTAGATTACTCACAGAAAATAACCCATATTTGTCTATGACAAATATGGGTTATTTTTAATGAAATTCGCCCGTGCGGGCATAGGACAAATTTTATTTCACTTTCCTATCGTTTTATGGTCATCTGTGGCGGGGTTATTGATAAGCTCGCCGTGCTCGGTAAAGCGGGAGCCGTGGCAGGGGCAGTCCCACGTATGCTCTTCACTGTTATATTTAAGCGCACAGCCGAGGTGCGGGCATCTTGGCACGGTTGGGGTGAGAAGCCCCACCGCCGAATCAAACACATTTACGGCAAGCTGTGGGTGAAAAATACTGCGCGAGGGTGAAAAAACACCCTCATACGGGTTTGGCTTGCCGAGAACAAGGTCGCACAAAATATCTGCCGACACCATCGCATTTGTCATTCCCCATTTATTGAAGCCCGTCGTCGCAAACACATTGGGCAGATTTGGCGAATACCGCCCTATATACGGCACGCCGTCAAGCGTCATACAGTCCTGTGTTGCCCATTTTCCGACAATTTTTGCGTTTTTGTAGTGCTTATTTGCAAACTCTTCAAGCTCTCGCCAGCATCCGCCTTTCTTTCCCGTGCGGTGCGCACCTCCGCCGAGGAGCAAAAGCTCCCCGTAATTACGGAAAGAAAGCCCCTGATCAGCCTCGTCAACATACATTCCGCCGACATTTTGCGCACCTTGCAGGGCTATGACATACGACCTGTGCTGATAAAGCTTCAAAAAATAGAGTCCGTGTTTGTTGAGCATCGGAAAATGCGTTGCGACAATAAGCTTTTTGAATGTTATTTTCCCCTTATCCGTAAGTGCTGTATCAGGCATCAGCTGTATAACCTTTGTATGCTCAAATATCGGTAAGCCTTCGGCAAGTGTATAAAAAAATTTCAAGGGATGAAACTGCGCCTGCGCTTTGACGAGCACAGCGCTTTTTATATCTACGGGAATCTCAATATTCTCGGTAATTTCCGCATTGACACCGAGGCGGTTTAAAGCATCCGCCTCTCTTGCAATATTCCTTATACTGCGTGTGGAATAAACATAGGAATCCTTTATTTCATAATCACAGTCTATGTCACGGCAAAGGTGTGCGTACTCATCACACGCTTTACTCTGCGCCCCAAGGTAAAGACGTGCTTTTTCCTCACCGAAGCGTCTTATAAGGTCATTATAAATAAGTCCGTGTGCAAGTGTTATCTTTGCAGTTGTGCTTCCTGTGACACCGCCAAGTATCTCATTTGCTTCTGCAAGCACACAGTCAACACCTGCATTTTTCAGCTTATAAGCGCATAAAATGCCTGCAATACCGCCGCCGATGATGAGAACATCGGTATTTTTATTTTCTGTAAGTGCGTCGAAACAAACGCGCGGAATACCCTTTTGCCAAACCGATTCCATAAAATTTCCTCCGTGCTATAATAGGTTAGTCTTTACATTTTGCACGGGATTATACGCAAAACAAGTACCCAGATGTCCGCTTACGCTTTTTCATCGTGTGTAAATTTTTATCCCCATGTATAGACTTTTCGCCCAAAAAGTGTTATAATACATATGGAAAAATTTTGCGGAGGTAATTATGAGAAAAACAAAGATTATATGCACGATAGGGCCTGCATGCGACAATAAGGAAACCCTTACAAGGATGTGCCTTGAAGGGATGAATGTCGCAAGGCTTAATTTTTCACACGGTACCCACGCAGAGCATAAACGGATGATAGACCTCGTCAAGGATGTTCGCGAAGCACTTGATTTACCTATAGCAATAATGCTTGACACAAAGGGACCCGAATACAGAATAGGTGTTTTTAAAGAAAAAACGGTCACGCTCAATGAAGGTGACACATTTGTTTTAACAACAGATGATACAGAAGGTGACCGGACACGTGTTTCGGTAAATTACAAAAATCTGACAGATGACCTTTCAGTCGGCGACACAGTAACTGTCAACAACGGACTTGTTGCCTTGACTGTTGAAAAAATAGAAGGACACGATGTTATATGCCGTGTCAAGGTTGGCGGTGTACTTTCCGACAAAAAGAGCATGCATTTTCCCAATAAAGTACTCAAACACAAGTTCTTGAGTGAGCAGGACAAATCAGACCTTCTATTCGGTATTAATAACGAAATAGATTTCGTCGCCGCTTCCTTCGTATCTACCAAAGAAGACATAACGGAGATGCGTGAATTTCTCAACGAAAACGGCGGCGGCGCAATAAATATCATTGCAAAAATAGAAAACCGCACGGGCGTCGACAATATAGACGAGATATGCAACATCGCCGACGGTATTATGGTAGCCCGCGGTGACCTCGGTGTTGAAATTCCGTTTGTCGAGGTGCCGTCGATACAGAAATATCTTATACAGAAATGCCGTCTGCTCGGCAAACGAGTCATAACCGCCACGGAAATGCTTGAATCGATGATACAGAATCCGAGACCGACAAGGGCGGAAATATCCGATGTTGCAAATGCTGTTTATGACGGCTCGTCCGCAGTTATGCTTTCAGGCGAAACAGCGATGGGCAAATACCCCGTTGAAGCCGTTATGAACATGGCACAGATAGCGCAGTTTACCGAAGAAAGAATAGATTATAAGCACTGGTTCATGTCAACAGAGTTTAAGATCAAAAATACGCTTGATGCGATATCTCATGCAACGTGCGCCATGGCAATAGATGTCGGGGCAAAATGCATTGTGGTAAATTCCATTTCGGGCAACACCGTGCGCATGGTCAGCCGTTTCCGCTGTCCTGCCGACATAATAGGCATCACAACAAACAGACGTGCATGGCGTCAGCTTAATTTAAGCTGGGGTGTCACACCTGTTATGAGCGAGGAGTACAACTCCCTCGACATCGTCTTTTTCCAAGGGCTCAACCACGCACAGCGTATTTTCTCACTCAAATCGGGGGATAATGTAGTACTCACAGGCGGTATGATAAACGGCACGTCGGGCAATACGAATACAATTAAGGTTGAATGTGTCAAATAAAATTCAGAATTCACACAAAAAAGGCGGGAAATAATTTCCGCCTTTTGTACTGTAATAAATATATTTCCGCAGGAAATATACACCGCTTGCCTGCGGGGCAGTTTGCAGGTTTACCTGCAAACTGTGGGGGGCGCAGGCGCGGTGTCCTGCTGAGATGATAAAATTAATTAAGAAAATATCAGGATTTTAAAATTAAACATCAACAAGCGTTCCTATAAATAAAGGAAGATTGTTTTCGCAGTCTATCAGCATATACACAAACGGACGGTCGAGCGTGACAAAGTACATATCGGCAGGCATTATTGCGCCTTCAGTATTCATTTCCACAACCGTTGCCGCCCCTGCTTTTGTTCCGCTTTCGTCAACGGAGATGTATGTTTTGTGTATTACTCGGTTTATAAAAATATTTCCGTTTTCACTTCTGCCGAGCCTCGAAAAATCGGCAAGCTCTCCATCAAATGCCTTTTTTATACCCATATCGGCAAGTGTGCCGTTTAAAAGGCTTGAATATTCTGTTTCAAACTTAGGTGTCTTGGTGATGACCTCGACGCCTTTTTTACGTTCATTCAGAAGTTTTGATATTTTATCACCCGTCAGGGATGAAACGTAATCGGAAAGTGTAATATTTTCATTCGGGAGTAAGGCGGCAAAAGCATATTTTCGTCCGCTGTAATATTTGATGAATCCCGTTGTTGTGTCGTCGGAAAGGTAATCCGACACGTTACAGCTCATAAAATCGACCGTTTTTGTGTTGCCGTTAAGACAGTTGAAATTGCCTTCGTTTATCTGATATTCATTGTATTTTTCTTCCCATTCAGCATCAAAGCAGAGAGCATTTACAAGATACATCACAGCATCCTCGGGAATCTTATCAATGACATTATCTATCATTCCGTCGGTCTTGTTCTTTATCCAGCCGTTTATGTCTTTTTTTGTATTTTCATTAAAGGGCACTTTGTAAAGCCCTGCTCCGTAATAGTTTGCGTTTGTTTTCAAAAAAAGCTCGTTCACGGTGAGTGATTCATCATCACGAAACCAAATTGAATTCGCAAGGCTTAATTTGTATTTTTCACCGTTTGATAAACTGCTCATATACGAAAGGATAAATTCGTTAAGATCGTTTTGTGAAATTCCAAAAGTCTTTTCCATTTCTTTAAGTGTGTCCCCATTTGCACCGTTTGCCGTCATAGCAAGGGCAGAAAGAACTGAAATGGGGGAGAGGAGCGTGTTTTTCTCATCCGTATAGCATCCTTTGAAAAGCGTTGCCGTAAAATCGGTATAAAATGTTGTGTCTGCAATATTTTTCGGTGTGATCCCCTCGTCCTTTTCAATGCCTTCCATCAGATCACTTGCGGAAGCAGAGAGGAAAATGTCGTTTTTCGAGCATCCGATAACGCCCAAAATCATCACAGAAATCAAAATAACAGATACGATTCGTTTTAAAAGATTAATTTTCATTGTTTTCTCCTTTTAAAAGTATCACGCAGTCAGAATAAAGCGTGTCTTTGACTTTATTATCCTCGAATGATGAAAACTGAACTATAAATGTGTCGCCGACATTGAACAGTTCTTCTTTAAACGGCTTCGTTTCGTTTATCCATTTGCCCTCATCGACAGGAACGGAAAACCATATTATAGGCTCAAACTTGATAATAACTTCTTCGTCAGCCTTTAAATATGATGTCATACCGTCTTTTACCGTTGCGTATACACCGTTTTCAAAGATACCTGTTACCTCAACCTTTATTTCGGGAAGCTCTTGCCCGCCTTCGGAATTTTCGGGTGCTTCGCCCTCGTTTGGGATAACGTCGGCGGCACTTTGCGTTTCTGTACCGTTTAAATTTTCATTAAGCGTAGGTGACATCGCATCGCGGTCATCGGTTTGCAGGTCTTCCGCTTCGTTCATACCGTTACTGTCGGTAACATCGTTTACATCGGCAAATCTTACGGCAAGATATACACAGCCGATGCAAAGGAAAAGGCTTGCCGCAACTGCTGTCAGCTTATAAACGGAAAAGCTTTTCTTTTTCTTTCTTATTTTTTCGGCACCGATAATAAGGTCTTCGTCAATGTCACCTACCGCATTTATTATATCGTGCTCATTCATATACTGAACCCTTCCCTTTCAAGATATTCACGCAGACCGTTCCTGAGTCTGTGCAAGGTGGTTTTTACGTTACTTTCGGTGATATTGCAGTATTTTGCGATATCCTTTACCGAATCAAAATAGTAATATCTGCAAATGAAAATATTACGCTGAACTTCGGAAACGCTGCGAAGATACGCGCTTATCGATTCCGATAAACGCTTATTTTCCATAATTTCATAAGGGGCAGGGGTGTTTGATGTACAGTCCGACATTTCATCAAGCGAATATGTAAGCTGTGAGCTTTTACGTTTTTGGCTGTTCTTTTTTCTGAAAATATCGATACTTATCCTCCTTGTTATACGTGAAAGATACACGGAAAGTATTTCGGGGATGTTCGGCGGTATGGAGCGCCAAGCCGCCAGATACGTGTCATTGACACTTTCCTTGCTGTCTTCGGTATCGTTTAAAATATTGTACGCAATTTTCATAAGATATTTTCCGTATTTTTTCTCGGTTTCCGATATTGCCGATTCATTCCGTTTCAGATACAGCGATACTATCTGTTTGTCATCCATACTCTTCCCACCCTTCTATACTATAAGTCGTAAAAAAATAAGTAAGGTTACAATTAAAACCATATCACAAAAATTTTTTTCCGTCAATCGTTTTTAAAACAAAGTTTTTACTTATTTTTTGAAAAAACAACATATTTTTGAAAGTATTTATGGTATAATCGAATTGTAAAAATTGAAATTATTATAAGGAGAATAAAAAATGGATAAGAAAGTACATGAGCTTTTAAATCAGCAGATCAACAAAGAATTTTACTCTGCATATCTCTACCTTGATTTTTCAAACTATTTCAAGGCACAGGGACTTGACGGCTTTGCAAACTGGTATATGATACAGGCGCAGGAGGAAAGAGATCATGCGATGCTGTTCTACACATACCTGCAGAACGAAAATATGCCCGTAACGCTTGATGCTATTGCTAAGCCCGACAAGGTATTCAGCGCACATATGGAAGTACTTATGGCAGGTCTTGAGCATGAAAAGTACGTAACATCGCTTATAAACGATATTTACGGTGCGGCGTACGATGTAAGAGATTTCCGCACAATGCAGTTTTTGGACTGGTTTGTAAAGGAACAGGGCGAGGAAGAAACAAACGCAAACGACCTCATTTCAAAAATGGAGCTGTTCGGATCCGATCCCAAGAGCCTTTACATGCTCAATCAGGAGCTTGCGGGAAGAATCTACAATCCCCCGTCATTGGTTCTTTAATAAATCACATAC
>JAZTXA010000104.1:0-2687 GCA_045636245.1 Eubacteriales bacterium | reverse complement strand
GAAATCGGTCAGAAGATGAAGGTGCTTCACCTCTACCTTGAGCGACCCGATATGAGCAAGGTTGCCGCACTCATTACAACAATGGGCAAGCGTGCATCAATCGTCGCAAAGGGTGCCAAGCCGTATATAGCACTCAAAATTCTGCCGGGCGACGATCCGATTGTGCTTCTCAGAAAAGCAATTTCGGCTATGGCAAACGCATAAAATTTTAAAAAAATCTGCATATTTCAAAGCTCCTTGGCAATGCTATTACCGACCGTACAACGGTTGAAAAGGGGTGAGAAAAATGCTGGATAAAACATCTCTTGCGCTGGTAATTATCGGTGCACTCAACTGGGGCAGTATCGGACTTTTTAAGTTTGATATCGTCGCTTGGATTTTCGGCGGCCAGGCATCTATCGCCAGCCGAATCGTTTACACACTTGTTGCCCTTGCGGGTATCTGGTGCATCTCGCTGCTGTTCCGTACAGAGACTGCAGGTGCAACTGTTATTACCACACACGACAACAACAATACGGACTGACAAGTGATTTTTTACGGGGATAAAATCCCCATACATAGGAGATTGAAGATATGATAAACGTCGTGCCGATTCCCGAAAAGATTACATACCGTGGCGGAATTGTTGCAAAAAAGAGCAACGTAAAAAAGCTGATACAAAAAAACGAAGCGCTCGGAAATGAGGGCTATATTCTGCGTGCCGAACCCGAGTCAATCACGCTTACTGCACAGACAGAAAAGGGGCTTTTTTACGCAGAGCAGACACTCAGACAGCTTATGCAGGGCACCGTAATACCGTGTATGGAAATCGAAGATAAGCCGAGGTTTGAATACCGCGGATTTATGCTCGACAGCGCAAGACATATGCAGAGCATTGACGAAATAAAGCGCCTTATCGATGCTGCGGCGATGCTTAAATTCAATACCTTTCACTGGCACCTTTGCGACGACCAGGGATTCAGAATTGAGAGCAAAAAAATTCCCCTTGCTTAACGAAAAAGGCTCATGGAGAAACAGCGACGACTTCGGCTCAATGCACACAGGCAAACGCTACGGCGGATACTACACTCAGGACGAAATAAGAGAAATTGTCGCATACTGCAAGGAAAGATTTATCGATGTCGTGCCCGAAATTGACCTGCCCGGTCACACAACGGCACTCATCAGCTCATACCCTGAGCTCTCCTGCCGCAAGCTTCAGATACCCGTACAGACAAAGCAGGGAATTTTTGACGATGTGCTGTGCATAGGCGACGAAAATACACTGCCGTTTGTTTACGAATTGCTTGATGAAATCATACCGCTCTTTCCGTATGAAAAAATTCATATCGGCGGTGATGAGGTTAAATACCGCCGCTGGGAAGCTTGCCCGAAATGCAGTGCAAAAAAAGCTGAACTCGGCTTTGAAAACTTCGCACAGCTTCAGTGGCACTTCACAAAGCAGGTTATTGAGCACCTTAAAAAGCACGGCAAAACTGCAACCGTATGGAACGAAAGCCTTGCAGGCGGCAAGCTGACAGACGAAGCAACCGTACAGATGTGGCTTGACCCTAAAAAGCACAGCGTGCGCCACGCAAACCGAGGCGGAAAGGTCATCACAAGTGATTTTTACCACTATTACTGCGACTATCCCTACCATATGACACCGCTGAAAAAGACATATAATTTCAACCCCATTTTAAAGGGTGTTGCACCCGTTATGGAAAAATATATAACAGGTGTTGAAGCTCCGTTATGGACAGAATACGTCTGCGATTTTGATAAGCTGTGCTATATGTTTTTCCCCCGAATTGCGGCAGTTGCAGAGGTTGGCTGGAGCAAAAAAGAAAAACTTGATTGCAACGAATTTGAAAAGAGATTCAAAAAAATCACACCTGTTTTAAATGAAATGGGAATTCACCCCGCAAAGCCCGAAGAGTGGAATCCGACACCGCTTCAGAGGCTTGCAGGCACGCTGAAATTTTTCAGCGATAAGATATCGGTTGATATTTTAAAATCATCTTTGAAGTCCTCTTTTACTTAATATATAATGGATTTGCAGTTTTAATTATTGGGGAGGGTGAATAATGAGATATAACTACAGCAAATTAGCTTTTGTTTGTACATGGACACTTTTATGTTTAATTATGCTGTTTATTCAAATGAGCATTGGGTTCTTTATAGGTGCTGATCAAAAGACAAAAAACGAAGTGTTTTTTGGTATAATTGGATTATTTTTAGCCTGTGCATTAATTTATGGCAAAGAATACTTTGAAAGATATGTTGAAATTACGGATGAATATGCTCGCTTTAATTCATTTAGATTCAAAATGAAACGCCATCCCATTTCACTCAACATCAGATACGAAGATTTTTGGAGCATTGAACCGAGACGGTTACCGATAATAGGTATCTGGGGTATTAGAATTAATGCTCGGAATCTGCCACATAAATTAACTGTTCCTTTTTTCTTTTGCAAACACAAGGAATTGTATGGGAATTTATGTGCACACGTAAAGCTGCACAACCCGGATGCATATATTGACAGCCGTTTAGAAAAATACATAGAGGAAAATAAATATGACTAAAGCGGAAAATATTGGTTAGTATAGTTGTAATTATAATTTCTGTCATTTTATTTGCTTTGAACAACAGCAAAAAATAAAGAACAAAAATTGCACAAGAATATATCATCCGCACGCGGCAAA
>JAZTXA010000103.1:0-13937 GCA_045636245.1 Eubacteriales bacterium | reverse complement strand
CATAAACAAAGCATTTATAAGCTTAAGGAGCTTAAGCTGAAGCTTTGCACTTTCCTTACATTTTCCGTCAAGATACAGATGTGTAAGATCAGCCGTTTCCTTCGGCATTACATTTGACAAAACGGAGATAACACCCGATGCGCCAACGCTCATCATAGGTACTATCTGGTCATCGTTTCCGCAGTAAACGTCTATTTCGTCACCCACAGCCTCCATAAGCTCGACAATAAAGCTTAAGTTACCGCAAGCTTCCTTTGTTGCGATGATATTGGGGTGCTTTGCAAGCTCACGATATGCATCAATGCTTATATTCACACCTGTACGGGAAGGCACGTTATAAAGAATAACGGGTTTGCTGCAAGCATCTGCAATCTTTGAAAAGTATTCAACAATACCCTTCTGGCTTGTTTTGTTATAGTAAGGTGTAACGTGCAGAAGCGCATCAGCACCTACCTCACACGCATGGCGTGAAAGGTCAACGGCATATGCAAAATCGTTTGAGCCTGTACCTGCAATAACGGGCACTCTTTTATTTACCTGATTTACAGTATAAGCGATTATATCTCTGTGCTCTTCATCCGTGAGTGTTGCCGCCTCACCCGTAGTTCCGCAAACAACGATGGAATCAACACCGCCCGCTATCTGAAATTCGATCATTTTTCCATATGCTTCATAGTCGATCTTTCCGTTTTTGAACGGAGTTACTATCGCAGTACCGACACCTGTAAAAATGGGAGTTTCTCTTTTCATTTTTTATTCCTTTCCATCGGACAACTCCGTTTTTGCATAAACGGTTATATCAAGTCCGTCATCTTTAAATAAACTTTCTTTTGGCAGTTTTGTAACCGCATATGTTATATATACATCACCGACAGCACCCGAAAGATTAATTATCTGAATAATATATATTACCCAGAACCAGCCTACAGGTACTATCATATTAACAACGCCAAGCACAATGCCCCATATAACAATGGGTGCAAGTGCGATTGTTACATATTCATATCTTCCGAAAAATGCCGCACTCGATGCGTAGGCAAAGTTCGAATTAAATCCGAATTTACCCCATTTTCCGCTTATTATCCTTATAAATACACCGTGTATAGCCTCGTGTAAAATTACATACGCAAAAGCTGACACACACAAAACACCGCATTTGATGAATATTCCCTCAACCTCCTCGGAGCTTGTCGGAGTAAACAGATCAAACGGTACAAATATCCGCATTATCAGCACAAGAAATACTGCGCTGGCGAATGCTGCAACATTGATATATTTATAAAGCTTTTTATCATTTGTAAAGCTGAACCTTTTTATTTCATCATATCCGTCCGGCAGAATATGAAAACAGGTCATGTCATTTTCTCCTGCTTTACCTTTTTGTCAATTACGTGACGGCTTGCAAGCTCCGACATAACATCGTCGATCGAAATTCCCATTTCAACCATAAGCACCATAACGTGATAGTAAAGGTCTGCAATTTCATATATTGTATCTTTTTTATCGTCTGCTTTAGCGGCGATTATAACCTCTGTTGATTCCTCACCTACCTTTTTGAGTATCTTGTCGATGCCCTTTTCAAAGAGGTATGTTGTGTAGGAGCCTTCCTTTTTATCCGTTTTTCTGCCCTTTATAAGCTCAAAAAGTGCATCTGCGGAAAATGATGAAGAATTTTCATCATCAAATATCACCTCGTTGAAGCAGGAGTCAGCACCTGTGTGGCAGGCAGGTCCTGCCTTAATTACTTCAACTGTGAGCGCATCAAGGTCACAGTCAGCAGTAATTTTTACAACCTTCTGTGTATTTCCCGATGTTTCACCCTTGCGCCAAAGCTGTTGACGTGAACGTGAGAAGAAGCAAGTTCTGCCCTCATTGAGCGTTATTTCAAGGCTTTCCTTGTTCATATAAGCAACTGTGAGAACCTTTTTTGTGAAGAAATCAACCACAACGGCAGGTATCAGACCGTTTGCATCATATTTAAGTTCATTAATATTCATTTTCATATCCTGACATTTATATTATTTTGTTTTAAAATTTGTTTCAGTTCATTTATTTTGACATCGCCAAAGTGGAATATCGATGCGGCAAGTCCTGCGTCGACCGTGGGGCATGTGTTAAACAGCTTGACGAAATCTTCGGAAGAACCTGCGCCGCCCGATGCAATAACGGGTATTGTCACCGCATCACAAATCGCCGTCAAAAGCGCTGTATCAAAACCGCCTCGCACACCATCTGTGTCCATGCTGTTTATTACAAGCTCCCCTGCGCCAAGCTCCTGTCCCTGTTTTGCCCACGAAACCGCTTCAAGGGAAGTCATTTCACGGCCGCCTTTTACGAACACCGCAAATTTACCGTCAACACGCTTGACATCCATCGAAAGAACAACGCACTGTGAGCCGTATTTTTTAGCCGCTTCATACATAAGATTGGGATTTCTCACAGCACCCGAATTTACCGACACCTTGTCGGCACCACACTTCAGTACTCTGTCAAAATCCGACACTTCATTGATAGCACCCCCGACAGTAAGCGGGATAAACACATTTTCAGCTGCACGTGTAAGTACGTCTGTAAAAAGCCCACGTCCCTCCGCTGATGCGGTTATATCGTAAAACACAAGCTCATCAGCGCCGCAGTCACTGTAGAATTTTGCAAGCTGTACAGGGTCGGAAACGTCCGAAAGATTCATAAAATTAACACCCTTAACAACACGTCCGTTTTTAACGTCAAGGCACGGAATGATCCTTTTTGTTATCATTGTCAGATCCTCCCTGCGATTTTGAGTGCATCGGAAAGCTCTATCTTTCCTTCGTAAAGTGCCTTACCGAGTATCGCACCGTACATACCGTAGTCAGTAAGTGTTTTGACATCGTCACACGAGGTTATACCGCCCGATGCCACCACGTCTATATTATAATCCTTTTTAAGCCGTTTGTAAAGGGGTAAATTTGTTCCCGACAAAAGTCCGTCTTTGGAAATGTCGGTACATATTACGGTTTTACAGCCCATACCGCAAAGCTTTTCCATAAATTCAAAGCAGTTTACACCCGAATCCTCAAGCCAGCCGTTGACGGCGATATTTTCGCCCTTTATGTCCACTCCGACTGCTATTTTATCGCCGTACTCACTTATCATGTTCTTAAGAAACTCTGTGTCCTTAACGGCAATAGTTCCGAGTATAACACGAAGCACACCTATATCGGCATATTTTTTTATCGTTTTTTCATCTCTTATACCGCCGCCTATTTCCACCTTCATGCCTGAATTTTTGACAACGTTTTCAATAACATGGAAGTTTTTCATCTCCCCGTCCTTTGCGCCGTCAAGGTCAACCATGTGGAGATATTCAGCGCCGCATGCCTTAAATTCAAGCGCCTTTTCAAGCGCATCTGTGCAGTACGTTTTTATCTGACCGTAGTCACCCTTTGTAAGTCTTACTACCTTTCCGTCCTTTATATCTGTTGCAGGAAAAATTATCATCTTAGTTCAACTCCGTAAATGCCTTCAGTATTTCAAGTCCGTATTTACCGCTTTTTTCCGGGTGGTACTGTGTTCCCATTACCCTGCCGTTTTGGGCTGAGGCGGTAACGTCTATGCCGTATTCCGATGTCGCGGTGACGAATTTACTGTCCGTCTTTGCGTAATATGAATGGACGAAATACACATGTGTGCCGTTTTGTGTATACTTATAAAGATCTTCTTTTCCGCCCTTTATGTCAAGTGAATTCCAGCCCATTTGGGGAATTTTAAGCTCGCTCGGCACAACACCTAAAAGCGGTACAACCTCACCCGGAATAAGTCCGAGTCCTTTATGGCATCCGAACTCATAGCTTTTTTCAAACAGCATCTGCATACCGAGGCATATGCCCATTATGTACTTTCCGTCTTCAGCCTCTGACTTCAAAAGCTCATCAAGTCCTGTCGCTTTAAGCTTTGCCGCCGCATCCTCAAACGCACCGACACCGGGGAGAATTATGCGGGGAGATTTTTTTATCACATCGGGATCGCTTGTAACAACACAGTCAGCACCTATATAAGCAAGAGAGCTTTTGAGGGAAAACAAATTCCCTACACCGTAATCAATTATTGCAGTCATCAAAGTACACCCTTGGTTGACGGTATTTCTCCGTTTGCCCTTTCGTCAATTTCACACGCTTCTCTCATTACTCTTGCAAACGCTTTAAACACACCTTCGATTATGTGATGGGAGTTTATACCCGCAAGCTTCTTTATGTGGAGCGTTATACCCGATGCACGGACAAATCCTTCAAAAAACTCACGCGTCAGCTCACAGTCAAAATTGCCTATCTTTTCCGAAGGTGTTTCAACATCATAGGAAAGATGTGATCTTCCGCTTATATCGACGGCGCACATTATAAGTGCCTCGTCCATGGGGAGAATTATATGAGAATATCTCTTTATTCCTCTTTTGTCGCCGAGGGCTTTTACAAACGCTTCACCGAGCGCAATACCGATATCCTCACAGCTGTGATGATAGTCTACCCACACATCGCCCTTGCAGGCAATGTTCAAGTCAAACTTACCGTGAGATTTAAAAAGCATCATCATATGATCGAAAAATCCGACAGATGTATCGATTTTTCCTTTGCCCGTACCGTCAATAAAAAGCTTGACGGAAATATCGGTTTCATTCGTTGTTCTTACTATCTCTGATATTCTCATACCGACCTCTTTGATAATATTTCTTTTGTTTTTTCGACAAGCGTTTCTATATCTTCCCTTGTACCTATTGAAATTCTGACAAAATCAGATATCTCTGCTTTTGAAAAATGGCGCACAAGGATACCTTTTTCACGGAGTTCTTTGTAAAATTCCGCACCGCTTATTGAATTATGCTTTGCGAAAATGAAGTTTGCGCTTGAATCAAGTACATAAAAGCCGAGCTTTTTGTATTCTTCCGTCAAATATTCTCTTGTCTTTATTATCTTTTGCGCATTGTCCATATAGTAACCGTCGTCTTCAATTGCAGCAACACCGCACGCCTGTGTCATACGGTTTACGTTATACGGATTTGTGGAGTATTTTATTTTTTCAAGGTCCTTTATTATTTCCTCGTTTGCAAAGCAGAAGCCGAGACGTCCGCCTGCCAAGCTTCTTGATTTTGAAAACGTCATGCATACAACAATATTTGAATACTTCTTTATAAGCTCAACACACGACGTACCGCCGAAGTCAACATACGCTTCGTCTATAAGCACAATGTTATCGGGATTGCTTATTACGATTTTTTCAACCTGCTCCCTTGTAAGACAAAGTCCCGTCGGCGCATTGGGGTTTGCAATAACGATGTTTTTGTTTATCCCCTCATAATCACCGCCGTCAACGGAAAAATCGTCTTTAAGCGGTATTACCGTGCTTTTACAGCCGAAAAGCTCCGCATACACGGGATAAAAGCCATAACTTATTGACGGGTATGCAACATCACATCCGGAACAGAATGCCATAAAGAAGAACTGCAGTATTTCATCCGATCCGTTTGAGGTAAACACATTTTCGTATTTTACACCGTAACGATCTGCAAGTCTTTGTTTTAAAAGCTTTGATTCGGGATCGCTGTACAAATTGAGCTTTTCCGCTTCAATTCCTGCCGCCGCTACTGTTTTCGGGGACGGAGGATAGGGGGACTCGTTTGTATTCAACTTTATGTATTTCATGCCCTGCGGCTGTTCGCCGGGGGTGTAAGCTTCAAGATTTGAAAACTTTTCACATAAGAAACGTGACATTTATTTCGCCATCCTTTTTGTGACTGCCCTTGCGTGTGCGGAAAGTCCTTCTTTTTCGGCAAAGTATGCAATTCCCTCGCCATCCGCCTTAAGAGCATCGTCAGAATAGTATATAAACTGCGTTGTTTTTACAAAATCGTCAACCGACAAGGGGGAGGAAAATCTCGCTGTACCGCTTGTGGGAAGTGTGTGGTTTGTACCAGCGTAGTAGTCACCCACCGATTCGGGTGTGTTTCTGCCCAAGAATACGGAGCCTGCATTTTTAACGAGTGAAAGGATATCAAAGGGCTTGTCAACACACAGCTCAAGGTGTTCGGGCGCGATAAGATTTGATATTTCAACTGCCTTTTCAATGCTGTCGGTTATAATTATTCTTCCGTGGTCATCAATTGATGTACGTGCTATTTCCTGTCTGGGAAGCTCTGCTATCTGCTTTTCAAGCTCAATACTTACGGCGTTTGCAAGTGATTCGCTGTTTGTGATAAGTATGCTTGCGGCAAGCTTATCGTGCTCAGCCTGTGAAAGCATATCTGCCGCTACCAACTCGGGATCGGATTTTTCATCCGCAACAACGAGAATTTCGGAAGGGCCTGCAATCATATCGATGTCAACAATACCTCTGACCTTTGATTTTGCCGTGGCAACAAATATGTTTCCCGGGCCTACAATCTTATCAACCGCGGGCACGCTTTCAGTTCCGTACGCCATTGCCGCAACAGCCTGTGCGCCGCCCATTTTGAATATTCTGTCAACACCTGCAACGCTTGCCGCGGCAAGAATTTCAGCAGGTATCTTTCCGTCCTTTTTAGGAGGGGTTGCCATGATTATTTCCCCAACACCCGCAAGTTTTGCGGGAATACAGTTCATAAGCACGGTTGACGGATAGCTTGCAGTACCGCCGGGAACGTAAAGTCCCACGCGCGCAAGCGGTATAACACGCTGACCGAGGACAACACCCGGACGGTCATTCGTTACAAAATCGCCCCTGACCTGACGGGAGTGGAAGTTTTTGATGTTTTCTGCCGCCTGCTTAAGTATTTTGACGAATTTTTCATCAACCGTCGCAAGCGCTTCAAGCATTTCAGCGTCGCCAACCTCGATACATTCAAGCTCTGCCCCGTCGAATTTTTTTGTGTATTCAAGCAGTGCACTGTCGCCGTTCACCTTGACGTTTGCAAGCACTTCTTCAACAGCGCCATCAACATTGGCAGGTGTTTCAACCCTGCAAAGTATTTCTTCCTTTGTTATGTTTGCGGAATTTAATATCTTAATCATTTTTCAATTCCCTTAATTTTTCAAGTATTGCTTCTATTTTTTCGTTTTTGAATTTATAGCTTGCCTTGTTTGCAATAAATCTTGCAGAGATATTAACGATATCTTCATAAGGCTTAAGTCCGTTTTCGTAAAGCGTTTTTCCCGTTTCAACGATATCGACAATAACGTCAGAAAGGTTGAGTATCGGTGCAAGCTCAATTGATCCGTTAAGCTTTATTATCTCAATTTCACGGCTCTTTGAAGCGTAATATGTTCTTGCGATATTGGGGAACTTTGTCGCTACGCGGAGCGTTCTGCCTCTGTCGTCGTAGAAATCGTTTTTAGCGGCAACACACATACGGCATTTGCCCATTCCCATATCAAAAAGCTCATATATATCAGGCTCATATTCAAGTAGGATATCACGTCCGACAACTCCGATATCAGCCGCACCATGCTCAACATAAACCGAAACATCTGTGGGCTTTACCCAAAAGTACTTTATATTAAGCTCCTCATTTTCAAATATGAGTTTTCTGTTATTTTTATCTTTTATTCCCTCACAGCCATAGCCGAGAGATTCAAATATATCGTAAACGCCTTCACCGAGTCTGCCCTTGGGAAGCGCTATATTAAGTGTGTTATTCACAGGGAAACATCCTCCGCTTTCAAAATTTCGCCGTATCTTACCTTACCTTCGCTTTTCTGTACTCTTACGGATTTTCCGCTTTTCTTCAGTTCATTTGCCTTTTTGAAAACATCCTCGGCGGTGTCATGATCCGTATAAGTAAGCAAAATGTCAGCATCAAATCTTATATCATCCTTGATGTACTTTTCAATTTCACCGAGGTAAACGGCAAATCCTATAGCCTCTGCTTTCTTATCGAGCTTTTCCATAAGCTTGTCGTATCTTCCGCCCGAAAGCACTACCTTCGGAACATTGTTTATATAACCCTTGAAGATGATACCGTTGTAGTATCCGTCATCGTTGATGTTTGAAAAATCAAGCACTATGCGTTTGTCGCCAACGATCTTGTATATTTCACGAAGTTCATCAAGTGCCTTTGTCATTTTTTCGTTTACGGCATATTCGCTTGCTTTTCCAAGAGTTGATTCAAAATCACCGTTGAGCGATGCAATACCCTTTATAAGCTTTGCTGATGCTCCGGGGAGCGAATACTCCTCACATGCCTTTTGCAGCTCATGCGGTGCTTTTTTGTTTATCGCTTCAATAACCGCGCTCTTTGCATTTTTGCTTAAATTAAGCACCTCGAAAAGTCCCGATACAAAGCCCATATGAGAAACTTCTATCATATAGTTTTCATCAATGCATGCAAGGCTTCCCATGGCAAGTGACAGCACCTCGCACATGCCGTATATATCGCAATTGCCGATAAGTTCAAGACCTATCTGTGTTATCTCGGTATACTCCTTTGTCTCACGCGAAAGACGGTACACGTTTTCGTTATAGTATACCTTTGTCTGTTCTCCGTCCTCGTAGTTCTTCGCAATAGACAAGGTAACGTCGGGCTTAAGCGCCAAAAGCTTTCCGCCGATATCGGAGAAAGTTATTATCCTATCAGAGTTCAAAAAGCTTTTGTTTTCGGAATAAAGTGAATATTCCTCAAACTTTCTCATTTTATATTTTTCATATCCCGCCCCCTCGTAAAGTGAGGAAAGGTCATAAAGTGCCTTTTCCGCCTTGCGGAGTGTTCTTTTATAAGAAATTTCCATAAATTCAATACCTTTCAATATAATACACCATACAATATCACACTTTGACACTTTAGTCAAGTAAAGTGATGAAGTCTTTACAATTATTTAACTTTTAAATCATCTGCGTTTTTTTAATCTCGCCGTTGCTATAATGACAGTGATGATTATCAGCACACCGAATATTGTAAAGCATACCGTGTCGCTTATGATCCTTTGTCTTCTTTCTTCTTCATCTTCGCCATACGGAAACTGTGTAACATATTCTTTTGTTTCTTCAGACTCGGTTATAACCGCTTCCGTTTCGGGGGCAAGCGTTTCGGGAGTATCCGTTATATCAGGTTCCGTTTCTGGAGGTGTTTCATCTGCGAAAACAATGTTTTCAAAGAAGTCATCACCCTTTTCATCAACACCAACAGTCGTTCTGTAAAGTCCGAAGAATCTGCAACTCGTTCTGCCGTTTCTGATAACCTTAAGATCATATACATGCTGTGAAATATGGCATGCAAAGCCCGCCTCTGCCATCTGAAATCCTGTTTTTCCGTCAAATCTTTCAAGCGGAATGTCCCAATCCATCCTGATCTGATTTTCTTCGTAATTGTGCAAATACGTTTTCGGTACATCCCATGTGCCGTATTTTTCAGCCGATTCGGGATAAGAGTCACTGTTCATTGAGATCTCAATCGCTTCGGTTATCAGATGCGCTGACAACATATGCGCACCGTGACCGTATTCACCTAAAAGATCGTGACCGAGCAATACATACGGCTTGAAGCGTCTTATAAGCTCAACAATATACCCTCTTACCTCATCACTGTCATATACCTGTTTTGCCGTTTCAAGTGAAAACGTGGGTTTATCGGGAAAATCCGATATTACAGGGTAAGCTGTAATACCGACAGTCCACATACCGTTTAAAAGCTCGTGAGTTCTTACAGGCTCTCCCCAATGGTTGGTAATATAAGCCACTTGCACACGCATACCAAGCTCAGCGCCGTAATACGGCATTGTGCCTCCGAAATACAAATGATCGTCATCTGAATGTGTGGGAAGCATCAAAAGATCTGCCCTTTCGTGAGGCGGATTCCATATTTGTACATCGGACGGTATCTCGCCCTCGGAAAAAACACGCACGTCGCACAGCGTCTTTCCCGCGGGAACATTTACAGTGACAAAGTCACACGGATTGTTAAGCGCAATAAACTCATGAATAAATCCGTTTTTGCCGTGTGTATACGAAACAAGCTCCTCATTAAGATACCACATACCGGGAGGATTGTCCCATATGACGTAAACATACGATATTTTTTCGTTTTCTGATTCGATACGCACAGTTCCGCCGTCATCGAATTTTATTTTTGTTTTGTGGTTTGAGTCCGTCAGCCTGCCTGCCTCCCCCGTCGATGTAACGGTTTCGGCATCGGTTATCTCACCGCCAAGAGACGGTAAGGTAAATATGATGCACAAGCAAAAAAGTGTGAAAATAAAAGCAAATATCTTATTCATATATCTAAATTTCTTTCTTCACATACTTGGAAATAATTATACCATATTATATATTAATATTTCTTTATGTAAATATAATTATATATTGAAAAAAGGTCGGCTCAAGCAAATTTGAGCCGACCGTATTATTCAAATTAAAGCATTTTCTTTTTGATCAAAACAAATGCCGCGCCAAACGTTATCACAGCAGATACAGCCACGGGAAGCCAGAAATTTCCCGCAAGCGGTATTCCGAGTGTACCGATATTCATTCCGTAAAAGCCGCTTATCATTGTAGGGATAGCAAGCAAGATCGTAACAGACGTCAACTTTTTCATTGTAACATTCAAGTTGTTTGAAATTACAGACGAAAACGTTTCGATCGTTCCCGAAAGGACAGAGGCAAACGTGTCAGCCATTTCCCTTGCCTGACGGAACTCTATAACAACATCCTCAAAAAGCTCTGCATCGTCGGAGTAAAGCTTCAGAATTCGCCCTCTTTCGATCTTTGACAGTGTCATTTCAATATTTTTAAGCGCCGTTGAAATATAGACAAGCGATTTTTGAAGGTCAAGCAACTGAACAAGCTCGTTGTTTGTCGTTGCTTTATAAAGTCTTTTTTCGATAAAGTCCGTTATTTTATCTATCTGCTTAAGATATTGCAGATATCTGCCGGCTGTTTGAAGCATAATCTGCAAATAAAAACGTGTTCTGTACGCAGGATTTGAATTTCTTACAAATCCGTTTGCAAAATCCTTCAGTACAGTATTATCTGAAAGACAAACTGTTATAAAATAGTGCTTTGTGAATATCATACCAACAGGGAGTGTTGAGTATGTAACCACATTATTTTCATCCTTTGATGCTATAGGAGTATCGGAGACTATCAGCGTTGTGCCCTCATCAAGCTCAATTCTCGCCCTTTCCTCTTCGTCAAGCGCCGCTTTTAGAACATCGTGCTCTATCTTTGTTTCTTGGGCAATTTTAAATATTTCCGCATCGCTCGGGTCAACAGCATATATCCAGCATCCCTGCTCAAGTGTATCGGTAACGGAAAAAACACCGTCAGATACAGTATAGTAAGTTACCATAATAAACCATCCTTTCGTAGTGAATATGCTTTACTATGTACAAAACTGTATACAAACCGGTGTCACTGAAAACCGCAAACAAAACCCCCTTACGGCGGCTTTGTTCATATATACCGCATCACACAGACACAGTCAAGGTGAGCCGGTTTTGAAGTTTTATACACAATCGACTGTCAGACGACAAAACCGTCTCACCTCTTTCTCATTAAACTAATTAGTCGTTTCTCTGCTTCTTCTTAAGCATATCGATGAGATAATCAAACTCATCCTGAGGAATTACAGATTCCTCTTCCTTTACTTCTTCAACAGGTGCTGCCGCAGGTGCGGGAGCTGCTGTTACAGGTGCCGATGTTTTTCTTACTTCGGGAGCTTTAACTGTAGTATTTCTCATAGCACCGTCAAATCCCGTAGCAATAACAGTAATGCGCATTTCATCTTCGAGTGTCTGGTCAAACGCAGCACCCCAGATAACAGTTGCATCGGGATGAGCTTCCGCGCTGATCATATTCGAAGCAATATCGATCTCTTCCAAGCCGATATCGGGGGAAGCTGTGATATTGATAATAATACCTCTTGCGCCCGTGATGGATGTTTCCAAAAGGGGCGAGGAGATAGCCGCGCGTGCAGCTGTTTCTGCCTTGTCCTTGCCCTTCGCGGAACCAACGCCCATGTGTGCATATCCCGCATCATGCATGATAGTTGTAACGTCAGCAAAGTCAAGGTTGATAATGCCGAGGCCGTTGATAAGCTCAACAACGCTGGCAACACCGCGGCGAAGAACATCATCCGCAACATCAAATGCGTTTGCAAGTGTTATACGTGTATCGGATACCTGCTTAAGTCTTTCGTTAGGAATAACGATAAGTGAGTCAACAATTTCGCCAAGCTTTGCAATACCTGCTTCAGCCTGCTCCATTCTTCTCTTACCTTCAAAGCCGAAGGGCTTTGTAACGATACCTACTGTAAGTATACCAAGGTCCTTTGCAACCTTTGCAACTACAGGTGCTGCACCTGTTCCTGTGCCGCCGCCCATACCTGCGGTTACAAATACCATATCTGCGCCTTCGATAGCGGCGATGATCTCATCAATGCTTTCTTCCGCAGCACGTGAACCGACATCGGGGTTTGCGCCCGCGCCGTGACCCTTTGTAATTTTTTCTCCTATCGAAATCTTCTGCTGTGCGCTTGAGTTAAACAACACCATTTTATCGGTATTTACAGCGATATATTCAACACCGCCTACATTGGAAGCGATCATTCTGTTTACGGCATTGTTACCGCCACCGCCTATACCGACAACCTTTATTTTAACAACGCTGTCGATTCCGGCATCAAGTTCATATCCCATTTCATACTCCTTCTCCACCCGCTACATAATTTTTAACGGCGGCGTCCGCAGAGTGGAAAACGCACACCAATGTAATATACCGCACCTTATTTGACCAAGGTACCGTGTCTTTTCAAAGTATACATCTCATAATAATATTTTTTCTTCCCAAATTCAATATCAAAACCCGAAAAAACATCACATTTTACAAAATGTATTAAAATTATTTGCAAATTCGGAATAAATCAAATTGTTATTTCATAAGCGAAATATACGATCCCTTTTCCGTACTTGTAGAATCGATTATTCCCTTTTCACCGTCGGGGAGGCTTTCGATGTAAGCCTGTGCAAGTGTCAGCTTTGTTTTGACATTTTCTCCCGCACCTATCTTGATCGTGAAGCGGTCATCATAATTCACGGATATATCAAACTTATTGTCAGCATCAACCGATATCACGCCCGATGCCATATCGTGCGCGCTTATGTCATCAAGAAGCTCTTTTATATAACCGTATTGATAGTCGTAATAGAACTGTATCTTTTCTCCCGTTACCGCTTTTTTGATATCTTCAGTATTGATAAAAAGAAGTCCGGAAGTACGGCTTTCATCACTTGTCCTTGCCATTACCTTAAGCTCATCGGACAAAAGATAATGCTCTTTATCAAGCGTTATATAGTATGTCGGCACATCATCCTGTGCTGTCACGCTTACAGTGTTCGGCAATGTTTTTTTAACAGATATATTTCTGAGCTCAGGGAAGGCTGCACAAAGCTTGTCCGTGATATCTGACGTGCTTGCAAACAGCACGTTTTGCGGGGCGTTTTCATTTATCCACTCTGCAATTTCATCAGGCGAATACACCGTCATTCCCGACACATCCACATTCTTCAGTCTGAATCCGAATGCTAAAAACGACGCCAAAAACACCGATATCATAGCACATACTATTGCAATTCTTGCAGTAGTGTCCCTTATCTTGCGTTTATCGAAATTGGTTTTTGCATTTTCAAGAGCTTGAACATTGTCCGCCTCGTCCTCTTCTTCGACAAGACTTTCAAAAAATCTCCTGCTTGATGTGAGGGGTGCAGACTCTTCTTTTCTTCTGATTATCTTACCGTCTGAAAATTCATACGGTCCGCGTTTTTTTTCTTTTTTCATATTTTCCCCTCCCTTTCATTTATTTTTAATGAGTGACATCAGCTTTTTATGTATATCCTCATTTGCATTCGGCATTGCGAATTTTTTGATATTCTCAGCCATTTTTTCAGAAGCTGCGGTTTCGTACAATATCTTGTTCAATGCATTTTCTATTTTATCTTCCG
>JAZTXA010000102.1:0-2067 GCA_045636245.1 Eubacteriales bacterium | reverse complement strand
AACGCAGACGAGTGAGGTTTGAGTCGTATGTATCAGGTGTGCGGCAGTCAAACTGCATATCTTCGGTCTTTTTTACAGACATATAAAGCTTACCGTTCTTACGGCTTTCATAAGCTTTGATAATTGCTCCAGCGGTGCGTTTTTTGAGCTCAGTCATAAACGCTTCGTTTCTGCCGCTTTTATATATCTTTTCGCCCCACAGACCCTGTGTATCAATTGATGCGTGTGAATGTGTGGCGCAGATGTTGATGGATTTCAGGTTTGGAATTTTTTTGCTTTCGAGTACAAGCTTTCTTATATCGTTTATATCTTTTCGGCTGATACCTACGGCATCAACTGCGCACATTATAATGCCGCCTCTGCCGGTGTTATCGTCAATATAAACGGCTCTTGAATATATGTCGTCAATAACGCCTTTTGCAGGGTGGTTTGAATCATAACCCGCAATAAAATATCTGCCTGAAGCAATGTCATCAGGTGTAAGTACTGCCTTGTCAAATCCGCAGGTATAGCAGCTGCCTGCTTTGTCGCTGAAGCTTTTGTCACCCGTGAGCATATATTTGTTTGCGTTTTCGTCCGAGGTGAAATAGCTTCGTGGCATTAATGAAATTACGGTTTTTGAAAGGGTTTCGATAGCCTTTCTGACTATTTTATCAGTGTTCATACGGCACCTCCCATAAATTTACGGATATATTATACACCAAATTTCTAAAAATTCAAATATAATACTTGATTTTTTTGTACAATATTTGTAATATTATTATTAACAAAATGAAAAATAGATTTTATCGGAGGATATTTATGCTTTCAATCAGAAAATATGAAGAAAAAGATTATAACGATGTTTGCTATGCCTGCCTTCACAGTGAAGCGGATGATGATATGGCGCCTGATCTCGGCGAGTTTGTACTGCACACTTTCTGCGAGTATTACATAGAGCAGGAGCCGGAAAACTGTTTCGTGCTTGATGATGACGGAAAGGCTGTCGGCTATATAATCTGCGCAGAGAATTATGATAAGTTCAAGGCTGTGTTTGATGCTGAGTATTTTCCGAGATCTCTGCATCTCGGCGAAGGCCGCATAAACTGGGCAAAGGAAGCTTATCTTCTTCACGAAAAATTTAAAGAGGATTATCCTGCACACCTTCATATCGACCTTCTTCCCGCATATCAGCGTATGGGTTTCGGCGGCAAGCTTGTAAGTGCACTTTGCGAGCATCTTTCCGCAAAAGGCATCAAGGGTGTTATGCTTACAACGGGCACATCAAACACAACTGCAAATAATTTCTATAAAAAATACGACTTCGAAGAGCTTGAAATTTACGATACCGATATTGCTTTCGGTAAAAAGCTTGTGTGATATCTGAATAATATTCTGTTTTCAGGTTAAACTGTTTTTACCGCTTAATCCGGAGGTGAAATAAAGTGGAGAAGCAGAATAACAAGCAGAACAACAGCCAGAACAACAACCAGGCTCAGAAGAACAACAACCAGTCCTCACAGAACAAGAATAAATAAGTGTAAAAACCGTCGGCGAAAACCGGCGGTTTTCTCTTGACGGTATGATTAGTTATGATATAATTAAATAAAGTCTAAAAAGAAACGGACGGATGATAAAATGGAAAGATTTGCAAGATTCAAATATCAGCCCTGTATCCCTTTGGGTGAAGACGGTCGCTGTGTAACGGCTTCTCCTAGGCATACTCAGCTTTCACGCCGTGCGGCTACAGAGGGTATGGTTTTGCTCAAGAATACAGACGGTGCTCTGCCGCTTAAGAAAGGCGAGAAAATCGCTCTCTTCGGCAAAGCAACTATCGAATACATAAAAGGCGGCGGCGGAAGCGGCGACGTAAATGTGCCGTATATCCGCAATATTTATGAAGGCTTCTGCGAAAAAGATGTAAGCATTTATATGCCGCTTGTCGAGTTTTACAAGGATTATGTCAAGCGTGAAAGTGTCAATATCCCCACACAGGCGCAGATAAATGCAACGTGGGATATCGTCAATGCGATGGAGTTTTGCACCAAGCGTGACGATATGACCTACGACACTTTTGCAAGTATGCAC
>JAZTXA010000101.1:0-10216 GCA_045636245.1 Eubacteriales bacterium | reverse complement strand
CATCCTTGACCTCATCCCAACGTGCGGCGAATTTTGAAGTAAACTCTGTATCCTTAAACAAAAAATGATACCATGTTGTTCCCTCTTTGCCGAGAAAAGAGAAATTATTGTCTGTACTGCACCATCCGTTATAATCCTTTATATCGGACGTATGGTTTCCGAATGCCATATCAAAATCCCACACGGGACCGAATTTAAGCTTTTCATCCGCAGGTTTGTACATGTAAAAGCTTCTGTAAAAAACAGATTCTGTATTGTTTGTAAATTCGGTCATTATAAGATAGTCTATAAGGCTGTCAACATCGATGTATTCTTCATATCCGTTACGGGTTTTGACTGCGTTTTCCGCTTTTTTCATGTAGTTAATTATGTAATTGCACGATGGGGTGTATTTTGAAGTAAATTCAGGCTCTTTAATAACAATACGTTCAATATAATCAATGTCAAAATAATTTTGTCCGTATATCATTTCATCGTTAAAATCCCAGCCGACTTCAAGCAGATAGGATGTGTTTTCAAGCGAGGCATCAGCATCATACTCAAGCTTGCCTCCGCCGAATTCGATTTTTTCAGATAGAGTATAAACACCTATGTATTCACCGTTAAGATAAAGCTCAACGGGAATATGCGTCGGTGTATATTCAAGATGTGTGAGCTTTTTTGCCATTTCATGTGCTATGGTATTTCGCATAAGTGTTTTGTCAGCGTAATTTGAAACAAGCACCCAATCGCGATCCTTTTTAAGACCCAAAAGCCCGCGGCTTTCATCAAGCTTTATTCTGTAAGATTTTTTGGGGAAGTGATTCCAGGATGCATTTCCTCTGCCTCTTATCTGTATACCTATATTAGTGAATCCGCAATTACCGAAGCCTGAATTTTCATCACATGAAATACTCATGCTTCCGTGCTTATATTCACTTTTAGATGTCACGGATTGCCCATCGTCGGTGAATATATTGATGACGGGGATTTCTGTTATTTCGGTTACTTCTTGTACAGGCACATCTGTATCTTCACTTGTCTGACTTTCGAAGACAGTTTCATCACTTTCCGTGTCAGTTGATATTTCTGTTTCAATGTCTGTCATTACAGGTGGCTGTGTTTCAGACTTTACCGTGCTTTGAGCGCATGATACAGCTGATATCAAAAGTAACAGGAGCAGTGCTGTAATAAATTTATAAATACTTTTACTGTACATTTGTAAATTCTCCCAATATTCGTTAATCAATATACTATCACCGATTTCTTAATTTGTGATGCACATATAAAAAATTATCCTGTTTGATTTGTTAATTTTTATCAAACATTACCTATTTCATATACCATCGGCATAAGATTTTATAAGAAGCAAAGAAACAGGGGGTAGTATGGAGTACTGTATAACTACGCTTGATGCGATGAAAAACAAGGAAGTTGTGAATATTTCCGACGGAAGAAGGCTGGGGTTTGTTGTTGACGGTCAGATCGATATCGTTCAAGGAAAACTGATATCGATTATTGTACCGGGAGAATGTAATTTTCTCGGTATAAGTAAGGGGGATGACATTCTGATACCTTGGGAATGTATAGAGCGTATCGGCGACGACATCATTCTCGTTAAAGTCAACGACATGTATAAGCGCTGTGAAAAGGCAAAAAAGCGAAAATGACAAATACATATGTATTAACAATAAATTTAAATTCATCCCTTGAAATTCTGCTTATATAATGATAAAAATATTGTTGTATATTATTCTCTTAAGAGGTGTTTTAAATTAAGGATTTTCTCTTAAAAACAAAGTCCGCCGTTGCCGGATTTTTTAAAAAGATCTATAACTTTATCAAAGCAAAGAAAGACGGATACGAACAGCATTACCGTGATTTGGGGCAGGAAGTAAATTGGAAAAAAGCAATTAAGAAGAGCCTTTCCATAATATTCGGTGTAATTGCGCGTGTTTTTTCGTATTTGTTCAACATAATCGCAACGATATTACTTGTATGTCTTATAACAGGTATCGTTTCGGGAACTGTATTTATATTCTATCTTAAATCGAATATCGATCCGGAAATAGATATAAACGGTCTGAAAACGGAACAGAATGCCACGTCAAAATTTTATTATTACAATGCAGAAGGGGAGCCTGTTGAGCTTGAGGATGAGCGTATACACGGTTCCGAAAACAGAATCTGGGTACCGATAAGCGAAATACCGGATAATCTCAAAGATGCTTTTATAGCTATTGAAGACCACAGATTCCGCGATCACAGTGGTGTTGACTGGTACAGAACGCTCGGTGCGGTCAAGAATTTCTTTGTTCCCTCGGGAAGCTCATTCGGCGGTTCAACCATAACTCAGCAGCTCATTAAAAACCTTACAGGTGAGGATGAGGTAACTATCCAGCGAAAGGTACAGGAGATATTCCGCGCTCTGTATCTTGAGAAGAATATGAGTAAGGACGAAATTCTTGAGCTGTATTTAAATACAATATATTTATCTCAAGGCTGTTCGGGAGTTAAAACCGCGGCATACACATATTTTGGTAAAGAGGTATCGGAGCTGTCACTTGTTGAATGTGCAGCACTTGCTTCCATCACAAAATATCCCACAAAGTTTGACCCGGTGCAGAATCCCGAAAATAATACAGATAGACGTAACACCGTGTTGAAAACAATGCTTCAGTATGGTCTTATAAATCAGCGTGAATTTGATGAAGCATTCGATGCCGAGCTTGTACTCGACCTTCAGGAAGAGCAGACGAACAATTCAAACACCGTAAGCTCATACTACGTTGATGCCGCAATAGAGGATATTATCGTAGATTTGATGGAGGAAAAGGGTGTTGGCCGCGAGATCGCCTCAAATATGCTTTATTCCGGCGGTCTTAATATCTATTTGTGTATGGATCCTGAAGTTCAGGAAATTATGGAGAACGCATTTCTTGATGAAAATACCTTCCCCACATCAGACCATAGTCTTATAATCAAGCCGCAATCCTCGATGGTTGTGTGCGATTTAAAGGGTGACTGCCTTGGAATTGTCGGCGGACGCGGAGAAAAGCTCCTCAACAGAGGGTTGAATTATGCAACACAAACAAGGCGTTCTCCCGGTTCTTCAATCAAACCGCTTTCGGTATATGCACCCGCGCTTGAACTCGGTCTTATCACTCCCGGCACGGTAGTTGACGATATTCCCTACTCGTTTGATAAAAATTACAACGATTGGCCCAAAAATACAACTAAAACCTATGAAGGGCTTAAAACTGTTGCGTATGCTGTAAGAGTTTCTCTTAACACAACCGCGGTTCGTGTGCTCGATCTTGTAGGTATTGAGCGTTCATACGAATTTACGCAGAAGCTCGGTCTTAAAAATCTTGAGGAAAAATTTGTGACTTCATCAGGCGCGGAAATGACAGACCTCAGCCAGGCACCGCTTGCCATGGGCGCAACAACTGTCGGTGTTACAGTACGTGAAATGGCAAGTGCATATACAACATTTACAAACGGAGGCATTCATAATGAATCCCGCACATATTCACTCATCACGGATGCTGACGGAAATGTTGTAATAAATAACAAACAGGAAAGCACTTCCGTGTTCAGTAAAGAAACTGTTGACGCTATGACCAAAATGCTTGAAGCTGTAGCGAACGATAAGGAAATACAGATAAAAAATCACATTCCGGTTGCGGGAAAAACAGGTACTTCGATGTATGAGTACGATAAATGGTTCTGCGGTTATACACCGTATTATGTCGGTGCTGTTTGGTACGGCTTTGAAGATCCCAAAACCTTACCTGTTTTCAGGGTATTTGCACCTGTTTATATTTTCGATAATGTCATGATGAAGCTGCATGAAAATATAATCAAGGGGCTGGAAGACGGCAGTATGACCGAAAATTCTTTATACGATGAAGGTGATGTCGTTAAAGTGGAGATATGTGCAAGCTCAGGTATGTTATATAATCCCGAAACCTGCGGACTTGATCCGAGACATGACCAATGTGAAGAGGTTTATTTTGCACCGGGGACACAACCTACCGATTACTGTAACAAACACGTACTTGTAGATTTCTGTGCCGACTGCAAATGTATTGCAAAATCTTCCTGTCCGAATAAGATAAAACAGGCACTTGTTTTGGAAACATCACGATCGTTCCCTGTCTTCACATATGTAACCGATGCCCAGTATATTTACAGACCGCTCGGTACAGCGCAGCCATATTCGTCTGACAGATATCCTGTATTCCAGAATACAATAAAATCCGGAAAATATATCGGAATTACAAAGACAAGCAAAAAAGCTGCCAACTCGCTTTGTACTGTCCATTAATGTAAATTCTTTTCCTTTCTCTGCAAATAATGATATATTTACTTGACAATACAGATTATTTGTAGTATAATTAGACAGAAGATGTGTTTATATAAAGGAGGTTTAAATACCTATATGAAAATTAACAAGATTATTTCACTTATCCTTTCTGTTCTCATGCTTGCTTCCGTGCTCGTATCGTGCACAGGCAACACAGAGGATCCGACCGAAAACACAACATACGTTTCGGTATATGTCTACAACAAGGCAGGCAAAAAGTTCCTGTATCTTGATGCTGTCCGTGTTCAGCCTAATGAAAACGGAGAAAACGACTGGGAAAAATCCGCAACTCCTTATCTTGCTTTGCAGTCACTTTGCACAAGCAAAAAGAAGGATTATAAGATATCCACAGATATAGGTAAAAATGTTACAGTTGACAGTGTTGCAACATTCAACGCGGGCGATGATGAAAACGGTGTTCCCTTCCTTTGGTATGTTTATGTAAACGGCAAAAAGGTTGAGGATTCAAAGAACTGTGAACTTAAGAACTACGATTTCGTTGAGTTCAAGCTCGAAGAAAATACGTACAGAACAGTATCTATTACTTTCAATGCAACAGACGGAGCAAAGAAATTGATAGATGAAGAATCTGTTACTTTCAGCGGTGACAAGGCAGACCTTACACTTTACAACTTCTTTAATATGTCTGCATTTAACTCAGCAGCTAAAAAAGAAGGTAAAACAGAGCTTATTGCCGAAGGTGCAAGCGTCAGCGAAATGAATATAGAGCTTTCGGAAGACAAAGAATCGATCGTAAAGATCGGCGATTCTGTCGCAAACGATGAAAAGAAATGGGCAATTTATGTAAATGATGAGCTCATCACAGTTCCGCTTTCGGAATTGGTACTTACAAACGGTGACAGCGTTTCATTCGACTTGAAGGAAGTTGAATCAAGCGAAGGTACGACAGAAACAGAAGCAATCGAAGAATAATCAAATAAGATAAGGGGGTGCGCCTAAAACGCCCCCTTTATTCTGTAGATGTGGGGAAAAGTATGTATAATGTAAATATTGTCAACCCTAAAGCGGGTCAGGGACTCGCAGAAAAGTATATTTCTGAAAATGAAGAAGTATGCACAACCAAAGGTATAGGAGATGCTGAGCGTATCGCGTTTGATATCTGCAACGAAAAGGAAAATGTACATTTGACGGTGTATGGCGGCGACGGCACAATAAATGAGGCTGTAAACGGTATTCTTAAAAGCAAGTACGCTGACAGCGCTACTCTTTCCGCTTACCCTGCAGGTACAGGAAATGACTTTTTGCGTGTTGCAAAGGATAAAACGACAAACTGTGATGTTGTTAAATATAATGACAGATACTACATTAATATGTTTAACGTCGGATTTGACTGTGACGTTGTAATAAAGACCGCCGACATGAAGAAAAAGCCGCTGATCTCGGGAAGCATGGCTTATATTTTAAGTGTTGCGGCGCGTTTCTTTGAAAAATTTGGTCAAAAAATGCGTGTAAAAGCAGTTGATGAGGACGGAACAGAGCATGCATTCGACGGTGAGTATTTGCTTTGTCTTGTCGCCAATGGTTCTTATTACGGCGGCGGTTTCCACTCCTCGCCCGAATCAGATGTTACAGACGGTCTTATGGAGCTTATTTTGGTTAAAAAAATGTCACGCCTTAAGTTCATTTCGCTTATAGGTAAGTACAAAAAAGGATTGCATGTAAAAGACGGAGAGGTTATCGAAAAATTCCGAGATGTTATTACATATATCAAGTGCAAGCATGTTGAAATATCAGATGTAAATTATTATTGTGTTGACGGTGAAATTGAATATGTAAATGATAAAAATAAGCCAATCAAACTTGATATCCTTCCCGGTGCATTGAAGTTTAAATTTTGATGAAAGAGCTTGATAAATGCGGTCTTGTTGAACGCAGTATAAATAAAAAATTCCGCAAAGGTATATGGAACAAATTCATTGAAGGTGTCAGAAATTACGAGCTTATAAAGCCGAATGATAAGATTGCTGTATGCATGTCCGGCGGCAAGGATTCAATGCTTTTAGCAAAGCTTATGCAAGAATTAAAGCGTCACAGCGATATTCCCTTTGAGCTTGAGTTTGTCGTAATGGATCCCGGGTACAGCACCAGAAACCGCGAAAAGATAATATCAAATGCGGAGCTTTTGCGTGTTCCCATACGCATATATGATACCAATATTTTCGCATCGGTCGAACATATCGAAAAATCTCCCTGTTACATCTGCGCAAGAATGAGGAGAGGCTATTTATACCGATTTGCTAAAGACCTTGGATGTAATAAAATTGCCTTAGGACATCATTATAACGACGTTATAGAAACGGTGCTTATGGGACTTTTATACGGCGGACAGTATCAGACGATGATGCCGAAACTGCATTCCACAAACTTCCCCGGTATGGAGCTTATACGCCCGATGTACTGCGTCGGCGAGGATGATATAATTGCTTGGCGTAATTATAACGAACTTGAATTTTTACAGTGTGCATGCCGTTTTACCGAGAGGGTTGCTGATGAAAATGCAGTAATGGAATCCAAGCGGCAAGAAATGAAGCGTTTTATAAACAGTATGAAAAAAGATTATCCGCAGGTTGAAGCAAATATTTTTAAAAGCACACATAACGTAAATTTAAACACTGTAATCGGTTACAGCAAAAATGGCAAACATACCAATTTTCTCGATGAATATTAAGTGATATAATTTTTATGTCACTCATCTACCCTTAGCTCAACCGGATAGAGTATCAGATTCCGATTCTGACGGTTAAGGGTTCGAATCCCTTAGGGTAGGCCACGAAAAAAGTCACTTTTGTCTACTGACAAAGGTGACTTTTTTGAATGATATCAATTACTGACGGAACGGGCGATATATCTTCGATATTATATCCACCTTCAGCATACGAGGAACGAATGATGGATTTTTTGTTTGAATTGTTTTTTGAAATATTTGGTGAAGGAATACTTGAACTGATCGGACATTGCTATATTAAGCTTATGCAGTTGATTGTTCCTAACAAAACTGTCTCTGAAAAAGCAAAGAGAGTAATTAAAAATACAGCAACAACAATTGCAGTACTTTTAGGCATTGTCTTAATTGTCGGCTTGATTTTTTTAGTGCAAGATGATCCTTCTATTAAAGTCATCGGAAAGTATATGACATATATACCATTGACTATAATTGTATTGCAAATGGTTTTTGGAATTATTATAAAAATTGTCAGTCATTATAAATATCGAAAATGACAGTGTTTACCTATATTATAATGATATTAACATAGCAGATGGAATTTCATTATATAAAAACAGACAACGGAGATTATCTTTGTTATGATGTAATGATTAAGTATATATAATAAAAAGCTCACAAATCCTTACGGCTTGTGAGCTTTTTACATATCAATATCCTAAATCTTCATTAACTATAATTACAGTAATCCTATTTTTTTTGCGCTGTTTTGACGTTATAACATAATTACAGCAGATTCTACCATCGGAGTCACATCCGTCAAAATAATTACTGTCAGCACACACACACTCCCCTTTGGAATTACAGTATGTTGCACAGTTAAGACGCACACAGTTTTTGGGGGCGGCTATAGTTTTAACACGCTCAACTGCTTCGTTGATATCTTTCACTATCTTATTCTTTCCCGCAACGATTATGACGTTTTTAGGGCCGAATACAAGTGCTGCCACACGGTTGCTGTTGCCGTCAACGTTATAAAGTAAGCCGTCCTCAGTTATGGCATTTGTGCTCATTAAATAATAATCCGCAAAAAATGATTTTCGATAAATTTCCTCAATTTCATCTCTTGAAAGACCGTCAGCACTTCTGTCAAGGAAATTATAATCCCCTGCTCTTATCATATCAAGCGCACCGATCTGGGAAAGTGTAACAGATCCTCCGTTTGATACAGTAGCGCCGTGAGGTATTGTATTTTTTATATACTCAAGCGCATCACTTGCAGTTTCCACTGCAAGTGCATTCATATTGTTGCGCTTAAGGTTTTCAATAATATTATCAAACATATCAACCTACGATAAACTTGTGGTATACTTTCTTACCTTTTCTTACGATAAGTCCGTCACCAATATCTGTTTTTGAAACTTTCTTGCCGAGATCGGTTATCTTTTCATCGTTTATTGTAACACTGCCCTGTGTTACAAGCGTTCTTGCATCGTTTCTTGATTTTGCAATACCGGACATAACAAGCATCTGAAGAAGCGCTATTTCACCGTCTGTAAAATCAGAATCAGTAAGTGTTGTTGTAGGCATATTTTCAGCGTTTCCACTGCCTCCAAACAGCGACTTTGCCGCCGCATCAGCCTTATCTGCCTCTTCTTTACCGTGAATGATAAGCGTAAGCTCATATGCAAGCTTTTCTTTCGCACGGTTAAGCTCACTTCCTTCAAGCTTTTCATATTCTGCAATTTCTTCAAGAGGCATGAATGTAAGCATCTTCATGCACTTGATAACATCAGCGTCACCTATGTTTCTCCAGTATTGATAGAACTCATAAGGAGAAGTTTTTTCAGCATCAAGCCACACAGCGCCCTTTTCTGTCTTACCCATCTTCTTACCTTCGCTGTTTGTAAGAAGATTAAATGTAACACCGTAAACCTCATCACCTGTCATTTTTCTGATAAGCTCAACACCGCCGATGATGTTTGACCACTGGTCATCACCGCCAAGCTCCATTTTTACGCCGTAATCTTTATACAGCTTGTAAAAGTCATAGCTCTGCATAAGCATATAGTTGAATTCAAGGAACGTAAGACCGCCCTTTTCAAGTCTTGCCTTGTAACATTCAGCCGCAAGCATTCTGTTGATGTTGAAGTGCTTACCGATATCTCTTATAAAATCAACGTAGTTAAGCTGCAAAAGCCAATCTGCGTTATCAACAAACAAAGCTTTGCCGTCGGATATATCGATAAATTTTGCCATCTGTTCCTTGAAACGGTCTACGTTATACTGAATCGTTTCTCTTGTCATCATCTTACGCATATCGTTTTTACCCGACGGGTCACCGATCATTGCCGTACCGCCGCCGAAGATAACAACAGGTCTGTGACCTGCGCGCTGCATATGCGCCATAATTTTCATCTGAATAAAGTGGCCGATATGAAGTGAATCGGCTGTAGGGTCAAAACCTATGTAAAAAGAAATTTTTTCCTTTTCGAACAGTTCCTTTACCGCTTCCTCGTTTGTTATCTGAGCAAGCATGCCCCTGTCTTTAAATTCCTGTAACAGTCCCATTTTTTGTACCGTTTTCTATCATCTCACGGGCTGCCGCCTGCACGTTTTCGGTGATGGTAACACCGCCCATGATGCGTGATAGCTCTTTTATCCTTTCTTCATTTGATAATAAACTTATTTTTGTTTCTGTCCTTTCATTGACAGTTTCTTTATAAATTCTGTAGTGATTGTCCGCAACTGCCGCGATTTGAGCAGAATGTGTGATGCAGATAACCTGGCAGGCTTCGGTGGAATTTTTCAGCTTTCTTCCTATCTTTTCACATGTACCACCCGAAATTCCCGTATCGATTTCGTCATAAATAATTGTATCTATGTTGTTCTTCTGTCTGAATACCGAGCGCATAGCAAACATTATACGTGAAAGCTCACCGCCGGATGCTATCTTATTTACAGGCTTTACATCCTCGCCTTTGTTTGTTGAAATTAAAAAATCAACAGAATTTGCACCGCTTTCATCATATTCATTTTTATCGTTTACAGATATTATGAAGCGAAGCTGTCCCATATCAAGTTCTTCAAGCTCATTACATATGGAGTTTTGCAAAGTAATTGCACCTGTTTTTCTCTTTTCCGAAAGTATTTCGGCGTTGTTTTTGCAAATATCCGACAGCTCT
>JAZTXA010000100.1:0-18610 GCA_045636245.1 Eubacteriales bacterium | reverse complement strand
TGTCCCTGCGGCTCGGGTAAAAAGTACAAAAAGTGCTGCGGTGCTGCCGACGGCAGTGAAGACTGATGGGCTTCGGTTTACTGTTTTTAGGGTATATTTTCACCGTATTTGACACGGGAATACTGTTTATAGACAGTATTTCCGTGGTCTTCATGCAAGGCTTGCGCCTTTTCGGGTGGATTTTGGTCACAGCGGGAAGCTTTAAGCTTTCCCGTTATATAGGCAAATTTCACTATGCACGGATGGCATCAGCCTCACTTTTTTCCCTGTCGCTTATCGACAGCGTGTGCCATATTATGACGGTGTATTTTGATACCCCCGTATCGGTGCTTGTACGCACGGTGATATTTATGATGTATGCCATGGCATACTTTATGTTTCATTTTTATGCCCTTGGGGGTCTGTGCGACATAACGGCAGAGGTCGGACTTGAAAAGGAAAACAAACGCGCAAAAAAGCTGTTTTTACTGTCTATGGCTTTCTGTGCCGTCAATTTTGTGGCGTACATTGGGCTTTCGGATGCTTTGACATCGGTAAGATATATTCTTTTCCTTATTATAACGGTGATGATTTCAGCGTTTATCTACACGTGCTATATGTGGATATGTCTGCCCGATGAAAATGAACAGGACACAGACGGGGCAAAAAAGGAGAAAAAGAAAAATGGAAAAGGTAAAAAATAAAAACCTGTACATCGGATACATTGTATCAGGCTTTGTATTTCTGTTTTTTCCGTCTTTAAGCATTTTTGACATAATGCCCGACTTTATCGGCTTTTTGCTGATAATAAAAGGCACATCTTGCCTGTTTGACTTGAACGAGGATATAAATTCAGCACGTTCGTCGTTTATAAAGCTGTTTTTTATAAATCTCGCCAAAACGGTGCTTTCACCTCTTTTGATGTCATTAAATGATGAAACGACGACAATGACCGCCGTTTTCATCTTTTCGATAATTGAAGGGATACTTTTATTTTCCGCATTTGACTCGCTTTTTCTTGGTGTGAATTATATTGCGGAGCGTGCTGACTCACGCTTTGCGGACAAGGGATATTCCGATTTAAAAATAACAACAGCCATTTTCGTTATCGGAAGATTTGTGCTTGTGTGTCTTCCCGAATTAACGGTCATGACAAGCCTTGACTATCAAATGACGGATGACTTATCCGACTTTACCGTATACGATTTCAAAACGCTGATAACTGTCGCTTGCTTTGTGATATCCCTTATTTTAGGGCTTCACTTTTTGTCAAACGCAGTTAAATATATCGGAAGATTAAAGCGTGATGAGGTTTTCAAAGGATACGTTTATTCCCGATATGCGGAAGAAGTGCTTGAAAACAAAAGCCTTTTTGTAAGACGGAACACGAAAAATGCGTGTGCATTTATACTTGCGGGCTTTATTTTATCGTGCCCTTTGTATTTTGAAGGGGTTGACATCACCCCGTCACCGCTTGCCGTCCTTTTGCTTTGTATGGGCATTTCCCGTTTTCGGACTTTGGACGGAATAGGTGCAAAATTCAAAAAGCTGTTTTGGACATTTATCCCCGTAAGCTGTGCGCTTTACGGCTTTGTCTGCTTCATCGGGGCTGAATACCACCAATGGTCATATCAGATTGAAGACAAGGCGCGCTTTATGTACAAGCTGTGGGGTGCGGCGCAAAGCATTGATTTGCTTATCTTCACAGCATCATCAGTGCTTACGTTTATGATGCTTTCCGCCGTTATAAAGCGTTACGGCACAAACGAAACGATAAATAAAGAAGGCTTTCAGTATAAAGAACAACTTAAAAACGTCACGTTCTTAAATAAACTTCTGACGTGCTGTAGGACGGTATGCGCACTTGCGTTTGCCGTCCGCTGTGTGTTCTTCTTTATGTACCCAAGCTATGAATTTATCTGGCTTTTCTCACTTATCATTACGATCATTTATACCGTATTTTTCGGCAGTGTGATATCGCGCATACGCACAGCCGTTGAAGATAATAATATGTAAAAACCTTTAAGGAAGGTAAAAATTATGAAAAAACTGTCTGTTTTTTTAGCGTTGCTTCTTACATTCTCGTCAGTGTTCGGCATGGCTGTATCTGCCGTGGAGCTTGACGATTATACTGTGTCGAAGGAATACAAAACAAGTATTTTTTACAAGACTGTCGCAGATCTTCCCCTGACGGGCGACCAGAGATATGACGTTGTAAACGTGGCAATAACACAGATCGGCTATCACGAGGGTGACAGCGATGCTGATATGCACGGCATGTCGAAGGGTGAGCGCAACTTTGTTGAATATAACCGCCTTTACGGAAAGCTTGACAACGGCGAGGGCAACGGCAACAGCTACGGCTATATGTGGTGCGCTTCGTTTGTAAGCTGGGTACTCAGAGCTGCGAATGTTGACAAAAAAGTCGCGGGCGAGGACGTTTCCTGCGCTTCCTGGGTAAGCTTTTTTGAAAGCAAAGGTCAGTTTAAAACAAGAGATTCCGGTTATACTCCCGTGGTAGGTGACATTATATTCTATAAGGGCTCAAGAACGTCCTCACGTTCAAACCATGTAGGTATCGTTGTCGGCTGTGAAAACGGTGTTGTTTACACGGTTGAGGGTAACACAGGCGGTATCGCTTATGACGGCGACCCCACAAACGGCGGAGGTGTTGCAAGAAAGAACTATGTGCTTTCAGATACATACATCGTCGGCTACGGTGTGCCGAGCTATAAAACAAAGGCAGATACAAATTACGATTTTGAGCTTTTTGAAATAAACGCCCTTTCCGCCGGCACATACACAGTCGTTTCAAGAAACGCAAAGATCGTTCCCGCACCGGGCTCATCCGAGATGCTCAAGCGCCTGGCAATAGGCTCAACATTTGAAGTAACAAAGGTAAACGGTGAGTACGGAGAATGTACAGTTGACGGTGTTTCGGGCTGGGTAAACCTGTCTAACGCAATAAAGACGGAAAACGCTTTTCACACCGTTTCGTATGCAACAAACGGCGGTGACGAAATTGAAAGCGGTGAAAAATCATACGGTAAGACCTTCAAAATTTCCGACACAGTCCCCACCAAAAAAGGCTTTGAATTCAAGGGCTGGGCGGTACGTGAAGGCGGAGCTGTCATATACGCTCCCGGCGAAGATTACCCCTATGACCTTGACGTAACGCTTCACGCGGTTTGGGAGCAGACGGGTGAAATTATCCCCGATGAAACGGAACAAAATGATGTAACAGACGCTGTCACAGATGATGATAACAGCGGTGAAGACGAACAAAGCGGACCCTCTTCGATACTCATTACCGTGCTTGTTGCAGTCGTTGTAATTGCAGTCGGCGCTGTGATATTCGCCCTGAAGATGCCCGCAAAAAAGGATAAATAAACATTATTGAACAACAAAAAGCGCCCTGTCTGCGCCCCCACAGTTCGGCACGAACCGCCCCGCAGACAAAGGGCGCACACCGCAGGCGGTGTATAAATGAATATCTGACAACGCAACAAAAAGGAACTCAAATATGAACGATAAAACAGAAAACAGAAGGCGGTTTTTAATAAATACGGCGTTTTTCGCCGTAATAGTTGCGATCGCATACGTACTTCTTAAATATGCGCTACCCGCAGTTATGCCGTTTTTCATTGCATTTATCATCTCGGCACTTCTTCAGCCCGTAATTACGTTTTTACGCAAAAAGACAAAATTAGGGCAGAAAAGCGCATCAAGCATAATCGTAGTATTGTTTTTATGTACGGTGGGTGTGTTACTGTCGCTTGCTTTGATAAAGCTTGTAATATCGGTTACAGACCTGCTTTCATCAGCTCCCGCATACTACACAAACACGATACAGCCTGCACTTCGCAATCTTGTCGATTACGTACAGGAATTCTTACGTAATTTCGATGAGGATATTTCGCTTGACTACAACGATTTTATTCCTTCAATATCAGATCTGATACCGTCGATAAAATCAATATTCAGCATCACAACGAATATTTTGTCAAGCGTTCCGGGATTTTTCATAACTGTTCTGATAACTATAATTTCGACATTTTTTATCAGTGCGGACTATCACCTTATCTGCCATTGGATAATAGCACAGCTTCCCGAAAAAACGGCTCATACAGTGCTTGAAATAAAGATATACGTTAAGGACATACTCTTTAAATATATCCGTTCTTATGCACTTATTATGTCAATAACGTTTCTTGAGCTTTCGGTGCTCCTGCTCATAGCCGGGCTTATAAACCCCAATATGTTCCCATCTGTCACATCAACGCTTCTCGTTGCGCTTATAGTTGCGCTTTTCGACCTTTTGCCCATCGTCGGCACAGGTTCTATCCTCGTGCCGTGGGGAATTATCCGAATACTTTTGGGTGACATTATAACAGGTATCATGCTCGTTTGTATATTCCTCATCATAACCGTTGTCAGAAACATAATAGAGCCGAAAATAGTCGGCACACAGGTAGGACTTCACCCGATAGTCACGCTTATGGCAATGATCGTCGGTACAGCGATGTTCAGCGTTATGGGACTGTTTGTGTTCCCCATCACTCTGGCATTGCTCAAAGACCTTAACGACAGAGGAAAAATACACATATTCAAAAAAATAGACTGAACACCTTCCCCTACGGCATCATGCCCGAATGAATAAAAACCATATTTCCGTCAGGAAATATGTGCGCACTCGCCTGTGGGGGTTGACAACGTCAACCGTGGGGGCAGGCGAGCGCACCGTCACCATCCCCGAATCAAATAAATACAAACGGGATAAAAACATCTATTATTTATTTTTCGTTCCAAAGGCACCACGTTGAATGAAACAAACAAAAATGGGCTTTCGCCCATTTTTTTTATTTTATATCTTCATTAAAAACATCAAAAACATTTATTGTTTTCTTTCCCTTGTGTTCCGCTGTTTTGTATGTCTTATACGCTCCGCCGTAATTATGTTCTATATAAACTATTACTAAATCTGCTTTTTCCACCATCCATTCATTTCTTTTTAAAATTGCAAATTTCGGCGGCACATTTTCAAGCGGAGGATATACAGATGAATCAATCATATCTGATTTTTGCATTTCATCTATTTTCTTTTGTTCCGACAAGCTCATATACGGGGTAACATATACCACCTCAATACAGGTATACTCTTTTTTTAATTCTTTGCACGCACAGGCACAAATACTGTCAAAATCACCATATCCGCCTACATAGCAGCTTATCGCTTCATTATGTTTTATGTTGCTTTTTATTTGTTCTTTTACCGTTTCTTTTACTTTTTCACGCAAAGAAACTGATGAATGACCTGCAAATGTAATTACCATATTGCACCTCTTTCACGGAATACCACGATTTTACTGTATTTTCATTATACATTTTTTTAAAGTTTTGTCAATATCGTGGAATTCCACGAGAGCAAAAAATCATATTTGTCTATAATAATTGCGGAATTCCGTGAAAATATAGGGTATGATTATGAAATTAAATGAAGCTATCCTGAAAAGAATAGAAGAAATATGCAAAGAACAAAACAGCAACATATGCGATATTTGTTTGAAAGGCGGTATGTCGCCTTCGTCAATTTATGACCTTGCAAAAGGAAGAACGAAGTGTTCCAAAGTCATAACCGTAAAACGCTTTTGCGAGGGTGCGGAAATTACCTTGTCCGAATTTTTTGATAGAAATTATTTCAATGAAATCGAAGATTGACTTTTTTAATTTTATAAAACAGGGTTAAAAAATGAAATGCCTTCGGCATGAAATGCGGCGTTGCCGCTTGAAATGTCCGTATGCACGAACATGAAATGTTATTCGTTAAAACGAATAACATTGAAAAATGGGCTTACGCCCATTTTTTTATTTTATCTTAAATATCTTCTTGAAAATACCCGAAAAGAATTTCGGGGAACGCACAACAACTATCTTCATAAGTTCCTCCTTAAAGAACAAACAGTATTCCGACACAGCACAGGGCAAGCGCCTCAATTATGACCATAACAATGGGAGGCAAAAACAAAGACATCAATACCCCGGCTCCAAAGCAAACGGCGCAAACCATTGCCGTTTGTATTTTTTTATTACATTTATATAGACATTTACGCATTTTGTGCCTTTCTAACAAGCGCCATGCCCGCACCCCCCCACAGCTTGCAGGCTTACCTGCAAGCTGCCCTGCGGGCGAATGGCGCACACCGCAGGCGGTGTGTAATACGAAAAAATCTCCCTTACACTAAATGATATGTAAGGGAGAGATTTTTGTGATTATTGTAATTCTTGTAATTTCAATTAATAAAGGGGATATTTTTCGCAGATCTTCGCAACTTCTGCTCTTATGTAATCGGCTTTATCCTCATACTCTGTTGCGGTGAGCTTTATAAGCTTGCCTATCGTCTTCATTTCTTCCTCGCCGAGGCCTCTTGTTGTAGCCGCAGGTGTACCGATTCTCACACCGCTTGTGATAAACGGCGACTGAGGATCGTCGGGAATTGCGTTTTTGTTTACTGTGATGTGAACTGTATCGAGTCTCTTTTCAAGCTCCTTACCCGTGATATCAAACGGACGGAGGTCAACAAGCATCAAATGGTTATCTGTACCGCCCGAAACGAGGTTGAAGCCCTCATTTACAAGTGTTTGTGCAAGCACTGCGGCATTTTTAACAACTTTCTTTCCGTATTCTGCAAATTCGGGCTTAAGCGCTTCGCCGAAGCAAACAGCCTTAGCCGCGATGATGTGCATCAAGGGACCGCCCTGTGTGCCGGGGAATACTGCCTTGTTTATCTTCTTTGCAAGCTCCTCGCTGTTTGTAAGGATCATACCGCCTCTGGGACCTCTGAGTGTCTTATGCGTTGTCGTTGTAACAATGTCTGCATAAGGCATCGGGGACGGGTGAACGCCTGCAGCAACAAGACCTGCGATGTGCGCCATATCCACCATAAGGTATGCGCCTACTTCGTGTGCGATATTCGCCATTCTTTCAAAATCGATAAATCTCGGATAAGCGGACGCACCTGCAACGATAAGCTTGGGCTTACATTCTTTAGCCTGCTTTTCAAGTGCATCGTAATCTATTCTGTGTGTTTCGCTGTCAACACCGTATGCAACAAAATTATAGTAAAGACCGCTGAGGTTGACGGGTGAGCCGTGCGTCAGATGTCCGCCGTGCGCAAGCGACATACCCATAACTGTGTCGCCGGCCTGCAGAAGTGCTATATAAACAGCCGTATTTGCCTGTGCGCCGGAGTGAGGCTGAACATTTGCAAACTGTGCGCCGAAAAGCTTCTTTGCTCTTTCAATTGCAATATTTTCCGCAATATCAACACATTCACAGCCGCCGTAATATCTCTTGCCGGGATAGCCTTCAGCGTACTTGTTTGTAAGCACGGAGGATGCCGCCGCCATTACAGGCTCGGAAACAAAGTTTTCCGATGCAATAAGCTCAATACCGCCTCTTTGACGGTGATATTCCTTTTCAACTGCATCGGCTACCTCGCTGTCGAATTTTCTGAGAAATTCAAGATTTTCAATAACCATTTTGTATACTTCCTTTCATTAATTACGAAAATATATCCGAGTCAACGTCCGACGGCATTGAAAAACCGCCGTAGTTTGACAAATTAACACTTCCTATGATAACCCCGTCAGGCGCGCATGAACGCTTGAACTGCTGGGTTGCAAACCGTCTTTTAAAGACGCTGTAGCATTTTTCGATGTCCGCCCTTGTATATTCACCCTCAAAGGCATATTCGGCAAGGCGCAAAAGCTTTTCGTTTGTAAAGCCGTATTTTACCGTGTAGTAAATGAAGAAATCGTGAAGCGCGTAAGGGCCTATAATTTCTTCTGTATACTGTGCAATTTTTCCGTCCTCGGGGGGCATAAGCTCAGGAGAAACGGGGGTGTTCAGTATATCGTAAAGCGTGTCGGAAAGTGACTTATCGGGGCAGTTTTCCGCCTCATTTTCCACAATTTTACGCATCAGCGTTTTGGGAACGGAGCAGTTTACCGCATACATCGACATATGGTCGCCGTTATACGTGCACCAGCCGAGTGCCGCCTCGCTCAAGTCGCCCGTACCTATGACAAGACCGCCCTCATCGTTTGCAATATCCATAAGCACCTGTGTGCGCTCTCTTGCCTGTGAGTTTTCGTAAGCGGCATTTTTAATGCTTTCATCGTGTGAAATATCTTTAAAATGAAGCCTTACAGCCTCGGTAATATCAACAGTTCTCAAATCAACGCCAAGCTTTTCGCAAAGCACCACAGCGTTTGATTTTGTACGCTCGGACGTGCCGAAGCACGGCATTGTGACGGCAATAACACTCTTTCTGTCATATCCGAGCAAGTCGGCACACTTTACGCAAACAAGAAGCGCAAGCGTTGAATCAAGCCCGCCCGAAATGCCTATGACCATCTTTTTACTGTAGGATGCCGTCATTCGCTTTTTAAGCCCGTAGGCTTGAATTTTTGTTATATGCTCTGTTCTTTTTGACTTGTTACAGCCGTCCGGCAAGAATGGATTTTTGTCTATGTGACGGGTAAGAGCCGTCGGTTTTATGTCCTGCACAAACTCAAACTCGTCATACACTCCCGAATCCTTCAAGTAAAGGGAGGATTCCTCATTATAAGACTTTTCCCGACAGCGCAGGTTTGCAATCCTTGAAACGTCAATTTCGGAAATCAAGAGCTTTTCAGCTTCAAACGGTGCGTTTTCGGCAAGCTTTGCACCGCATTCATATATCATATGGTTGGCTGAATACACAGCCTTTGCCGTTGACTCCGTTTCGTCACATTCGGCGCAAACAACACCGCATATCTGCTTTGCCGAAAGGCATTTATAGAATGTGTTTTTATTATCGCGTGATGTCACCGTTTCGGGGTAATTTGACAGGGAAAGAACGATCTTCGCGCCTTTTTTGCAAAGCTCCTCTGTCTTTTTGCCGTTGTAACCGAAAATAACACCGAATTTGTAATTTTCGCAGTCACGGCAGGAGAAAATTATCTTATCCGTAAAGGGTACTGTTTCCGTATAGCCGTCGGCACTTTCGATAAAATCGTAAAGATAAACACCCTTTTCGCTTTCAAATTTCGCAAAATAGGGAGAATCCTCACGGCTCGGCACCAGGCAATACAGCTTTCCGCCGCCGATGACCGCCGCACAGTTGTAAATTTTTGATGAAATTTTTACGGGAAGCCCGATGACAAACATGACATCTGTATCGGATGTTTCTTCAATTATACGAAGCAAAGCCGCCTTTGCTTTTTTCAGTAAAACATCCGAAAAAAACAATTGTCCGCAGTCGATACCTGTTATACAAAGTTCGGGAAAGCACAAGAGCTTAACACCCGAATTATCCGCTTGTTTAACGGCTTTTATGATATTTTCAGCGTTTTTTGAAGGATTTCCGACAAATGTTTCCACACTTGATGCGGCAACCTTTATAAAACCGTCAAGCATACAAGACCCTCTTTTAAAATTTGTTTTTATTTTACCGCATTAAAACAGCAAAATATATTTTCGCCTCATTATAGCATACAGGGGTGAATAAATCAATATGTTTTTTAAAAATCGTAAATCTTTTGAATTTATTTTTTATATAATTATTTAATTAAATTATAAATTATATATTGTAATTTAATATAAAATGTGGTATAATATAAAGTGATGTAATATTTTCATCAAATGCGCCTTTTCCGATGGCGGATGAGGTGTACTAAACGCCTTCCCCGGTCACTTGACGAAGGCAAGTGATGGGGGACAGGGTGGACCAACGAGATTGTGCAACGCGTTGCACAACTCGAAGCGGTGGATGAGGTGTTAATAAAACGGTTTTAAAACGGCGGGAGATAACGTCTCGCTGCGACTCGGTCACGTTCGGGTTCTGACATGCCACCGGCATGTCATTCATTACCCTCACGCCGCTTCGCTACCCGCCCTACGGCAATGCCCCGAATTAAATAAACACAAACGGGTTTCACCTCTTTGATGAATTGCCTGCGGCATGAATTGTCACTTCGTGACATGAATTGTTCGCATACGAACATGAAATGATATTCGCAAAGCGAATATCGTTATTACAAATGAAAGGACATAAAATGAACACATACGAAGATATATGGAACGGTGTCCTTAAAGAGCTGAGAAAGAATATCTCCGAAATAAAGGTAAACTCCTGGTTTTCGGACATGCAGATAGTTGACATAGAATCGCAGTACGCAATACTTATGACGCCGACAACGGCAACGCTTGATTTCGTCAGGGACGAAACAAGACTGCTTGAAAGGCTTTTACACAAGGTACTCGGCGAATTCAAGGTAATTTACATATACGCTCAGGATAAGGATTCCAAAAATATCAAGCAGATAAAAAAAGACATCGAATACGATCTTGAAAATCCCGAAAACAGCGGTGATATCTACTCAAGACAGTATTCAAAAACCCCCGAAGAAAGCGCAAAGACGGGCGCAAACCCGCTTATGGCTGCGGGAAATGAGCTTAACTTTTTCACCACGCATGAAAAGGAAGCGCCCGAGGAAACGACCGAGGAATCACAGCTTTCGGCAAAAATAAACCTCAAAACACAGATAAACAACGATTACACGTTTGACAATTACATAGTAGGCTCCTCAAACCGCTTTGTATACAATGCGTGCTATGCCGTGGCGACAAATCCGTTCACCGCATGGAACCCCTTGTTTGTGTACGGTCCCAGCGGTCTTGGCAAAACGCACTTGCTTTACGCCATTACAAATGAGCTTTTGACAAGAAATCCCGACCTTAAAATAATTTACGTCAAGGGTGAGGAATTTACAAACCAGCTTATCGAAAGCCTGCGTACAAAAAACGGCCCCGTTATATTCCGCAACAAGTACCGCACAATAGACGTGCTTTTGGTTGACGATATACAGTTTATCGCGGGCAAGGAAAGCGTGCAGGAGGAATTTTTCCACACGTTCAACGCTCTTTATGAGGAGCATAAGCAGATAATTTTGGCATCGGATAAGCCCCCCAGGGAAATTCAGACGCTTCAGGACAGACTGCAGAACCGTTTTGAAATGGGTCTTATGGCTGATATTCAGCCCCCGGACTATGAGCTTCGCGCCGCCATCATCAAAAGCAAGGCGGAATCGTACAAAATGGATATTCCGTCGGATGTTGTAACGCTTTTGGCGGAGAATTTAAGCAGAAATATAAGACAGATCGAAGGCTCGCTCAAAAAGATCGCCGCAACAAGCGCACTTTACGGCATACCGATAACGTACGACATGACGAAAAAGGCAATTGCCGATATGATGAACCTTGATGTGTCCCCTCAGATAATAACTGACCGTATATTCAAAACGGTATCTAAAAAGCTGAATGTTGACGAAAACGAGATAAAGAGCAAGAGCAAGCGCAAGGAAATAACCTCCGCGCGCCATATCGTTATATTCCTTATAAGAAAGTACACACCGTACTCACTCAAGCAGATAGGCGCACTGTTCGGGCGCGACCATTCCACAATCATGAACTCGATAGATGTTGTGGAAACAAAAATAAAGTCGGAACCGCTGTTTGAAAGGGAAATTGAGGAAATAGAAAACGAAATAAAAATGTAAATCAACAGAAATACCACATGCTTATCCACATTTTCCACACAGTTATCCACACAAATCAACACCGATGTGGACAAAATAAACCCTTTTTCGGGGAATGTTAACAACTGTGTTGATAAGCTGTAGAATTACATGTTGATAACCTTTTGCTTGAATGTGGACAAAAAAACGGACAAAAAACGTCACATGATGACAAAAAAACATTTCCACATTTTATCGTCAGACATCCCACCGCAATTCCACAGCGCAAAATTCCCGAAATTGCGGACAGACACAGGGGAATCGGGGATTTCCACATTTTCCACAGCCCCTACTACTACTACTATTTCCATAAGTATTCATATCTATCCATATCATAGAGAGGAACGAACATGAGAATCGTTTTTGAAAAATCCACCTTGCTGAATGCACTGCTCCCCGCCATGGGCGCTGTATCGACAAGAGGCGAAAATAAAGTAATTCAAGGTATAAGACTGAAGACACAGGGAAGCGACAAATGCGTTATCACTTCCTTTGACGTTGAAAAGGGCTTTGAAACGGTGATCGATGCCGACGTGCAGACACCCGGATGCTATATAATCAGCGCGCAGAAGCTTCTTAATATAACAAAGAACATGCCCGACGATATTATTATCGACGTATCTGATAAAAATATTGCAAAAATAATGTCGGGTAACAGTAAATTTGAGGTTGTATGCATAGAAGGTAACAAATTCCCCGGCACGCCTGAGCTTTCGGGTGACTACTCCTTCACAATAAGTCAGAAGACACTTAAAAGACTTATTGCTCAGACGTCGTTTGCAGTTGCCGACAACCATCAGAAGCTCCAGTTAAACGGCGCATATTTCCAGATAAGGGATGAAAGCGTCAGAATAACAGCTCTTGACGGCTTCCGCTTTGCACAGAGATTTGAAGACTGTGAGATGGAAAATCAGAACGTTGACGGCTCATATATGAACCTCAACTTTATAATTGCCCGCCGTGCGCTTCCCGAAATACAGAAGTTTTTACTTGACACAGATGACAAGATAAAGGTAGTAAAGGGACTTAAGCACATCATGTTCATGCGTGACGGAATGTGTTTCTACACAAGACAGATAGACGGCGATTATATCGAATACGACAGATTTATCCCGAAGGACTGCCCGATAAATGTGGAGATAAACACGCACAGTCTGCGTGAAAGTCTTGAGCGTGCGCTTCTCGTTACAGAGGACAGCGACGCAGGCAGGGTAAGAAGCAGTGTAACGCTCAATCTCTACGGCGACAAGCTGAAGATATCCTGTATATCCGTTGTAAACAGGGTATATGACGAAATACCGTGCAAGCACGAGGGCGAGGATCTTGAAATAAGCTTCAACTGCCGATTCTTGCTTGACAGCTTCAGGGCAATTGAAGCCGATACCGTAAAGCTCGGCTTTACAACATCGCTTTCAAGCATGCTGATAACACCTACGGATGATGCTGACAAGTCGTTTATGTACTTTGTATTCCCCGTAAGACCTCAGCAGTCAAGATAAATTGAAATTACTTAAAGCAGATATAAGTGCCTACCGCAATTTAAAGGAGGGCACGATAGAATTCAAGGACGGCATAAACGTAATCTGGGGCGACAATGCGCAGGGCAAAACAAACCTGCTTGAAGCCATATACGTCTTTGCCAGAGGCAAGCCGTACAGAATGAAAAAGGAAACGGATGTAATTCCGTTTGACGGAAGCTGTGCCGGCATTGAAATAGTTTATGAGTCATTCGGGCGTGAAGTTCCCATGTCCGTTTACTACAGACGCGGAGAAAAGCGCAAAATGAAGATATCGGGCGGAGAGGTCATGCGCGCCTCGGAGTTTATAGGAAACTTCAAGGCGGTGCTGTTTTGCCCCGATCATTTATCGATAATAAAGGACTCACCGAGTCAAAGAAGACTGTTTTTGGACGTGGCAATTTCGCAGACGGACAAGAAATACGTCTATATGCTCAAAAAATATACGCAAATTCTGTCACAAAGGGCGGCACTTATCAAAGATACCTCGGAGAGTAAAAACGCAAATTTCGGCATTTTTGATGTGCTGGCAGAGCAGATAGCTCCCCCCTGCCGTTACATCACCGAAAGACGAATGGCGTATTGCCGGAAATTAGGCGAATACATGGAATCATCGCTTGAAGAAATGAGCGAGGGCAAAGAAAAGGTAAAAACCGAGTACAGCTTTGATAAAGACTTGCAGGAAATGACGGACGAAGCCTTTTATAAGCTGTTTACCCAAAATGTTGAAAAAGAAATACAGTATAAAATGAATCTGTACGGTGTGCAGAGGGATGATATTGAGATAACCTTAAACGGCAGATCGTCAAGATTTTACTGCTCGCAGGGTCAGCAGCGGTCGCTTTCACTTGCGGCAAAGCTTGCCGAGGGTGAAATTTCAAACGAGGAAACGGGAGAATACCCCGTGTACCTGTTTGACGATGTCCTCTCGGAGCTTGACTCAAAACGCACCTCGTATCTGTTGTCAAAGCTCGACGGTAAACAAGTCATAATCACCTCGTGTAACGAGGAATTATTCTCCCCGTTTGACGTGAATAACAAGATAAATATTTGCGCCGGGCAGATAAATTGAACACCTTCCGTCGTGGCGTGCATCGCACGTCCGCAAACCGTAGGGGACAAGACGCAATCACTTTGCTTTGCAAAGTGACGACGTCCCGCATGAAACGAGCGTAAATGGGTTTCAAACGGCGGGAGATAATGTCTCGCTGCGACTCGGTCACGTTCGGGTTCTGACATGCCACCGGCATGTCATTCATTACCCTCACGCCGCTTCGCTACCCGCCCTACGGCACCACCTCGAATATACAAGACCGTAGGGGCGTGCATCGCACGTCCGCATGAAATAAACAAAAACGGGTTTGAAAATGAAATTAAATGGGTTTAAAACGGTCGGTTGCAGTTCGCAACGCGAACTGCTTGAATCTTGACCCTACCGCACCACGCCCGAATGAATAAAAACCATATTTCCGTCAGGAAATATGTGCGCTTTCGCCTGTGGCGGTTGACAAAGTCAACCGTGGGGTTGCAGGCGAGCGCACCGTCACCACCCCGAATTTAATAAACAAAAATGAAAAACAACTACCTTTTTATTTCAAACGAAAAAATAATAAATTCCGATGATATTATCGGGATATTTGATACGGACACATCGACCGTATCACCCGTAACACGGTTGACATTACGTAAAGCGGAGGCTGAAAAAAGGCTTATAAGCGTCACCCGTGAGATACCGAAATCATTTATATTAACAGACGAAAATAACGAAACAAAGATATATATGTCGCAGATATCTCCCAAAATTCTCAAAAAGAGAACAACGAAAGGAATAGTGTAAATGGACGAATCCAATATCAAAAACGCACAAACAAATTACGGTGATGAGCAGATACAGGTTTTGGAAGGACTTGAAGCTGTAAGAAAAAGACCGGGTATGTACATCGGTACTACTTCAATAAAGGGCTTGCACCACCTCATAAACGAAATAGTGGATAACTCCATTGACGAGGCGATGGCAGGCTACTGCAAAAAGATAACAGTAACGCTCCACACGGACAACAGCTGTTCTGTAAGGGACGACGGACGAGGAATCCCTGCGGGAATCAACGCCAAAACGGGCACACCCACACTTGAAGTCGTATTTACGGTGCTTCACGCGGGCGGTAAGTTCGGCGGCGGCGGTTACAAGATATCGGGCGGTCTGCACGGTGTCGGCGCATCTGTTGTTAACGCCTTATCCGAATGGGTAGAGGTGTCAAACTGCCACGGCGGAAACAAATACACCGAACGCTTTGAAAAGGGCCACGTTGCCCGCCCTTTCAAGGAAGAAGGCGCATGCGGCGATGAACACGGTCTTTACGTAAGATTCAAGCCCGACCCGACGATATTTGAAGAAACGGTATTCGACTACGATGCCGTGCTTGACAGAATGAGAGAGCAGTCGTTTTTAAACGCCGGTGTCTGCATTGAGCTTATTGATGAAAGAGGCGAGGAGCCTGTTTCCGAGGTCCTCTGCTACGAGGGCGGTATAAGAAGCTTTGTAGAATACCTCAACGAGAAAAAGGCTTGCACACCCGTACACAAGGACGTTATATACATAAGCGGCCAGATGGGTGATATGACAGCCGAGGTTGCAATACAGTACAACGATACTTTAAGCGAAACAATAGTAACATTTGCAAACAATATGTCGACCATTGAAGGCGGTACGCACGAAACGGGCTTCAAGACCGCACTTACAAAGGTCATGAACGATTACGGACGTAAGGTCAAGCTTCTCAAGGACGGCGACAAAAACCTTATGGGTGAGGACGTACGTGAGGGTATCTGCGTTGTCATTTCCGTAAAGCTTCCCGATGCGCAGTTTGAAAGCCAGACTAAAGCAAAGCTCGGCAACAGCGAGGTAAGAACGTTTGTCGATTCCATCGTTTCAAAGAAGCTTGAAGAATATTTAGAAGAAAATCCGTCTGTCGGCAAGGCGATAATGGAAAAATCCATAATTGCCGCAAGAGCAAGAGAGGAAGCACGCCGTGCGCGTGAGGCTGTCAGAAACAGAAAGGGCGCTTTGGAAGGCTTCCAGCTTCCCGGCAAGCTTGCTGACTGCCACGAAAGAAGTGCTGAGCTTACGGAATTATTCCTTGTCGAGGGTGACTCCGCGGGAGGCTCCGCAAAGGACGGACGCGACAGCCGCTTCCAGGCAATTCTGCCGATGAGAGGTAAAGTCCTCAACGTTGAAAAGAGCCGTGTGGACAAGGTCTACTCAAACCAGTCGATTTTGCCAATCATTCAGGCGATAGGCTGCGGTATCGGCTCGGATTTTGATATAAGCAAATTAAGATACGGAAAAATAATAATTATGGCGGATGCCGACGTTGACGGCTCACACATAAGAATACTGCTTTTAACGCTGTTCTTCCGTTATATGAGAAAGCTCATTGAAGACGGTCACGTTTATTCCGCAATGCCTCCGCTTTACAGAATTACAAAGGGTAAGACGGAAAAGTACGCATACAACGATGAAGAAAAGGAAGCTATCGTGGCAGAGCTTGGCGGAAACTTCCGTGTTGAACGCTTTAAAGGTCTTGGTGAAATGGACAAGGAGGAGCTTTGGGAAACAACAATGGACCCCGAAAGAAGAACGATCCTCCGCGTTACTATCGATGATGCAAGACGCTGTGATGAAATATTCTCAACGCTTATGGGCGACAAGGTTGAACCGCGCCGTGACTTCATCGAGAAAAACGCAAAATACGTAACAAACCTTGACGTATAATGACTGAAGATAAATACGGTTTTTCCGTAAACACGCTGACGATGTGCCCGTCATTCACCGCTTTATACGAAAGCGATACAAGGGCAAAGCGCGGAGCTTCAAATCTGTTTGAGGGCTTCGGGCTTCACAAGCCGACAGACGGTGTTGCCGTGTCCGACTTTCTTGTGTCGATGGGTGTCAAAACGTCAGCCTTCGGCTTCTGCGGAGGACTTTTGGGAAAGTACCTTAAGGACTTTTTGCAAAGCCGTGATATAAAAGATCAATTTATCGAAACAAGCCGTCATACACCTATTAAAACGGTGATAAGGGAAGACGAAACACTCACATCATTTTCCCATAAGGAAACACAGCCTGTTTCAATAACCGAATTTTTATCCCTTACAAAATCAATGAGGGAGTCCTGCCCGAAGCCCGAATACTTTGTGCTTTCGGGTGCTTACCCCGATGACCTTGAGACGGGCACGTACTGTGACATCATAAGAATGTTAAAAAGCATCGGCATCAAAGCGGTAACCGACTTTTCGGGTGCCGATATGCGCCTTGCGTTCAAGGAAAAGCCCGAATTTACCGTCATGGGATATGATGAGCTTTACGATTACCTTTTTGAAAGCATCGACAGCCTTGCCTGGGCACTTTCCGCTGTCAAGGGTATAACAAAAGAAACGGGTGCGACGGTACTCTGCACACTCGGAAAAAGGGGAAATATATATTCCTCGCCCGACACCCTTTGCGCCTGTACCGTAAAGCGAAGCCGAAACGAAAGCATTTACTGCCGTCCGGCATTTATTGCCGCATTTTTGAAGGCTTATGAGTTTTCGGGATGTAATGCAGAGTATGCCTTGCAGTATGCCTCGGCATATTCCGCCTCGGTAAACGAAACGGGTGATATACCCGATGCGGATACGGTAAAGAAAAATTTAGGCAACGTTGATTTCAGATCGTACTGAACTAAAGCCTCCCTTGTGTAAAGGGAGGTGGCAGCGCAGCTGACGGAGGAATTGTGATGCAGAGGAAACACAATAAAGATATTGTACCGGTTGCAAAAATCCTGCGAAAGAATATGACCAAAGAAGAAAAACACCTTTGGTATGATTTTTTACGTACATATCCAATCCGTTTTTCTCGCCAAAAGGTTCTCGGAAAGTATATTGTGGATTTTTACTGTGCAGAGGCAGGGCTTGTTATCGAGCTTGACGGTTCGGGACATTATACCGAGGAAGGAAAGCAATACGATGAAGAAAGAACAGCCTTTCTTGAAGACTACGGATTGAAAGTTATCAGAATACCGAATACAGAAATACATAAAAACTTTCGGGGTGTTTGTGAATATATTAAACACCTCGTAAAACAATCCCTCAGTCAGCTTCGCTGACAGCTCCCTTTACACAAGGGAGCCCGGGGTAATTGAAATATAAATATATACGGAGATTCAAATGGAAAAATACAAAAGCCAGGATATTGAATACAAAGACCAGAAGATAGTCGACATAAATATCGAAAAGGAAGTTAAAAAATCCTTTATGGAATATTCTATGTCGGTCATCGTTTCCCGTGCGCTTCCCGACGTGCGTGACGGTCTTAAGCCCGTCCACCGCCGTATTCTGTACGCTATGTATGAGGATAACCTCGTACACAGCAATCCTCACAGAAAATCGGCAACGACAGTCGGTAACGTGCTCGGACGTTACCATCCGCACGGTGACTCTGCCGTTTACGATTCGAT
>JAZTXA010000099.1:0-6334 GCA_045636245.1 Eubacteriales bacterium | reverse complement strand
GCAAATACGACCAATGCGCCGCCTACAATGTAGAATATCGTTGTACCGATACCACCTGTGTCGGGAAGTTCAATACCGGAGTGGTTTACTACCTTAAACTCAAATTCACCATCTTCGTTCATTTCAGCACCATCCATAGATATTGTCCAGTCACAGTCAATTGAACCTGTAGCGGGAGCCTCCCATTCGATAACAACATCGAAAGGAGCTATTGTGTTATATCCTGCAGGTGTAACTGTTTCCGTGATGGTGAATGTGCCTTCACCGAGACCGTCAAAGATGATAACGCCGTTTGCGCCAACCTGACCTTCAACAACCATGTCAGTTGTGTTTGTGTCCTGAACTGTTTCGATCGTCTTAGTGTATTTCTTGTTTACGTCTGCATACAATGAAGTATCCATTCCTTCTGTAGCGGGATCATCTTTTGTATAGAAGCCGTTTTTCAAAAGCCAGTATTCACCGTTTTCAGCTTCTGTAAATACTTCGCGCTTAACAAGAACACCTACAACGTTTTTGCCTTCGAGTTTGAAGGATGCGCCGGGAAGTGCGTTGCCGTTTTCGTCAACCTTAACTACCTTGATACCTGTTGTATATGTACGTGTCCAGATATCAACTGTTACACCGAGGGGAAGTTTTTTGTTGCCGCCCTCGAATTCTTCCTTGGGCTTACCGTTTTCATGTGTGCCTTCGTAATCAAATTCGGGATTGTTGGAATATGTAAGGTTTGCCTTGTTGGGGTTACCCTTAAGTTCGCCTATAACTGCCTTATCGTTAAGAAGTGCTGTATACTTAACAACAACTTCTTCGCCGGGATGATCCTTTGCGTTAAGAAGTGCAACTCGGAATGTGCAACCGTCAGCTTCTGCGCCTGTGAATACTGTGTAATCAACGCCTTCTGTAACAGGATGTCCGCCGATAGTTACTGTGATATCATTGTTGAATGTAAAGCCTTCGCAGATAGTATCGTTGATGATGAAGTAGCAGAAGTCAAAATCATCTGCATTTGATACGATGGGAGCTGTAAGTGTAAATTCAACATTGGAACCGATACTTACGTTGTCAAATTTACCGTCAGCTGTGATATCAAGAATGTTGGAGATCTGGTTGTCATCGTTGGAGATGATCTTATCGATGGATGTTATACCGGACTTAGGGCTCATAACAACATCGTCTTTTACCTGAACTATGTAAGCGGAAAGTGTTTCGCCTTCGGGAAGGTTTTCCTGTGTTGTCTTTTCAACGATGAGGTAATAACCTGCTGCAAGATCCTTTGCAGCCCAGTTGTTTGCTTCGTTAAGAGTTGCAACAGCATCGCCATTAAGCAATTCTTCGTTTACAAGCTTCTTTGCGAATGCACGTGCATCTGTGATAGCATCAAGTTCGCTCTTGGGAACAGCTGTGCCTGTTGCACCGTAGTTTGCACCGTACTTGATGTTTGCAAGAACACCTGCTTCGAGATCACCTGTGAATATCTGATAGATATCGTATGTGTGATCTTTTGTGGGAGTCTGTGTGGCACTTTCGAGAGTAATGTCAAATGCAAATGTCGAGAGCGACATTGTAAGGATCATTACAACCGAAAGAACGATTGCGCTGAGTTTCTTCATGTTTTTCATTTTGTTTTTTCCTTTCGAAAATTTGTACTTTATTGATTTAAATTGTTTCGGCATCAGAAGGATGCGCTATCCTCCTTCCCGCCTTTTAATTTCTTATATGCAAGGTAGGCTCCAAGCGTCATGAGCGCCATGCCTGCCGCAATATACATAAATGTGCCGCCGCCACCCGTATCCGGTAATTTATAACCGGGCGCGCCTGTGTTGGTTATAACGACCGTAACATCTTCAACAAAAGTTTCTGTTACCGTCGGATTTCCGCTGACCTGTGTCAAGAGGATTGCCGCATTACTCGGAGAATCATTTCCGACAGTATTGAATTTTCCGTTTTCACTGTCAAATATAACTGTACGAAGATTATTAGGTGTGCCGTCAAATTCGTTATTTATCTTCAAATATCCGTTTTCGCAAACCACCAAAGAAGACCACGCAACAGAATTTGTACTCTTGAGATAGTTTCCGCCTGCATCCTGAGCCAACAGCCATGAATTGCCTATATCACTCTTTAAAGCAAGACCACCGTTTCTGTACGATTCCGAATTTTGGTTTCTATCCTGCGGTGTAAATATTGCACCTTTTTTAAGAGTTGTATTGCTCATCCAGAAGTTATATTTCGTTCCGTTCAGTGTCATTTGTGTGAGCTGTGCCGAAACATCCGTTGTATCTTCCGAAGTAAATGCTGAGTCTGTATGAGCACTTGTAACACACAGTGCCTTTTTACCGTCATAGCTTACAATAATATATTGCTTGTCTTTTTGGATTGAAGTCGCAGGAATCCAATACAGTCCGTATTCAAGCTGTTTTTGTGCCGATACTATATTACCCGGTACAACGTTGTAGCTTGGAGTATATCCGAAAACAGATACCTCCTCAACTGTGTACTGATGACCGGCGGGAAGATTGTTCCATGTATATGTCCATTTATTTGCCGCACTTAAATTCACTTCAGCGTACTTAACACCGTCCTGCTTCAGTATGACAGTAACGGAATCGGCACCTGTACCGCCGTCCCATTCTTTCTTGACTGTAAGCTTTGTAAATTCCATTGTGCGGTTTACAAAAGCACTTCCCCTTACAAGGGCAACTGTAACAGATCCGCTCTGTGCCTGTGAATTTTGGTAAATGCTTGACCATGTCTTGCCGCCATCGGTACTTTTATCAATCGACATATTCGTTATCTGATATGTATATTTAGTTTTGCCGTTAAATTCCGTACCATTGTCACGTTTTACAGCAATCGTCACTTCATATATCGAATTGTCAAACAGTATCGTGTTTGTTTTCTCATCGGGTACTTCCATTATGTAGTATACGTAAGTGCCATTTTCAGAAAATTTCAATCCGTTATGGAATGACAGGTAACCTTTACTGTTGCACTTTACTGTTTCAAGCACCTCTCCGTTGAGATAGTCTTTTACAAGCTTGAAGGTGAAATTGTAATCATCCAAGGGAAGTTCCTTGTTAGTTCCACCCTGATAAAGAACTTTATTGGCTTGAATCTGTACCAACGTCGGAACTGTGAAGTCTACCGCCTCACCTATTATAAGACGTCCGTTACACATTATTCCTCCGCCGTGCGTGTCGGAGTGATTGCCGTTTATATAGAGCTTTGCCACAGCCATGGCATTTTGTTTATCTTCTTCACTCGCATGTGATTGAAGTCCCATTACATTGTTTGCGGTGACTATGTCTCCCTTGCCTGCTGTTATCGGAATACCGTCGGCACTTCCCTGCCATTCGGCAGAGCCTTTACCGAGCATCGTTCCGAAAATCGTACTCTGGTTCGCACAGAAAAAGTCTTCGTGGCCATTGCTTTGGAAAACTTCTTTACATTTTTGGAAGTCTTGACCATCCTTTGTACCGCCGGAAACCCAGTTCACTTCGCCCGATATAACGTCAACGTTGCCAAATACGGCACAGCCGCTGTCAACATAAAGTGTCAATTCACCGGTAGGACAGCCTGCAACACCGCCGCCGAATCCGCCCGCGGTATTGTTTGTAACAAGCAGATTGTACATATAAACCTCTGCTTTGTCAGCACAGAAGAATCCGCCGCCGCCCCAGTGTTCTGTTTTTTCAAGAATATTGTTCGTTATGTAACCGCCTGAAAGCTCACCTCTTGAATTAAGTTCCAGAGCAATGCCTGCGCCTTCGCACGCCGTTGCTAAATTACCGGAGAAAAAACCGCCTGACATCTTAAAAGTCGCATAATATTCATTTTTTGTCTTCAGACCGCCGCCGCCGTTGGCTTTATTCGCTGTGACATAACCGCCTGATATCTCAAATTTGCTGTCACTGTCAAACAAGAAGACACCGCCGCCGCCGTCATAATAGTTAGACCCTGTTGCAGTATTATTTGTTATGTAACCGTCTGACATTGTTACAGTTCCATGATTTACATAAATGCCGCCGCCGTTATTTCCTTCAACCTCATTAGGAAGTGTAGCGGTATTACCGCTTATAACACCTCCGCTTATGTTGAGCTTTGCATTACTGCCATTCAAAACTATAGCGCCGCCGCACTTTGCCTTATTTGCCGCAACAACAGCACTACCCGATATATTAACAGTTCCGTTTGATGCATAAATTGCACCGCCGAAGTCTGAGTTTGTTTTACTGAATCCGCAAATATATCCGCCTTTAATGTTGGTAGTACTTTCTTTGTTTTCCTGATGAATAGCTCTGCCTGTTCCGCTTCGGAGCATACCGCTTTCAAGCGTGAACACACCTTTACCGACGCTGACTATCGGCTGTCCGTTACCGACAATGGCACCTGCCGTCGTAATTGTGTGTTTGTACAGCGTTTCAACCGTTGCACCCGTCTGCACATTCGTTATGTCGGTTTTGGTGACATAATAGGTCAATGTAGCATTGTTATTTCTGCTTGAAACCGACAGCGTTGCAAGATTTCCGTATGACGGTTTTTCCGAATTAACCATTGTAACCGTCTCGTCGGGCTGTTTGGAGTCACGTATCGTCAAAGTGCCGCTTGAATCCCAATCACCAACCCTGAACATGGCACTTCCACCGGTATATTTCAGCGTGTTACCGTTGAGATCTATTGTAATGTTTTTACCATTTGTTATTGTAAAACTGTTTCCGACATCAAATGAGGATGTTATCTCAATGTATTGTCTGCCGTTGTTTATCGCACTGGCAAGCTCTTCTTTGTTTTTCACAGATGTTGTATTGGCAGCACGCACAGCGTATGTTGAGAAATGCTCTGCTGAAAACTCTATTCCGCTTTCTATGTATTTTGCCGACATTCTCTGCGGCTCGCCATCTTCAGGAATGTGGAACGCCTCGGCATGGTACCCTTCCCCGATTGCCTCCTCTTTCAGTACATCGGACTGTATTGAAACCTTAAGGCTGTCGCCGCCAAGAGGCTGGAAGACATTACCGTCACCGTCGAACACCGTTATATCGTAAGCACACAAGGTGCTTTCGTCTTCATCTTCAACGGGATATGCATATACATATCCGTCCTTCGGCATTACGCCGCTTACAGTAATTACTGTGTTATTTTCATTTAATACGCTTCCGTATGATGAATCGGTGAATATTTCCGCTGTAACCGTCTTATCCTTATACAGACCGTCCGGTAAGATCGAATATCCGATTATCATTTCGGAATTATATTCATATATTACATATTGAACCTTATTTGACGAGTCACCTTCAATGACCTTTATCTTTGCTCCCTTACCTTCGATATCGGGAACAACCTCTGCAATAATTCCGACCTTGTCGGGCGCTCCGTCTTTATCCTTATCAAGGAATATTACCTCGCCGTATGTCGGTACATGGTCACCCGCTGTACGGTAAAAGTCATATTTTTCTTCCGAAAGTAATGATATCCATCCGTTTATGTCGCTGTCAAACGGCATATTTGCAACACCTGCATAATTCAAGCAGAACGCTGCGAACATTGCAGACCATTCACCGTAAGGATCGCCGTACCATTCGCCGTAGCGTGTATAGCCCGAAAGCTTGCCATCATCGTTAAGGATAAGGTTTTTATTACTTTCACAGTAATCAAGCTGTGATTTTGCCACAAAAAGAACGTCTCTGTGCAACTCACCCAAAAGATTTACATCCTCCAGAGTCGCTTCCCAATCGCTCCTTGTTTCGACATCTGCAGAACGATCTGCATAGCACGCAATTTCGTGATGCGTATGCTCCGCAAGATCGCACGAAAGTATCTTTACATCTTCATCGGAAGGGGCAAAACATTCGTCCATATGAATGTGTTCATCCAAACCGCACGAAGTATCGTTGTCCATTGTTATAGCAGGAAGAATAAGCGCATATGTGGTAACAAACACAACAACAGCCGCCATAGCTGTGACAACACTCTGCCAACGCTTTCTGCGCCTGTGCTTTTTGGAATATTCTGATATCTGCTGTAAAGTGATGTTATTCATTACACACCCTCCTTCTAAAAGTTGATAATATGACTGACGTTTCCACTCCGCATGAGAATGATAATTATTTTACCGTACCTAATTTGTTCAACGGCCAGATTCTGAAAATTATTTTTCCAACAAGCTGTTCTTCGGAAATACAACCGACCGCGGTATTTCTGGAGTCTACAGAAGTTTCTCTGTGGTCACCCATACAGAATATTTTATTTTCGGGAACCTGATACGGCAATTCGATATTGCAATCACCGAGTGCCTTGTGTGTGAGATAAGGTTCTGACAGCTGTTCTCCGTCAACAA
>JAZTXA010000098.1:0-5950 GCA_045636245.1 Eubacteriales bacterium | reverse complement strand
GTGAATATAAGCAACAGCACGATAGCCGGTGCCAGGTATATCCAGGCCTTCCATTGTTGTTTGCTGTCAACCATATCTGCTCACCTCAAAAACGTATTCTTTCTTCGTTTTTCGCATCGAAAATAAACACCTTATGGGGTTTGAGAGAGTATTTAACGGTCTTAGCTGTTGCATCAATCTTACTGTCAGAGTTTATTATGGAACGGATAACAGGATTGAGAGATGCACCGTGTTTTGAAACGATGCTGATATCACGTCCCATTACCTCGATATTCGAAAGCTCGCACACAAGTGTACCGTTTTCGTCGAGGTTGAAGCCCTCAGGACGAACACCGACGGTAACATCACGGTCAGCAACACCGGGAACATCGAGAACAGCCGCATCGCCAATATAAAGTTTGCCGCCTGCGACCTTTCCTTTGAATACGTTTATGGGAGGTGTACCGAGGAACTTTGCAACGAACAGATTTGTAGGATCGTCATAAATATCCTGCGGTTTACCGACCTGCTGAACAATACCGGTTTTCATAACAACGATCATATCGGAAATACTCATCGCTTCTTCCTGGTCGTGTGTTACGAATACGGTTGTAATACCTGTTTCCTTCTGGATTCTGCGTATCTCTTCTCTTGTCTGAAGACGCAGACGCGCGTCAAGGTTTGAAAGCGGCTCGTCCAAAAGAAGAACTCTCGGCATTTTCACAAGCGCACGCGCAATAGCAACACGCTGCTGCTGACCGCCGGAAAGCTCACTGGGCTTTCTGTCCATAAGATCGTCGATCTGAACAAGCTTCGCCGCCTCTGTTGCACGTTCAAGCATCTGATCCTTTGAGAGCTTGTCAGCCCCTTTAAGATTCTGAAGCGGGAACATAATGTTCTGCTTCACAGTCATATGCGGATAAAGCGCATAGTTCTGGAAAACGAGACCTACGCCTCTGTTTTCAGGCGAAAGCTCCGTAACATCCTCTTCACCGAAGAAGATCTGTCCGGATGACGGCTTTTGCAGACCGCTTATCATATAAAGCGTCGTACTTTTACCGCATCCAGAGGGACCGAGAAGTCCCACGAGCTTACCGTCAGGAATCGTAAATGTGAAATCATTTACCGCTATGACCTCTCCGCCGACCTTTTTGTTACGGCTCGGAAAGATCTTAGTCAGATTTCGTAATTCTACTTTCATTTTATTTAACCTCCCAAATCGAAATTTATATCAAATTAAAATGAAAACAAATGAATCAATATTCCTCTTTCGAAACTGCCTCTGCATGCAATTTCTTTTTGTATTCGATCATACTGTCATAGCTGTCAAATATCCGCTGACTTGCCATGTCGACAGTGACAGTATCTGAAAGCAAGTCATGAATTGCGGAGGAATTGCGGGTGGCGAACACAAGAATTATATTAAGAAGCAATATTGCAAAAATCACAAGTGCACCGACAAAGCCGAGCACGCCGAAAAATATCATAAAAACGAGAAATACGGGTACCATCGTTTCTATAGTGTATTTTCCGAGAATAGCCCTGATAAAAAGCACGGGGGTCGTTATTTTAACGGAATTTGTGCGCATAACCGCAACACCGAATATCTTTTTTCCCAGTGTCTGTCCGTTTCCGAGAAAAACGGGAACGATAAATTCAAGTATAAAAAATCCGATAAACAGACCGAGACTGACAATCAGTATGGAAAGATTGAACATCATACGGTAAACCTTGATGACCTCAGCATCGCTGTTCATCGCTTTATCGGCTTCGTAATAAATATTCTTCTCTTCCTCGGAAAGCTTTTCAAAGTCTTCTGCGGAAATATCAAAATCAACACCGTACTGCTCTTGATACTGTTCGTAGAACTGTGTCATCTTTTCGGAATATCCGTCATACCCGAAAGCGGCTGATAAAGCAGATGCAGCACCGATAGATATAACGGCAAGGATTATAATGTCAAATAAATACGAGGACATACGCTTCCAAAGGCTTGCCTTCTGCAAATCTGATATCATATAGATCCCCCGTTTCACGCAATTTGAATGTATTGATAAGATGCGGTAATTGCAAATGAAGTCAGTCAGTCTTAAAAGCCGAAAGCCCCATTATCACACACATACACATTATGTATTGTACCACATATGACGACAAAAATCAACCTTTTTTTTAATTAAAACGGAATTTATTTCTGTTTGGCAACAACTTCTTAATATTTAAACCGTTATCAAAGAAAATAATGTACGAATAATATACAAAAGTACTCATTTTTCTTGACATAAAGCGCGAAATGTTATATAATAGAAAAAAATTACAATTTTGAAAGGATATTAAAACGATGGATATCAAAAACATTTTATCAAAATGCGATCACACACTTCTGTCTCAAACCTCAACATGGGAGCAGATCAAAAAAATATGCGATGACGGTATGAAATATTCAACAGCTTCCGTTTGTATTCCCCCGAGCTTCGTTAAGCGCGCAAAGGAATATGTAGGCGACAAGCTCGCTATTTGTACTGTTATCGGATTCCCCAACGGATACTGTACAACAGCAGTAAAGGTTTTTGAAACAGCGGATGCTGTTAAAAACGGTGCCGATGAAATAGACATGGTAATAAACATAGGCTCTCTCAAAGACGGAAAGGACGACGAAGTACGTGAAGAGATCCGCCAGATCAAGGAAGCCTGCAACGGAAAGCTTCTCAAGGTAATTATCGAAACATGTCTTCTTACAGAGGATGAAAAGATCCGCATGTGCAAGATCGTAACAGAAGCCGGCGCTGATTATATCAAGACATCTACAGGATTTTCAACAGCAGGCGCAACGCTTGACGACGTTAAGCTCATGTATGCAAACGTAGGCGAGGGTGTTCTCGTTAAGGCTGCGGGCGGTATATCGAATCTTGACGATGCTCAGGCATTTATTGATGCAGGTGCATCACGTCTTGGAACAAGCCGTGTAGTCAAGGCTGTTCAGGGCATCGAAGGCTCAGGCTATTGATTTATGAAAAAAGCAAACAAACGTGCTTTTCTCATCGTTCTTGACAGTATGGGCATCGGAGAGATGCCCGACTCGTTTGTATGGAACGATGAAGGAAGCAACACATTGGACGCTATACAAAGCCACCCCGATTTCAACTGTCCCAATCTTACAAAGCTCGGGCTTTTCAATATTGAAGGTGTGAAGGGCGAGAAAAATTTCTCCCCTTCCGCTTCATACGCACGTATGAAGGAAGCTTCCCTCGGCAAAGACACAACGATAGGCCATTGGGAAATTGCGGGCATTTGCTCCGAAAAGCCGCTGCCCACTTATCCCGACGGATTTCCCTCCGATGTGATAGCGGAATTTGAAAAGCGCACGGGCAGAGGAACACTTTGCAATAAGCCCTATTCGGGTACAGATGTAATACGTGACTTCGGCGAGGAACACATAAAAACAGGAAAGCTGATCGTGTACACCTCTGCCGACAGCGTATTCCAGATAGCCGCACATGAAGATATAGTACCGATAGAAACATTGTACGAATATTGTAAGATCGCACGTGAAATTCTTACAGGTGAGCACGGCGTGGGGCGTGTTATCGCACGTCCGTTTGAAGGTGAACACCCTTTCAAGCGCACTCCCCGCCGCCATGACTTTTCGCTTGTTCCGCCTTGCGATACACTTCCCTCTTTGCTTAAAGAAAACGGATTTGATACAATATCCGTCGGAAAGATATACGATATATTTGCAGGTGTAGGCTTTACGGAAAGCTATCCCACGGTAAATAATGCTGACGGAATGGATAAGCTTGATTCTATCATGAAGCGCGATTTCAACGGGCTTTGCTTTGTAAACCTCGTTGATTTTGATATGGTTTACGGACACAGAAACGATATTGCCGGATATGCCCGCGCCATGACGGAATTTGATCAAAGGCTCGGAAAAGTTCTCAACATGATGAACGATGACGATATGCTTATCATAACGGCGGATCACGGATGCGATCCCTCAACTCCGTCAACGGACCACTCAAGGGAATACACACCTATGCTCGTTTACGGCAAAAAGATAAAATCGGGTGTCAACCTCGGCACTCGCAAAACGTTTGCCGATATCGGTGCTACCGTTCTTGATTGGTTTTCTTTACCGCAGGACAAAATTTCGGGAAGCTCGTTCCTTAATGAAGTGCAGATCATAAGCGATGATAAGCTTCTGGAGTTAGCAATAGAAGCACGTGAAAGATCGTATTCGCCATACTCAAATTTCCGTGTAGGCGCGGCACTGCTTACAAAAAGCGGAAAGATCTATAAAGGCTGTAATGTTGAAAATGCCGCATATTCACCCACAAACTGCGCTGAAAGAACAGCTGTGTTCAAAGCGGTAAGCGAGGGTGAACAAGACTTTGAAGCAATTGCCATAGTAGGCGGAAAAGGTAATGAGCTGAGTGAGCTGTGCGCACCGTGCGGTGTGTGCCGACAGGTTCTTGCCGAATTTTGCACGGGTGACTTCAGAATCATTATGGGCACCCCGGAAAATATAAAAGTATGCACATTGAGTGAGCTTTTACCGTATTCTTTCGGCAAAAGCAATTTAGAGTAATAAGGAGATTTACGCTTATGCGTATGTTTGATATCATTAAAAAGAAAAGAGATGGAGGTACTCTCACAGAAGCCGAGATAAATTGGTTTATAAAGGGGTATGTTGAAAAGAAGATACCCGATTATCAGGTATCGGCACTGTGTATGGCAATATATTTTCGAGGAATGACTTTGGAAGAAACAACAGCCCTTACATTTGCCGTGCGTGATTCGGGAAAGAAGCTTGATTTTCCCAATGTTGACGGACTGCGTGTTGACAAACATTCAACGGGCGGTGTCGGTGACAAAACAAGCCTTGTTATTGCCCCCATTGTTGCAACACTCGGTGTTAAGGTAGCAAAGATGAGCGGGCGAGGCCTCGGCCACACGGGCGGTACGATCGACAAGCTTGAAGCTATTCCCGGCTTCCGTACGGACATACCGCTTGATGAATTTCAGAGTATCGTTAATGATATCGGCATTGCCATTATCGGACAAAGCGACGATATGACACCCGCGGATAAGCTTTTGTACGGCTTGCGTGACGTTACCGCAACGATAGACAGCTTACCCCTTATCGTTTCAAGCATTATGGGCAAAAAGCTTGCCGCAGACGATGACTGCATCGTGCTTGACGTAAAAACGGGAAGCGGTGCATTCATGAAGACTGTGGAGGCAAGCCGCGAGCTTGCCGAGTGGATGGTCGAAATAGGTAAGCGTGCAGATAAAAAAATGTGTGCACTGATTACGGATATGGATATTCCGCTGGGTTACTCCATCGGTAACTCGCTTGAAGTAATTGAGGCTATCGAAACGCTCAAGGGCAACGGCCCCGCGGATCTTACAGAAATTTGTATTGAGCTTGCCACACGCATGCTTTTCCTTGCAGAAAAAGGCACTATGGACGAATGCCGTGCAAACGTACTGCGTGTTATCGAAAACGGCGAAGCGCTTAATACATTTGCAAAAATGGTTGAAGCACAGGGCGGAAATAAAGATTGGATACTTGCTCCCGAAAACTTCCCTGCTGCTCCCTATTCAGAAGAAATTAAAGCCGAAGAATCGGGATATATCGTCGGAATCGATACAGAGGGGTACGGAATTGCAAGCCTCTTGCTGGGCGCAGGACGTAACACAAAGGAAGACGTTATCGACAGTACGGCAGGTATCGTTCTTAAAAAGAAACACGGCGACTTTGTGAATAAAGGCGACGTTATTGCAACGATGTATTCATCGAACAGCACAGCGTTTGCATCCTCACGCAAGAAATTCCTTGAATCAACAAAAATGGGTGCCGAAGCACCCGTAAAGCGTCCGCTTATACTCGATATTGTTGAATAATAAAACATTAAAAATTCCCGCAGACCGTGTAAACGGCTTGCGGGAATTTTTGTATTATGTGGGACTG
>JAZTXA010000097.1:0-4204 GCA_045636245.1 Eubacteriales bacterium | reverse complement strand
CGTCTTAACAAGGTTATTAACGGAAATAAAGCAAAAATCAAAAAGTATCTTGGCGTTGAGAATCGCAAAAAGGCTCTAAAGGGGGCAAATTTTGTTATCAACGCAATACAGGTAGGTCTTTACGATCCTTGCACGAAGATTGACTTTGCAATTCCGAAGAAATACGGAATCAACCAGACAATCGGTGACACTCTCGGTATCGGCGGTATTATGAGAGGTATGCGTACTATTCACGTTCTTAAGGATTTTGCCGCAGATATGGCAAAGGTATGTCCGGATGCATATTTCCTTAACTACACAAACCCGATGGCGATGCTTACAGGTTATATGTTAAGGTACACGGGTGTTAAAACAGTCGGTCTTTGCCACAGCGTTCAGACCTGCTCGCGCGGACTTCTCAACCACCTTGACATGACCGCAAAGGAACCTCTTAAAGAAAAGATCGCAGGTATCAACCATATGGGCTGGCTTCTGGAGCTTTACGATGCTGACGGTAATGACCTTTATCCCGAGATAAGACGCCGTGCCAAAGAAGCTCTTGATGAGGGTAAATACAGTGCGCAGAATGACCTTGTCCGTCTTGAATACGTGCGCCGCTTCGGCTACTACTGCACCGAATCGAGTGAGCACAATGCAGAGTACAATCCGCTTTTCATAAAGAACAAGTACCCAGAGCTGATACAGAAATACAATATTCCGCTTGACGAATATCCCCGCCGCTGTATCATACAGATAGACCGTTGGAAGTCGGCAAAGGATGAATATGTAAACGGAAACGTAACTCACGAAATGACACATGAGTATGCGTCAAAGATAATGAATGCCATCGTCACCGACACACCGTACAAGATAGGCGGTAACGTGCTTAATGAGGGACTTATTGAAAACCTGCCCTCCGAGGCTTGTGTTGAGGTCGCGTGCCTTGTAAACAAGGCGGGCATTCAGCCGTGCCGTGTAGGACGTCTTCCCACCGCGCTTGCGGCGATGAATATGACCAACATCAACACACAGCTTCTTACAATAGAAGCGGCTGTCACAAGAAAGAAGGAAGCGATATATGCCGCCGCCATGCTTGAACCGCACACGGCAGCCGAGCTTTCCATCGACGATATCGTTAAAATGTGCGACGAGCTTATCGAAGCACACGGCGATTATTTGCCTAAGTACAATTAATTTATTCGCAAATTACCCGAAATTCGGGTAATTTGCGATTTTTTGTTTTACCGAAGTTTGTTGTACGGTCCCCCGATATCCCGTGAAAATCCGATTTATGTTCGTTTTATTCAACGTGATGTTGTAGGGGGCGGCGCCCATGACGCCCCGTAGGATCAATCATCCCACACCATTTTGTTTTCGTAAAATTCGCCCTCGTACGTTCTGCCCGACGGCCAGAAATATATTCCTTCGCCGTGCATCATGTTGTTAACGAAGTCACCTATGTAATATTCTCCGTTTTTCCAGATATAGGTGCCCTCGCCTTGTCTTACGTCGTTTACAAATTCGCCCTCGTAAACGTCGCCGTTTGCGTACTTATACGTACCTTCTCCGTGCTTGCAGTCATTTTCGTAGTTACCTGTGTAACTGCTTCCGTCAGCCCAGGTGTACGTACCCTGTCCGAATTTTTTATCGTTTTTATAATATCCCTCGTAGGTGCTTCCGTCAGCCCAGGTGTATTTACCGTAACCGTCGCGTGCACCGCCGACAAATTCGCCTGTGTAGCTGTCGCCGACAGCCGAAGCGTATTTGTACGTACCTGTACCCGTTATCTCGTTATCGGTGAAATCCCCTTCATACGATTCACCGCCGGCAAAGGTTATCCTGCCCTTGCCGTGGCGCTTAAGGTCGCGTATTTCACCTGTGTAAACGTCGCCGTTTGAATATTTAACGGTGCCTGCTTTGCCGTCAAGCGTTCCGCGCAGACCGTCGGGATAGTATATCGTGCCGTCTGTCGGCACTCCGTAGGAATCGACCTTTCCGTAGAAGCGTATCTCTTCCTCACCCATGCGGTATTTTACGATGCGGTATCCCGCAAAATATATGACCGCATAGATGATAAGCGTAACGGCGACAGCACCTATTACAATTGCCGAGATTATACGGAAGGTTGAATTTTGAGTTATACGTTTTGCGATGGTAAACACCTCCATCAAAGACCGTTTATAAAGTTATCCAGCATCGTCATAAGGTCGGGCACTACAATGAGTGAGCACAGCGCAACAATGAAGAACAGGATAACCGTGAATATGAGCGCAAACCAGTTTGTGCCTTTTTTGCTGAATACGTTTTCCGCTTGGAAAACAAGGTCATCAGGGATATAATATCTGCTTTTCAGTATTGCTTCTTTTGAAGCAAGCTTTTCGTCCTCGGGAGTTATTATTTTCATAACACGCTTGTACGTACCTTTTTTTATCGCCCGTTTGACGAAAAAGTTTTTTGCATACGGTGTTTCTTCAAGTGTCGGGGCAGTGTCAGGGGAGTTGTATCCGTTCTTTATGAGAAATCTGACAAATGCGCCCAGCACCTCTTTGAAGTATACCGATATACCTGCGCCGATTATGACACCGCCGAACATACACCACGCGATGGTGTTTATCGAGGTGGCAAATTCGGGAAAAATAAATTCCGGATTCATATTACCTCTTCGGTATCAGCTTCTCTGTACCGCCCATGTAAGGACGGAGTGCTTCGGGAATGTTTACAGAGCCGTCAGCATTCAAATTATTTTCAAGGAATGCGATGAGCATACGGGGGGGAGCAACAACGGTGTTGTTGAGTGTGTGGGCAAAGTATTTGCCGTTTTCTCCGTTTACTCTTATCTTAAGTCTGCGCGCCTGTGCATCACCGAGGTTTGAGCAGGAGCCTACTTCAAAATATTTCTTCTGTCTGGGGCTCCAAGCCTCAACGTCAAGGGATTTCACCTTGAGGTCGGCAAGGTCGCCGGAGCAGCATTCAAGCGTTCTTACGGGAACATCAAGGCTTCTGAACAAGTCAACCGTGTTTTTCCACAGCTTATCGTACCATACGGGGCTTTCTTCGGGACGGCAGATAACGATCATTTCCTGCTTTTCAAACTGATGTATACGGTAAACGCCTCTTTCCTCAATTCCGTGCGCACCCTTTTCCTTACGGAAGCAGGGAGAGTAGCTTGTGAGGGCATAAGGAAGTGTTGCTTCTTCATTTATAGTGTCGATATATCTGCCTATCATGGAGTGCTCGCTCGTACCTATAAGATAAAGGTCTTCACCCTCGATCTTGTACATCATAGCGGACATTTCATCAAAGCTCATAACGCCTGTAACAACATCGGAGCGTATCATAAAGGGAGGTATGCAGTAAGTAAATCCGCGGTTTATCATGAAATCGCGTGCGTAGGAGATAACAGCGGAATGAAGTCTTGCAATATCTCCGCACAGATAGTAAAATCCGTTGCCCGCAACACGGCGCGCCGCGTCAAGGTCGATGCCGTCAAAGCGTTCCATAATGTCCGTGTGATAGGGAACTTCAAATTCGGGAACGAGGGGTTCGCCGAATTTTTCAATTTCAACATTACAGCTGTCATCCTTACCGATCGGAACATCATCTGCGATGATGTTGGGGATGCCGAGCATCGTCTGATAAAGCTTTTCGGAATATTCCGCTTCAAGCTTTTCAAGCTCCGCAAGTCTGTCAGCAGCTGCCGATACCTGTGCTTTAAGCTCCTCGGCAGCAGCACGGTCGCCCGATTTCATGCAAACGCCGATCTGCTTTGACAGCTTATTTCTGTTTGCACGCAAGTCGTCCGCTTCCTTCTGATATGCACGGCTCAGCTTGTCGAACTCTATTGCATCGTCAACAAGGGGCAGCTTGTGATCCTTGAATTTTTTCTTTATATTCTCCCTTACCAAATCGGGATTTTCTCTTATAAGCTTAATATCTATCATTTTATGATATCCTTCCTTTCACGTATCACAAAGCTTATGCAAATCAATATATAGTGATTGTAAAGCAAAAACCGAATACACCGCTATCGGTTGTTATCCTGTGTAGTATAATATACATTTTCACATATATGTTTGTGATTTTATTAACACTTTTGAAATTTTGAGCAGATTTTTATCGTTATTCAATAAGAATTAGAAATTAAAGGTATTTTCTCCAAATACTGTTTTGAGCAAGATCTCAAGATCGTCGTTATCTTCGTACGAAATTTCGATGGTCTTTTTCT
>JAZTXA010000096.1:0-3688 GCA_045636245.1 Eubacteriales bacterium | reverse complement strand
AGACCGCACCAATAAGCGACACCGGGAAGTCCCATAAGAAGCCAACCACTCATATCCGATGCTTCCGCACTCATCGCAGTTACCCACGGGCCGAGTGAACGTCCGCCAAGGAAGTATTCCTCAGAACTTTTATTGGCACGCTTTGCATAAAACACACCAATCATAATGACCGCCGCCATATATATGACCATGGCGATCAATATCTGAATTGTACTATTCATATTTTTTCCTCCATATAGAAATTATTTGTGCTATATTATAGCATAAATATACAATAAAAGTCAATATCTTTTCGCACATTAATTCTTTAACAAGGTAAAATAATAAAAACGGCATTCAATTCTCGAAGCATTTCTCTAAAATAAAAAGTTTTGTATTCTCCGAGAAGCGGTTCAATACTAATAACGGAACAGAAACACTCCATCCGATCGCACCAATTAATCACCTCTTGGTTTGTCGGATGTTGTATTGTGAATGAAATCGTGCGGAGTTGCTTCGCAACTCTTTGCACGATGAAATCAAAGACTGGCGCCTCATTTTGTCTTTCTGCATATTATTAAAAGCAATGTTGACGATGTAATCAAAGAAAAAGCCAAGTAAAGCAGATAGGGTAGCTCAATGATTTTAATAAAAAAATCGTCAAATCCGTTGAATATACAACGGATGGCAACACCTAAAATGCTACAAATACAAAAGCCCACAAAAAAACACTTAAGAATTGAAGAAATAAGAACAATAAACCTGACTTTTGTTTTTTGTTGGCCTTTTTCATTTAATATTCTCCTTTGCGGTATTAATGGAGGAAATCAACATGACACGAATACTTGTACAAGTGGAATCAAGCATCTTGTATTCATTTTCATCAATATAATTTGTCTTGTATAGAAGCTCTAACCAATATCCCGTTTCGTTTGCTTCTTTGAGTGCAATTTGAAGTTTGGCAATAAAATCCGCCTTGCCGTGAGCATACTGAGCCTCACGGATGTTTGCGCCAATGGAGGTACCACTTCTGCCGATTTGATTGGAGATGATGGATTCGCGTTTTTCCTTTAAGAATTTTACAAGATTTATGATTTGAATCGCAAAATCCATAGATTGAACAGATAATTTGTCGTTTCTCATAACATCACCTCTTTCGGTACAAGTATATCATTTTCATCTTCGTTTGTCAATGAAGCATTGCCGTTGGCAATATGAAGCGGCAACTGCAACAAGTTGCCGTTGCCATGAGGTATTCCGCAGGCGGAACATGAAGCGAAGCGCGTATCTCCATGTGGCGGAGTTTGCAAGCAAACTCCTTGCCACTGCTTCATAGCCGAAGGCTACTTCATTAGCGAAGCGTCTTCATGCGCCTAGGCGCGCTTCATTCAAAAAACGCACCTTTGTCTGTTAGACAAAAGTGCGTTTTTTGTTGGCGGAGAAGCAGAGATTCGAACTCTGGAACCGTTTTACCGGTTACACGATTTCCAGTCGTGCGCCCTCGACCAACTAGGCGACTTCTCCATATCGGCTGAATACTCGTGTATTATATCACAACAAATCGAAAAAATCAAGAGTTTTTTGAAAAAAATATTATTTTTTTGATATTCAACCGTTTTTACCCTTATATCACAATATTTACATTGAAATTATTTGTACAACAGGGGCATTTTACCGTATGCTTTCCCTTCTTTCTCGGCAGACGCAAAAAGATTTTGCAGTGCGGGCATTTGCGGTAACGGTGTGTTTTTATATATTTTATTCGGTTGAAGCTTCTTTTGAAAAACTCAAAGACAGGCTTTGAAAGCTTTAAATAGACCGCATTTTCCTTTTGCCGTGAATAAATATTTTTGGACATAAATCTGAAAATGATAAGCGCAATCAAAGCGAAACTTAAAAATAAAAGTGTCAAAGATATTATCTGTGATACTTTTGATGACGAAAAAGCAAGAAAGACTCTTGCTATACAAATAACAAAATACACGCAGAACATAAAAAACGAAAGCTTATCGTATCCGTATCTGCCGTACATGAATCTTATGAGCTTATCTCTGAATCTCATTTTTTCTCCTTTAAAATCAGTAAAGACAACCTTGCGGTTGTCTTTACTATTATATAGAAACATCTTGAACGAATATTTCTCTTATTGTATCTTTTTTCTTTTCATTTTCTGTGTTCGACGTTTTTCCTCTTTTTTCAAAGAAATCCGTTGCCACCTTCGGGAAAAGTGCGTAGGAAAGCACGTCCTCCTCACATTTTGCAATTCCCTTTGTTTCCTCTTTGTACTTTTCAAGTTCGGATGCGATAAGGTCGGCAGGACGACAAGTTATAAGTTCCTCATCTCCTATTGCCTTTTTGCGTACTTCCTCATTTACTTCGCCCGGAAGTCTTCCGTATTCACCTTTTAAAAGCCCTTTCGACTCTTTCGTGAAGACCTTATATCTTTCACCCGAAAGCACGTTCAAAACTGACTGTGAGCCGACAATCTGGCTTGTCGGTGTGACAAGCGGAGGATATCCGAAATCCTTTCTTACACGGGGAATCTCAGCAAGTACCTCGTAATATTTATCCTCGGCATTTGCCTGTTTGAGCTGTGAGATAAGATTTGAAAGCATACCGCCCGGCACTTGATAAAGGAGCGTATTTGTGTCAACATTAAGCACCTTAGGGTCAAGCGAGCCGCTTTCTTTAAGCTTCTTGGCAATATCTCTGAAATGAGATGCGGCATCGCTCAAAAGCTCAAGGCTTAAGCCCGTATCACGTTCTGTTGATGCCATTGTCGCAACGAGAGATTCCGTTGCGGGCTGTGATGTGCCGTTTGCAAGGGGGGAAAGTGCCGTGTCAACGATGTCAACACCTGCCATCGCCGCCATAAGATACGTCATGTCACCCGTACCCGACGTATTATGTGTGTGCAGATGAATGGGTGCGGATATTTTTTCTTTAAGAGCTTTTACAAGCGAATATGCATCGTAAGGCAAAAGCAGATTTGCCATATCCTTGATACAGATTATATCAGCACCTTTTTCTTCAAGTCTGCACGCAAGCTCCACAAAATACTCATGGCTGTGTACAGGGCTTGTAGTGTAGCTTATTGCCGCTTCTACCGTACCGCCGTACTGCTTTGTATATTTCATCGCCGCCTCGATATTTCTTATATCGTTGAGCGCATCGAATATTCTGATTATATCAATGCCGTTTTCTATAGATTTTTTGACAAATGCCTCAACCGTATCGTCTGCATAGTGCTTATATCCAAGCAAATTCTGACCGCGGAGAAGCATCTGGAGCTTTGTGTTCGGCAAAGCCTTGCGAAGTGTACGGAGTCTTTCCCACGGGTCTTCATTTAAAAAACGCATACATGAATCGAAGGTAGCACCGCCCCAACATTCAAGGGAATAAAAACCTATTTTATCGAGTATCTCACAAGCGGGGAGCATATCTTCTATCCTCATTCTTGTGGCGGCTTGCGACTGATGCGCATCACGCAGTATCGTATCTGTTATTTTTAACGGGTTTTTAGCCATAGATAACTACTCCCTTCCAATTAAAACATATTGGGTATCTGTAAGAGAACACCTGCCGCGATGGCAGAGCCGATAACTCCCGCAACATTAGGTCCCATCGCGTGCATGAGCAGGAAGTTTGCGGGGTTCTCCTCCTGTCCGACCTTCTGTGAAACACGTGCAGCCATAGGAACAGCGGAAAC
>JAZTXA010000095.1:0-11090 GCA_045636245.1 Eubacteriales bacterium | reverse complement strand
GAGATTTTAGTCATATCGATAAAATCAAGCACGCCGAATACACCGACTATCTCTTCTTTTGCTATAAGTCCCATCATTGTAGCAACTGCAGATTCCGCATTACCAAAGCCCAGAGGCATAAATATCCACTTTATCGCATTTCCTATTCTTCCGAGTATGCTGTGCGCAAGCTCCATTTCGGGATAGAAGCCAAATTTACCGTCAACTGTTCCGAATACGCTTCCAGCCCATATTATTACCGAAGAAACAAGAATTACCGTACCGGCTTTTTTGATGAACGACCAGCCCCTTTCCCACATTGAATGTAAGAGATTTTTAAGTGTGGGAAGATGGTAGGCGGGAAGCTCCATTACAAAGGGAGCAACATCTCCCTCGAACAGCTTTGTTTTCTTCAAAATCACACCGGAAATCACAACAGCCGCAATACCGATAAAATAAGCACTCGGAGCCACCCACCACGCATCGCTGAAAAGGGCGGATGAAATAAGTGCTATGACAGGCACCTTGGCACCGCACGGTATGAACGAGGTGGTAATGACCGTCATACGTCTGTCCCTTTGGCTTTCTATCGTTCTGCTTGCCATAATACCGGGAACGCTGCATCCCGTGCCGACAAGCATCGGAATGAACGATTTACCTGAAAGCCCAAATCTTCTGAATACACGGTCAAGTACAAATGCAACACGTGACATATATCCGCATGCCTCAAGAAAAGCAAGAAACAAAAACAAGACAAGCATCTGAGGCACAAAGCCGAGCACGGCACCCACACCGCCGATAATACCGTCGATGATAAGTCCCTTAAGCCATTCAGCACAACCGACAGACACAAGAAAGTCCTCGACTAAAACGGGAACACCGGGTATCCATTTACCGAAAAAGCTCCAGCCTTCGCCGAAAAGTCCGTCATTTGCCCAATTGGTCGCCCATGTGCCGACAGTTGTAACAGATATGTAGTAAACAAGAAACATTATGGCCGCAAATATAGGAAGTGCGGCAATTCTGTTTGTAAGCACCTTGTCTATCTTATCAGATGTGGAAAGCCTATATCTGTCCTTTTTCTTATAGGACGTCTTCAAAAGCGATGCTATATACAAATATCTTTCATTTATAATTATACTTTCGGCATCATCATCAAGCTCTGCTTCTGCCGCTATAATATCTTCCTCGATATGCTTCAGCATATCGGGTGATATTTTAAGATCATTTATTACCTTTTCATCACGCTCAAATATTTTAACGGCATACCACCTTTGACGCTCTGACGGGTCATCGTGGAGGACGGCTTCTTCAATGTGTGCAAGTGCATGTTCAACAGCTCCTGAAAACATATGCTTCGGAGGCTTCTTTTTGTTTTGCACCGCCTCTATTGCCGCCTGTGCGGCTTCTTCTATTCCGTCACCCCTTAAAGCTGATATCTCAACTACCTTACAGTCGAGCTGTTTTGAAAGAAGCTCAATATTTATTTCATCGCCGTTCTTACGCACGACATCCATCATATTTATTGCAATTACAACAGGTATTCCAAGCTCAATAAGCTGTGTTGACAAATAGAGATTTCTTTCAAGATTCGTACCGTCAACTATATTAAGTATGGAATCGGGCCGTTCATTTATGAGATAATTTCTTGCCACAACCTCTTCAGGTGTATACGGAGAAAGTGAGTATATTCCCGGCAGATCCGTGAAGATCACATCGCTTTCTTTTTTCATCTTGCCTTCTTTTTTCTCTACAGTAACACCCGGCCAGTTTCCAACAAACTGATTCGAGCCTGTAAGTGCATTGAACAGCGTTGTTTTTCCGCAGTTCGGATTGCCCGCCAGGGCAATTTTAATTGACATAATATCTCCTTCTGCCGCATATCGGGCATCATATAAATTCGCAGTTGTCTATTGCTAACCGCAAGGCTTTAAAACAGGGGCTGCGCCCCTGTTTAATTATTCCACCTCTACCATTTCAGCATCCGCCTTACGCAGGGATATTTCATACCCTCTTACCGTAAACTCAACAGGATCACCCAAAGGTGCGACCTTGCGTACTGTGATGTCAACACCCTTTGTTATGCCCATATCCATTATTCTGCGTCTTATAGCGCCCTGTCCGTGAACCTTAACGACTCGGGCAGTGTCACCGACTTTTATATCCTTCAACGTTGTCATATATAACCTCCGAAATAAGGTAAACAAACGAGTTAGTCTATGCTAACCACGTGTTATACTATCACAAAAAAACAAATTTGTCAATACCTTTTGCGTTTTTTTGCTTTTATTTTTCAAAAAACTCAATATTTACATTTCCAACCTTGATCTTGAATATATAATATGATATCATATCATAAAAAATGAAAGAAGATAAAAATGCCAAAGGTTGAACTTTTAACATACACTCCCGACGCTGACAAGGTCGTGGCAGCAGCGGCAAAGCTTTGCTACGCAAAGACAGATATAGATACGCTTCTCGAAAATCTTACCCCCGAAAAAACAGCGGATTTTCTTGAGCTCCTGTTTTCATTAGGCCATCAAAGTCCCATCGAACACGCTTCCTTTACCTTCGGTATTGAGGGTGTTTCGCGTGCCCTTCTCGCACAGATAACACGTCACAGAATCGCATCGTTTTCGGTTCAGAGTCAGAGATATGTTGACAAATCGTCGTTTGAATATATCACTCCGCCCGAAATTGCCGCAATACCGGAAGCAATGGCGGAATTTACCGCCGCCATGGAGGAAGACTCCAAAAGATACGAAAATTTAAGAAATATACTTTCAAAGACTCACTATGAAAAAATGATAGCACAGGGAATGTCGGAAAAGGAAGCAAAAAAAGCATCGGAAAAGAAAGCCAATGAGGATGCCCGTTTCGTACTTCCCAACGCTTGCGATACACGAATGATCGTGACGATGAACACAAGAAGCCTTTATAATTTCTTTACGCTTCGTTGCTGTGACAGGGCACAATGGGAAATAAGAGAGGTTGCACGCCAGATGCTTATGCTTTGCAAAGAAGCCGCACCGATTTTATTTAAAAACGCAGGTCCCGCTTGCGTCAGAGGCAAATGTCCCGAAGGATCATATTCCTGCGGAAAAGCAGCACAAATGAGAAAATTATATTCCGGGACGAATGAATAATTACGAAAAAAGCGGAAATACTCCTTTTGAAATCTATCAAAAAGGAGTATTTTTTTATGAAATTTTTAGTGGGCTTTACATGCCTTTCACTCATCCTCGGTATCTTTTCCGCCGCACTTCCCGTAAACGGTGAAATAAACATATACGAAAGTGTGGCAAGGCTTCACGTTATTGCAAATTCCGACCGCGAAGAAGATCAAGCACTTAAGCTTAAAGTCCGTGACAGTATTCTTTCCGAGATGGAGGACTGTATGAAAAGCTGTCAAACAGTCAGTGAAGCAAAAACGGCACTTGAAGAAAACAAAAACAAAATACTTAATATTGCCCAAAAATGTGTGTCCGAGTCAGGATATGATTATACCGTCGGAATAGAGCTTGGCGAAGAAAGCTACCCTACAAGAATATACGAAAATGTCAGCCTGCCCGCAGGGGCTTACTATTCCGTCCGTGTAAAAATCGGAGAGGGCGAGGGGAAAAATTGGTGGTGTGTTCTATTCCCCCCTCTTTGTGTCAGCACAGCTGTAGCTGATAACAGCGATGAACTTGCTTCCGTCGGACTTACGCCTAACGAGGTAAATATCCTCACAAACAGCGACAAGCCGGAATATGAAATAAAATTCAAGCTTCTCGAATTTTTAAAAAGCACTTTTGCTTAATTACTTTAAAACCTTATATCCCTGTTCCGTTATTACTTTTTTGAGTTTTTCTTTTTCACATTCCGAATTTAAGCTTATAAAAACAGTTCCGGTTTTATGATCTGCCTCGGCACTTCTGACCTCTGAAAGTGACTCAAGCGCACCTTTTACTCTTGCCTCACAATGTGCGCACATCATTCCCTTTACCTTAAATGTCAAAGTCAAACCCTTATTTTTTAAGTAGGTTTGGCTTTTTTTCTTTTTATCGTTTTTACCACTGTATATATCAATAAAACTAAGCCTGAGTGCATTTGTTACAACACAAAAGCTCGAAATACTCATCGCCGCTGCGCCGAACATAGGATTCATCTGCCAGCCAAGCATAGATATAAATGCGCCTGCGGCAAGCGGTATTCCGATAAGATTGTAAATAAATGCCCAGAAAAGGTTCTGATGCACGGTTTTAAGCGTCGCACGGCTTAGCCTTATGAGTGCGGGAACATCCGCTAAATTGCTTTTCATCAGCACAACTTCGGATGAGTTTATAGCAATATCCGTTCCTGAGCCGATTGCCGTTCCGACATCGGCACGCATAAGCGCCGGTGCATCATTTATGCCGTCTCCAACCATCATTACCTTACCGTTTTGCTTAAGCTTGATTATCTCCTGCTCTTTTCCGTTTGGTAAAACACCTGCTATAACATTGTCAATACCCGCTTTTTTCGCAATGACCTCGGCTGTAACCGCGTTATCGCCTGTAAGCATAACGACCTTTATTCCCATATTTTGCAGTTCTCTTACAGCGGCGGCGCTATCATCCTTTATAACATCAGCAAGCGCTATTATCCCAGCAAAGCTTCCGCCCGATGTGAACAGTATCGGCGTTTTACCTTCTTTCGCCAGTTCGTTTACATATTTTTTTATTTCAACGTCTATATGAATTTTTTCGCAAATAAATTTCAAACTTCCGCCGTAAGCTGTAACTGTCTTGATAACACATGCTACACCGCCACCCGAGAAGACTTCAAAATCAGTGGATGCCTCGGCAAAAACACCGTAATCATGTGCTTTTTTCACAATTGCTTTTGCAAGTGGGTGCTCACTCTTTTCTTCAAGCGATACAGCGAGCTTCAAAAGTGAGGATTCCGAAAAACCGTTGTAAGGAATTATATCCGTAACCTCCGGCTTTCCAAGTGTCACCGTTCCTGTCTTGTCAAAAACAACAGTATTTATTTTGCCCGCTTGTTCAAGTGAGGCGGCAGTTTTGAAAAATATCCCGTTTTTTGCACCAACTCCGCTGCCGACCATTATCGCAACGGGGGTTGCAAGTCCGAGTGCGCACGGACAGCTTATTACAAGCACAGATATGCCTCTTGCCAAAGCAAATCCAATATCTTTATCCATTAAAAGCCAAAGCAATGTTGTTATCAAAGCAATGAAAATAACAATGGGAACAAACACTCCCGACACCTTATCGGCAATTTTGGCAATAGGCGCCTTCGTTGCGGCGGCATCGCTTACGGTTTTGATTATCTGTGATAAAACCGTATCTTCGCCGACATTAACCGCCTTACATTTTATATACCCCGAAAGGTTTATCGTACCTGCATGCACGCCGTCACCGCTTATTTTGTCTACAGGTATACTTTCGCCCGTAAGTGACGATTCATCCACTGTGCACACACCTTCGCAAACCGTACCGTCGGCAGGTATTGTTTCACCCGATCTTACAACAAACACATCTTCTTTTTTGATTTGCGAAACAGGTACTGTTTTTTCATTCCCGTCATATACAACTGTTGCTGTCTTCGGTGAAAGGCTTATAAGATTTTTAATGGCATTTGTTGTTTTACCCTTTGATACAGATTCAAGCAATTTTCCGACAGTTATCAGCACAAGTATCATCGCCGACGATTCAAAATAAAGATCGTGCAAATATTGCTTTGCCGTTTGGATATCTCCTTTTAAAGTAAGATAAACCATGGCAAAAAGTGAAATTGTGCTGTAAACATATGCCGCAAACGATCCCAGAGATACAAGCGTGTCCATATTGGGGGCTTTGTTTTTTATGCCTTTTATGCCATTTATATAAAACTTTCGGTTGATGAAAATAATCGCAGATGAAAGTATCATTTGCACAAGCGCAATAAAAACAGGGTTGTTTTCAAAAAAGCGGTGCAACGGAAAAGAAAACATCGTGTACCCCATCGAAAAATACATAAGTGCAAAAAGAACAATGGAAGAAATAATAATTCTGCGCTTCAAGATCGGCGTTTGAGAATCATTTAAAACATTATCAATATCCCGGACATTTCGGCTGCCATTTTCGCAAGCATCATACCCCGCTTTTTTTACAGCTTTGATAATATCATCTGATAAAACATCACCTTCAACCGTCATTGAATTGGTCAACAGACTGACAGCGCATGATGTTACGCCATCAAGCTGTGAAACAGCTTTTTCCACTCTGGCAGAACATGCCGCACAGCTCATTCCCTTCACAGTATAATGCTTCATAATTATCTCCCAAACTAATAATTTGCATAAAATAGATACTGTCGGAGCTGTAAAATAGCTCCGACAACAGTTATCATTTAAGTTTTGAAATCATTTTTTGTATCGGTTCAAAGCTGTGTTTAGCCACAAAATCTGTCATTCCGAGCTTAACAAGAGTCAAGGATATTTTGTCATACTTATTCGAGATTTTAAAAAATACCGAATAATATTTTTTCAAAAGTTCCGCCGCCTGCTTTTGCACAGGAGTACCCAAAAAATATTTCTCACACATTTTCATTTTAAGATAATGGTAAAAATGATGTAAGCTTATCTCATAAAGCTGTTTATCAATAGCCTTGAATCTTTTTGTGCGCTCATCAAGATGAGATGTGAGCGCCATTATATTTTTTTGCTTTGGCGCCGTTATAATGCTGTTTTCACGTTTAACATAGCAGTAGAGCGGGACTTCAAAAAATACCGTTTTTTTACTGCGCTCGATCAATTGCGGAACAACCTCATCATCTTCAAATGCCGTACCTTCCGTGAAACGCAGTCCGTCAAAAAGGCTGCGGCGATATATTTTACTCCACAGAGCACATGCATTGGTGTAATGAGATCTGTAAATGCGTTTCAGAGCATCGACAGTATTTAACACTTCGATATCCGAAAGTTCATTCGGATATTCCGTTTGAAGTTTCTGCACTTCCCTGACATGTGAACACTGAACAATATCAGAATCATACTTTATAAGTGTATCGTACATTACTTTAAACATATTCGGTGATATTATATCATCGGAGTCAACCCATCCGATATATTCTCCTTTTGCCGCATCGAGCCCTTTGTTTCTTGCAGATGCAACACCGCCGTTTTCTTTGTGTACAACACGAATACGTTTGTCAAGACATGCAAACTCATCGCACAGCTCTGCTGAACCGTCGGTAGAACCATCATCTACAAGTATCAGTTCAAAATCACCATATGTTTGAGATAAAACACTTGTAACCGTATCCTTGAGATAATCTACCGCATTATAAACAGGGATTATTATACTTATCATTATTATATACCTACCCTTAATGCAATTTGCTGTAAATAATCGGTATTTTCTTCACAGTCTATCTGTTCGCTGACTTCCTTTACAAACTTACCGACAACTGCCGTTTTTTCTTTCACACCTTGTAAAAACCACTCATATTCAATATCTATATGACCGATGTCAAGCGCTCTTATACCGCTTATATGAAGATCGTATGCAAGCACCGTTGCTGTTTGCCCTAAAGCTATCAAAACAAGCTCACCTTGCCAAATTTCCTTTACACTTTGTAAGATATCATCGTAAACGGAAAATGCACTTTTTGACGGACACAGTATCCTTTTCACACTTACAGCGCCTTTAAACAGATCGTTTCCGACACCAAGGCGAGTCTTTTCTCCTTCAACAATAAGGATTTCTTTTCCCGCCCATATTCCTTTGAGTCTTTCAAACCATTCTCCGCTTTTACCGCAAGGCTGATAATCCATATAAAGTCTTGTAACATGGGCATTGTAGTACTGAACTGAGGGAGAAAGTAATTTAGAAACGCCCGCGCCGTACTCTTTCAAAAAGAAATTCCAAAATGATACAGCCTCACGTGTTCTCAACAGAGTATCACTTGTCACATTGGGGATGCAAAGCAATATACCGTCTTTCCTTGAAACAATAACTTCTTTCAAACGTCTGGCGAGCTTTGGATCTTTTTTTTGAAATCCGTTTGACTTACCGAGCATGACCTTAAATTCTCCGTCACCATACCTACACATCGAACAGTCACCGCCGAGTAATTGATCAAGAGTTTCATCAATAGACGAAACATTTTGCAAGGGATAACATTTTTTTGCTTTTTTTAAATTTTTGTTATGAACAAGCTTTTCAATTTCATAATTGAGCTTATTTTTAATTTTTACAAGCAAATATTATCCCTCCTTTCCATTATCCTATTTTTTGAGTGCATCTATAAAATTGCTTATTCTTTCAAGGGCTTGTGCTATATGATTAAGTGAATATGCATACGAAATTCTGGCAAAGCCTTCGCCGCATTCACCGAATGCGGTACCGGGAACGATTGCAACGCGCGCTTCATATAAAAGACGTTCGCAAAATTCGTCAGACGGCATTCCGAATACGCCTATGTTGGGAAAAACATAAAACGCGCCTTCGGGCTCAAAGCACGGTATTCCTATCTTTCTTAAACCATTAACAAGAAAACGACGTCTGTAATCGTATTCACCCGTCATTTTGAAAATATCGTCATCACCGTTTTTAAGCGCTTCTATTGCCGCAAATTGGCTCGTTGTGGGGGCACACATGATACCAAACTGATGCAGTTTTAAAATCTGTTCCGTCACGGGAGCAGGCGCCGCAGTATAACCCATTCTCCATCCTGTCATGGCATACGCCTTCGAAAAACCGTTTACAACGATTGTTCTTTCGCGCATACCGGGCAAGGACGCAATTGACACATGCTTCTTTCCGCCATACGTCATTTCGGCATATATTTCATCGGAAAGCACCATAATATCGGTATCTCTTAATACCTCTGCAATTTTTTCAAGATCCTCATATGTCATAACAGCTCCTGTGGGATTGTTTGGAAAAGGCATTATAAGAAGCTTTGTTTTCGGTGTAATTGCCGCCCGCAATTTTTCGGGTGTCAACTTAAAATTGTCCTTTTCCTCCGTCACAACACTTACAGGAACACCGTCCGCCATACGGCATAACGGATCGTAACAAACAAAACACGGTGTAGGAATTATCACCTCGTCACCGGGATCTATCAGAGCGCGCATCGTCATATCAATTGCTTCGCTTCCGCCGACAGTAACTACTATTTCGTGTTCGGGATCATATGAAAGATCAAATCTTCTTTTTAAATAATTTGAAATCTCATTACGCATCTCAAGAAGTCCGCTGTTCGAGGTATAATACGTCTTGCCCATTTCAAGGCTTTCAATTCCCGCTTCTCTTATGTGCCACGGTGTGACAAAGTCGGGCTGACCCACCGTAAGTGCCACAACATCGTCCATACCTCCGAGCATATCAAAGAATTTACGTATTCCCGACGGCTTAAGGCTTTGTGATTTTGCTGACAGAATCTTTGAATAATCCATCACAAAACACACTCTCTTTCATCTTTCTCGGGCATCTTATAAATCACACCCTTATCTTTATATTTTTTGAGCACGAAATGCGTTGCTGTAGATATAACATCCTCAATGGGTGCAAGCTTATATGCAACAAAGTACGCTACTTCCCTCATCGTCTTTCCTTCGATAATGAGCATAAGGTCATATCCGCCCGACATAAGGTGAACACTTTGCACCTCGGGATAATTATATATTTTTTCAGCAATTCGGTCAAAGCCGCGGTCGCGCTGGGGAGCAACCTTAAGCTCAATAACCGCACTTACATATTCACGGTCCGTTTTATCCCAGTCAATAAGTGCTTTATATCCAAGTATAACACCTTCATCCTCAAGACATTTGATCTTTTCTTTTATTTCTTCCTCACTGAGATTGCACATTACCGCCATTTGTTCCGTTGTAAGTCTTGCATTTTCTTCCAAAAGCTGTAATATTTGTTTCATGGGTAAAACCTCTTTTCACTATATTTACGTTACGGTTAATTATATCATAAATTTTTCCATTTGAACAGTATTTTTTTAAAAAATTATAGTTAAAAATCAAGGCTGATTCAAATGGATCCACATGAACCAGCCTTAATTAAAATTGTCAGTCTTTTATATAAATATAGTTAAAACGCTCGTTGGGAGCGGCATCGCCTCGGTCGATAAAATGCATTATATTGCCGTCGGAAACAGAGTTATCAGCCCATTTAAATTCAAATTCTTTATCAACATTCACAAGTGATTTTGCAACCTTTATCTGTATAATGTTGCCCCTTATGGTAAACTCGGCATCACCGACTTTTTTCATAAACCATTGTCCGTCTTTGAACATTTCAACCGATGCAAGACCGCCGTTTTGGTATCTGTTTATAATGTAATTGTAACCGTACCAGCCTGTTTTATGATTTCTGTCGGAATTTATAAACAGATTCATCCAGTTCGTGCCCACAGGCTCTGTAATATTCTTTGCACATTCTGCAAAGAAATACAGATATTCGTCATCGGATGACACCTTCATTGTAACAAAATCGTTACGGCCTGTGTCATTTGTATAATGGAAACCGCCAACATATGACATAGCATCGCGCTTGGTAACATCACCTTTATAGTCAAGATATTCGGGTCCTACATCATCCCACTGACACAAACAACGGCTGTGTATGTCGATCGTCTTTTGTCCCGTTGCTTTCGGTATTTCTCTCGTGCCCTTATATTTTCTTATATTGGCAACCATCTGATAGTAGTAGTTATCTTTATAAAGTCCGTTAACAGCCTCTATGTCACGTGAAAACTCACCGTTAAGGTTGTCCACAAAATAATTACATCTGAACGGATCAGATTCTTCGACAATATACGTGTTTGCAATAATCTGGCCCTGTGCGGGATTTTTACCGCCCGGCAAGAAATTGTCCCATCTGCCTGCCCACCATTCGTTCCAGCCCGTTATCATGATACAGGGCGGATCTATATTGTTTATGGCATGGTCAAACTGCTCCTGAAAAGCAAGTCCGAGAGGTGATGTTCTATCAACAAGCGAAAATCCGTAGTCACGGTCGGTTTCATTCGGAGGTTGTTTGCCGTTACAGTAACTTCTGCCCACACTTGTACCGAATCCGTTTGCCCAGACGCCGCACATAACAAAGGCCTGCTCAATCTCGCCCCTCTCT
>JAZTXA010000094.1:0-34761 GCA_045636245.1 Eubacteriales bacterium | reverse complement strand
CGAATGCGAGTGCAAAACTCCCATAAACGATACCGCACCCCTCTGGCAAAAAAGCCCCTCCGAATGCACCGAGGAGGAGTATAAGGACTTCTACCGCAAGGTATTTAACGATTGGCGCGAGCCGCTTCTCACCGTTCATATCAACGCGGACTACCCCCTCAATTTCAGGGGAATTTTGTTCTTCCCGCGCAGGGAAAACGAGTTTGAGAACACAGAGGGGCAGATCAAGCTATACTATAATCAGATGTTCGTAGCCGATAACATCCGCGAGGTCATCCCCGAGCATCTTTTGATGCCCCGCGGCGTGCTCGATTGCCCCGAGCTTCCGCTGAACGTAAGCCGCTCCTATCTGCAGAACAACACCTACGTTAAGAAGATAGCGGCTCATATCACCAAAAAGGTCGCAGATAAGCTCGTTTATATGATGGAAAATCAGCGCGAAAGGTACGAGGAGATCTGGCAGGATATCAAGACCTTTGCGGAATACAGCTGTATGTGCGATCCGAAGTTCTTTGACCGTGCCGAAAGCGCAATGCTTCTGCCCCTTTGCGGCGGCGGCTTCAAAACGCTTGACGAGTACCTTGAGACCGCCAAGGAAAAGCACGAAAACACCGTATATTACGCCACGGATGTAACGGCACAGGCACAGTATATTTCGATGTTTGACAAAGAAGGTATCAAGATAGTTTTGCTTGACCGTATGCTTGATACGCAGTATATCCACACGGTGGAATCAAACAACAGTGATGTTAAATTCGTAAGAATAGATGCAGATGTTGCGGGAGCGCTCAAGGGCGAGGGCGAAGCGCTTGAAGACGAAAAAATAACAGCGCTTTTCAAAAAGATAAGCGGAAAAGAAGACCTTAAGGTATCCTACGAGTGCCTTAAGGACGAGAAAACACCCGCACTTATCAATATTAACGAGCAGTCACGCCGTTTTGAGGACATGATGAAAATGTACAAAATGGACGGTATGCCCGATATGCCTACCGATATGACGCTTATTGTAAACACAAACAGCACACTCATAAAGAAGCTTTCCGAAACAGCATCTGAAGACGAAGCAAAAGCTGAAAAAATAGCGAAGCAGATATACACTCTTTCACTGATCGCCCAAAGACAGCTTAACGCAGAGGAACTTAAAACATTCCTTGACGAAAGCTTTGATATGCTTCTTGATATTTAATCTATGGTATAAAAAAGAGAAGATTTGTGATAAGCAAATCTTCTCTTTCTTTGTTATTTCATACGGGATAATAAAATATATTTCCGCAGAATATATGTGCCTTTTGCCTGCGGGCAGTTCACATGGCGAACCACTGTTACGCATACGAACCGTGGTGGGACAGACAAGGCGCTTTTTACAACATATTTAACCTTATGAAATGATCCCCGTTTTAAAAACTGAGATCATGATTTAAGATTATTATTTTCACGTGAAGGACGGAGGCTGGGCATTGAACTGCGTAAAGCGGCTGTCCTCGGGTGAAGGTTCTGACATACTGAAATACATTTTTGCCGCCTTTGTCGTGCCGAAATCACGGTTTGAGCCGCTGTTCTGCACCTTATTGAACGCCTCGCGGAAAAGTGCGTTGTGCGCTTCCTCGCGGTTGAGCAGAAAATCGATCGTTTCTCTCACCTTTTTGTCGTCTATCTGACGGTAAAGGTATTCGTAAACGACCTTTGCTCTCTGCTCCGATGCGATATTTGAAAGCAGATCCGCACAAAGGTCACCCGTGACGGTTACATAATCACTCGTCCACGAATATCCCGATGCGTTGATAAGACCCGGATTGAGTCCGAGAATGACGTGCGTCTGTATTTCACCCGCGGGAACCTTTGATGCATCAACATCGTGCCCGTTCAAAAGATTTATGGTCTGCGCCACCATTTCCATATGTGAAAGCTCCTCGGCGGCGATGTCAAGGAAAAGATCCTTTATCTCGGGGTCCTTTATTCTGAAGCTCTGTGACATATACTGCATTGCCGCCTTCAGTTCTCCGTTGCCGCCGCCGAGCTGTTCCTGAAGCAGAGCCGCATAGCCGGGATTTGCTTTCTCCACCTCCACAGGGTGAAATAACATTTTTTCGTGTTTAAACATATAAAAAACCTCCCTTTAAAATAGGTACAGCTATTATTTCCGATAAATAACACGAATATTCAATTTTTACAAATAACTATTGCATAATGCAATTTTATGTGGTATCATAGAATATGGATAATTATACTGTATTTTACGGAGGAAATATGGTTAAGGTCAGCATAATAATTCCCGTTCACAATACCTCACAGTATTTGGACAAATGTTTCGACAGCTGTCTTTCACAGACTCTTGGCGAAATTGAGATAATCGCCATTGACGATCTATCGACAGATAACAGCGCCGATATAATAAGGCGGTATGCCGAAAAGTACTCCGGCAGATTCCGTGGAATATATCTGCCCGAAAACCTGCGTCAGGGAGGGGCAAGAAACGTCGGAATAAGAGAAGCGAGGGGTGAATACCTGCTTTTCTTGGACAGCGATGACTTTATAAAAGATGATATGTGCCGAGCACTGTATGAAAACGCAAAAGGTGCGGATTTATCGGGCGGGGACTATTGCATATTCGAGAAAAACGGACAAGAGGAAAACAAAGTCTTGCCGTATACATCAGACGATGTGGGAATTATGGATGAGAAAAAAAGACTCAAATATATATCCTCATGCGGTCTTTTCTGGACAAGGATATATAAACGCGATTTTCTTATCAAAAACAATTTATTTTTCCCCGAAAAGCTGTTTTTTGAGGATGCATGGTTTAACTTTATGACAGGTATTTACGCTGAGGAAATACGCAAAACAGACGGATTTTTCTATTGCTATTACCAAAGCCCGAACTCCACGACAAGAAACAAAAAGGACAAGCGTAAATTTGAGCGTCTCAAAATCACCGACAGAATTTTTGACGACTGTGTCGAAAGAGATCTTTACGAAAAACACAAAGATGCGGTCAACGCAAAATTTTTGGGTATGAGCACATCGAACATTCTTTACACCTGCTTTGCAAATTACGACCGCGAGGAAATAGGCAAGCTTTACAATATCAAGGAAAGTATAAAAAAGCGTGTTCCCGACTATAAAAAGACCGTTTGGTATAAAAATACAAACGGTGATGACAAATATTACTTGGACCTTACAATGATGTCGCCGAGGCTTTCGACATTCATTTTTACTCATCAGTCAAATATTTTCATAAGAATTTTCAGAAAGGTGCTTTTCCTTTTAAAATACGGAAAATAAATTAAAATGATTGCGAAAATTAAAGAGTTACGGCATAAAGCATATCTTGGATTTTACGGGCTTTTACCGATAAAAAAGAACAAAATAATCGCTTGGAACAGTGTTTTCAAGGGCTTTGGCGACAGTCCGAAGTATATAATTGAATATTTATGTAAAAATTACCCCGGTAAATACGATATAGTGTGGGTATATGACAGAACAAAATCACCGCCTGTGGATCTTCCGAAGGGTGTGCGTACCGTACCGCACTTTTCAACACAGTATCTTAAAGAAATTTCAACGGCAAAAATAATAATTTCCAACATCAGAACAGGCAAGATACATTTTTGGAACAAAAGAAAAGGACAGTTTTACATACAGACGTGGCACAGCTCCATAAGACTTAAGAAAATCGAGGGCGATGCCGTACAATTTCTCGGTGAAGATTACGCTAAACACGCAAAAGAGGATTCCGACAAATGCGATCTCATCGTTTCGGGCTGTAAATTCAGCACGAATATTTTCAAAAATTCCTTTTGGTATGACGGGGATATTTTGGAAAGCGGCACACCGAGGTGTGATATATTTTTTAAGGATAACCGCGACAGCACGGAAAAGGTGCGTGCATATTTTAACCTTGAAAACGGTACAAAAACCGTACTTTACGCACCGACATTCAGGGATTCGGAATGTGATGCGCTTCACGGCATAGACTGTGAGGGAATTATAAAAGCTTTGCGTGCAAAATTTGGCGGAAATTGGGCATTTCTGTACCGCTTGCATCCGAATGTTGCGAAGGATATAACACCACCGTGTGAGGGTGCATACGATGCCACCTCATACCCAGATATACAGGAGCTTATTGCCTCGTGCAATCTGCTTATAACGGACTATTCTTCCTGTATGTTTGATATGGCAATACGCAAAGAGCCGTGCGTTTTGTTTGTTCCCGATATGGAAAAATACCTCTCGGATGAAAGAGGATTTTATTTTAACATAAACGACCTGCCCTTCCCCTATGCGCTTGATAACACAAAACTTATAGAAAGCATAACGGAATTTGACGAGGCGGGCTATACAAAAAAAATCGACAAATTTCTTGCGGATGTAGGAAGCTACGAAAACGGTACATCGTGCCGCAGACTTTCCGAAAAAATAGAAGAAATAACAAAGTAAAGAAGGTACCAAAATGATAATAGGTTACACAACGGGCGTATTCGATCTGTTTCACATAGGACATCTGAACATTTTGAAGCGCGCGAAAGAAAAATGCGATTTTCTCATCGTCGGTGTCAGCACAGACGAGCTTGTTATGCAGTACAAAAACAAGACTCCCGTAATTTCATTTGAGGAAAGAGTACAGATAGTAGAGGCAATAAAGTACGTTGATAAGGTCGTACCGCAGACACACCGTGATAAATTTGCGGCTTGGGAGGAATATAAGTTCGACCGTATGTTTGTCGGAGACGATTGGAAGGGCTCCCCCCTTTTCAATGAGCTTGAGGAAAAATTCAAGCCCTTCGGCGTTGAAATCGTATATTTCCCCTATACCGAGGGCACATCGTCAACAATGCTTAAAAAGGCGCTTGCCACATTAACAAGTAAATAAATCGGAGTTTGATATGAAAAATATAAAATTACAAGGACAGATCAAAAACGAGTCGGTAATGCTTTGCGATGGCGTAAGAAAAACATTTGTGCAGACACCGAAGGATTCGCCCTACGGTCCGAACAAAATAAACATTGTTGAATTTGACCCCAAAAACGAAAAATTCCGTGTTGATGTTTTGCCCTGCGCAACATACGCAAATGAGCTTCGCGTGGTTACTACGCTTTGCGAAAGACTTGACAAAGAAACGGACATGACACCTATAGCCGCCGTAAACGGCGACTTGTGGATGGTTTCGTATGCGCACGCAAGAGTCGAGGGCAAGGGCACGTCATACGGCGGCGCATCAGACCCCGTTGTTAAAAAATCAATGACAACACCGAGAGGCTTCAATATATACGGCGGTGAAATAATCTCAACAGCACATATCGTTAAAGAAACGCCGTTTGAGGGTGAGTTCTGGGCATACGGCTTCACAGACGACGGACGTATGGCAATGGGCAATCCCACAGCCGAGATAACGGTGAAAAACATTACAAAAGGGCTTACCGTTGAGGTTGAAGGACTCAATCGTCTGCCCGCAAACAATGCGCTTATTATGTACACGGACAGACTGCTTTCGGAGGGCGACTATGCGCTTGACGATGCGTATGAAGTGCGCATCAATACAGGCTGTGACTACACGGTGCGCCACGGCGAAATTATAACGGGAAAGGTCGATAAGATTTTCTCACCCGATACACCTGAAAACCCCGAAAAAATAAAGGAACACCAAATAGTTCTCACCGCAAGGGGTGAGGCAATACCGCTTATAAACAGTTTCGATGTAAACGACGAAATCGAAATTTCGGTAAATGTCGTTGACACAGCAGACATTGACACAAAAATCTGGCAGGAAATTACAAACGCTGTCGGCGGTCATATCTGCTTTGCAAAACAAGGCGTACTCACGGGCGAGGATCCGAGCTGTAACTACCCCGCGACTATCATCGGATGCGATAAAGAGGGTACTATGATGTTCATCACAATGGACGGACGCCGTGAAGATTCCATCGGCTCAAATCCCCAAAACCTGCCCGTTTTGGCGCGCGACCTTGACCTTTACAATGCGTTTTTGGTTGACGGCGGCGGCTCTGCCACGCTCGTTGCACGCACAGAGGACGGAGCATATAAAGTCATAAACACCCCCTGTGACCCCGGAGACGAGCCCCGCCCTGTCATAAACGCAGTTGTGCTGTCAATAAAATAAGAAAGAATAATTGTTCCTTAAATCACAAGCTCCGTTTCAAAAACGGAGCTTGCTTCACATTTGCAAAGCAAATACTTCTCATCACAAGCGTGCGAGTGATGCTTCACTAAAAAACAAAAATGAACCTGTATTTTCTTCAGAAAAATAGGTTCATTTTTTCTCAAATTCTTCGCCTGTTATCAAATAATTTATTGACACATTGAAATAATCCGACATTTGGAGTAAAAGCCTTAAAGACGGTTCTCGTTTTCCGTTCTCATAATATGACAACGCTTCTCTTGAAATATTCAAATCCATAGCAATCTTTTGCTGGCTGAGTTTTCGTTGTTTGCGAATTTTTTTCAACCCGATCACATAATCACCCCTTGACTTTATTGTAACATTATGTTATGCTGTTTATGTAACATTTTGTTACATAAATCTTATAAGGGTGATTTAACTGGTTAAAGCATTTTATCGTATGATTTCTTTAGTAATGGTGTTTTTTTTGTTGTACAAGCATATGTGCATGTCTGAAAACTCATGAAACAAATTTACCGACTGTAAAAACAGTAAAAATTCCCGATATTGAAAAATCAGATGTAAACACCGCCAAAACTCTTTTATTAAATAAGGGCTTGATACCAAGAGTGGAATATGAATACAATAACGATTATCACTGCAATTTGGTTATCCGCACCGAACCTGCCATCGGCAGTGAAGTGGAAGAAGGTATCCCCGTTACACTTTATGTGTGCAAAGGACCTGCTTATTATGTTCTTTCCGATTCTGTCGGTAGAATGTCGAATATCGAAGGTATCGAAGATTTTATTTGGCAGTCAGATGCAGATGACAGTCGAGGTACAAAAGGTTTTTCTGATGTATGGGTAGAAAACGGATATCTGAATGTCAATATGTATCTTGGATGTAAATCGAAATATGAAATAGAATTTTACGGAGATTTCGGCACTGCGTCGATCAATGATACATTTGACAAAACCATTCCGATAAAGGTAATTTACACCTCCAAAAAGGTGTATAATGATGGATCACTGACAGGATTCGGGGTAAAAATTCCTTTGAAGGATTTAGGCGTACAAAAACCTACTAATATTGACATTACGATCGACTTTCTTGTAAACAAAGAAAGAAAACCTTTTCGGGCAAGCTTTGATCTTTCTTGGTAATTATTATCTCACTTAAACAAATGATATATCCCGTGTTATCACTGAAATAAATAATAGACAATAATTATTCCTTAAATCACAAGTTCCGTTTCAAAAACGGAGCTTGCTTCACATTTGCGAGGTAAATACATCAAACCGCTTGCGGCACATCATTGATTTTTAAATCACATCATTTTCAAACAAGCGCATCCCCGCCCCCCCACGGCGGGGGTGCGCATATTTCCTTCGGAAATATATAATGTCAAATCTCAAGCAAACATTTAATAAAACAAACAAAAAATCCCCGCCGGGGGATTTTTTATATTAATTGTTAATTTGCTTTTTCGTAATGCACGGGATCGGGTCTTGTGACTTCCTTTATATCCGCGCCGACAGCCCTGAGCTTGCCTACGATATCCTCATATCCGCGCTTGATGTGGTATATGTCGTCAATCACCGTTCTGCCCTTTGCAGCAAGACCTGCAATTATGACAGCCGCCCCTGCGCGCAAGTCAACCGCCCTGACGGGTGCCGCGGAAAATGTAACGGGACCTTCCACAACAGCAACCTTACCGTCAACCTTTATGGAGGCGCCCATGCGCTTCAACTCCTCAACATAACGGAATCTCGTATCCCATACGCTTTCTGTAAGCCTGCTCGTACCGCTGGCAAGGCACAAAAGCGCACACATCTGCGGATTCATATCAGTGGGGAAGCCGGGATACGGCATGGTTTTTATATTTACATTTGTAAGCTCACCGTCGCGTGAAACGATAACGGCATCGTCAAGCTCCTCAACAGTGACACCCATTTCCTCAAGCTTTGCGCTTATGGATTCAAGGTGCTTGGGAATAACATTATTTATTTTAAGTCTGCCTCCCGTTGCCGCCGCCGCGATCATAAATGTGCCCGCTTCTATCATATCGGGGATTATCGCATACGTACAGCCGTGGAGGGCTTCAACACCTTTTATCTTGATAACATCCGTACCTGCGCCCGTTATCTTTGCACCGCACGTATTGAGGAAGTTTGCAAGGTCGACAATATGAGGCTCTCTTGCCGCATTTTCAATCACGGTTGTGCCCTGTGCAAGCACGGCAGCAATAATGATATTCATCGTTGCGCCGACTGAAACACCGTCAAAATACACCTGATTGCCGATCATACCGTTTTCAGCCACAGCTTCAACGTATCCGCCTTCAACAGAAACCTTTGCACCGAGTGCTTCAAAGCCCTTTATATGCTGGTCAATCGGGCGTACACCGAAATCGCATCCGCCGGGACAGCCAACGGAAGCACGGTGGAATCTGCCAAGCTCCGCACCTATAAGATAATATGATGCGCGCATTTTACGCACAAGCTCATACGGGGATGTACCGCATTTACAGTTCGTACAGTTCACCTGTATAGTTGTTTCGGACAGGCGCTTGACAACAGCACCCATGCTTTCAAGTATATCAAACGATGCCATAACATCGCTTATGTTCGGAAGATTTTCAATGGTACAGGTATCCTTGACGAGCAAGCAGGAAAGAATAACTCCCACAGCGGCATTTTTCATTCCACTGACTTCTATTTCGCCGAACAGCTTATTTCCGCCGTTTATAACAATATTCTCCATAAAAAGTCCGTTTCCCGACAGCAAAACACGTAATATATATAAAGGTGCACGCAAGCCGCCGTATTACGGCACCATGAAAAAAGCATAAAAACACATTCTACATAACTATACCATATTTGTATAATTTTTAAAAGGGGCAGTTAGATAAATTAACGATTATTTTACATATTATGAGGCATAAAAAACAGTTTGCCGAAACACGGCGTTATTTGCATATTTTATCCAAAAATGTGTTTTATTATATAAGTCAAAAAATCATTTTTCTTTTACGGTACCGATTTTATTGTATGAGCTTGCGGAATTTTTGTGACATATACTTTCAAATCACCTTATAAAACGCAAAAGCACTTATGACACATTTGTATCATAAGTGCTTTTTAAGTTCAAGTTTAAAAGCTTTCGGTGTACGAATTACTTGTACTTGCGCTTTCTCGCTGCCTCGGACTTCTTCTTACGCTTTACGCTGGGCTTTTCGTAATGCTCCCTCTTGCGAAGCTCCGTAAGAACTCCGGAACGTGCGCACTGTCTTTTAAATCTGCGAAGAGCACTGTCAAGTGTTTCGTTTTCTTTAACTCTGACTTCTGCCATTTTGTATTCCCTCCCTTCGCATTTAAACCATCTGCGTGTTATTATATAACGAAAACGCTAAATTGTCAAGTATTTTTTTCTATTTTTTTCAGAAAATGCGACAAATATATGACAAACGCTTATTTTACAACGATATTGAATATCTTTCCGGGGACGTAGATCTCTTTAACGACTGTCTTTCCCGTAATAAGCTCTGCAATTCTTTCATTTGCCATAACTGCCGCCATAGCAGTGTCCTTATCGCAATCCTTCGGAATCGTTACAGTTCCTCTCATTTTACCGTTGACCTGAACACCTATTTCAACCGTGCTGTCAACTGTCTTTGCTTCGTCATATTCGGGCCATTTTGCGTAGGAACAGAAGCCCTCGCCGCCGAAGTATTCCCAAAGCTCCTCACAAAGGTGGGGGGCAAACGGACACAGAAGCGTTACGAATGTTTTTGCCTCGTCCTTTGTAAGTGAACCTGCGTCGGATATCTCATTCAAGAGGCTCATCATAGCGGCAATAGCCGTATTGAACTTCATATTGTCAATATCTTCTGTGACCTTCTTTATTGTCTTGTGGAACGATACCTCAAGTGACGGTGTTACACCTTCACCCTTAACCATATCGGGGATAGATGCAACTCTTTCCAAAAATCTCTTACAGCCCTTGATGCTTGCCTGTGACCAGGGTGCGGACTTTTCAAAGTCACCTATAAACATTTCGTAAAGACGGAGGGAGTCAGCGCCGTAATCTCTTACGATATCATCGGGGTTGATAACATTTCCTCTCGATTTCGACATTTTTTCGCCGTTTTCACCGAGTATCATACCGTGCGCTGTACGCTTCTTGTACGGTTCTTTACAGGAAAGAACGCCGATATCATAAAGGAACTTTGCCCAGAAACGTGAGTAAAGAAGGTGAAGTGTTACATGCTCCATACCGCCGTTGTACCAGTCAACGGGCATCCAATAGTCAAGCGCTTCCTTTGCGGCAAGTGCATCGTTGTTCTTCGGGTCACAGTAGCGCAAGAAGTACCATGACGAGCCTGCCCAGTTCGGCATTGTGTCAGTTTCTCTTGTTGCGTGGCCGCCGCAAGCGGGACAAGTTGTATTTACCCAATCCGTTGCCTTTGCCAAGGGGGATTCGCCCGTATCCGTAGGCTCATACGCTTCAACATCGGGAAGCGTTAAGGGGAGCTGTTCTTCGGGTATCGGCACCCAGCCGCACTTTTCACAGTATACAAGCGGCACGGGCTCGCCCCAGTATCTCTGACGGGAGAATACCCAGTCACGGAGCTTATAGTTTGTCTTCTTTTCGCCTATGCCTTTTTCTGTTAAGAACTTGATTATTGCTTCTTTTGCTTCTGCAACCTGCATACCGTCAAGGAAGCCCGAGTTTACCATAACACCTGTTTCAACGTCTGTGAAAGCTTCGTTCTGAACGTCGCCGCCTGCAACTACCTCGATTATGGGAAGGTCGAATTTCTTTGCAAATTCCCAGTCACGTGTGTCGTGTGCGGGAACCGCCATGATAGCACCCGTGCCGTATGTAGCAAGCACGTAGTCGGAAACGAATATCGGAATTTCCTTGCCGTTTACGGGGTTAATTGCCTTGACACCGTCAAGCATAACGCCGGTTTTGTCCTTAACAAGCTCTGTTCTTTCAAAGTCGGACTTCTTTGCGGCATCTTCTTTATATTTGATGATATCATCGTAATTTTTAAGGGAGGACTTCCACTTTTCAACAAGTGCGTGTTCGGGTGCGATAACCATATATGTTGCACCGAAAAGCGTATCGGGGCGTGTTGTGTAGACAGTTATTGTGTCGCCCTCTGTCGTTTCAAACTTGACCTCCGCACCGTAAGAACGGCCGATCCAGTTGATCTCCTGTGTCTTTACTCTTTCAATAAAGTCAAGACCTTCAAGGTCGTCGATAAGTCTGTCTGCATACTCTGTAATTTTGAGCATCCACTGACTCTTGACCTTTCTGATTACTTCCGATCCGCAACGCTCACAAACGCCGTTTACAACCTCTTCGTTTGCCAAAACGACCTTACAGGATGTACAGAAGTTAACGGACATTTCCTTTTTGTATGCCAAGCCCTTTTTGTAAAGCTGGAGGAATATCCACTGTGTCCATTTTACGTAGTTCGGGTCTGTTGTGTCAATTTCACGTGACCAGTCAAAGGAAAGACCGAGCATTTTGAGCTGCTTTTTGAATTTTGCGACGTTTACTTCCGTAACCTTTGCGGGGTGAATTTTGTTCTTGATAGCATAGTTTTCAGTCGGCAGACCGAAAGCATCCCAGCCCATAGGGAAAAGGACGTTGTAGCCCTGCATACGCTTCTTACGCGAAACGATGTCAAGTGCTGTGTAAGGACGGGGATGTCCTATGTGAAGACCTTGTCCGGAGGGATAGGGGAATTCGATAAGCGCGTAATACTTGGGAAGCGTATAATCGTTCTTCGCTTCAAAAGCGTGGTTTTCTTCCCATCTGTCCTGCCATTTTTTCTCAATACCTGTGTAATCGTATTTCATTATTCTTGCCTTTCTTGGGTTATTCTTCGTTACTTATATCAATCGGGACAGCTTCGCCCCAGAGCTTATCAAGCTTATAAAATTCTCTTGCCGATTTGATGAAGATGTGCACGATGACCGATGAAAAATCAAGCACCGACCATTCGCCTCTGCCCATTCCGTCGGTGTGTGCGGGGGGAGTGTTACAGAGTGTCATCTGATATTCAAGCTCGTCAGCAAGCGACTTTACCTGCGTTGTGGAGTTTGCCGTACAGATAACAAAATAATCGGCAATTACCGTGCGCGAATGCACCTCAAGGAGCTTTATGTCACCGCCCTTTTTGACGTCAAGAATGTTCACTATCTTGTCGGCTATTTTCTTCGGCTCGGCATCTGTCAGATCCTCTGGGATTATCTGAAGATCATTTTCGCTGATGTTTTCAAATATATTTTCCATATTTTATCCGTTCCTTTCTCGGTTTACAGTTTCTGATTGGTCGCACCTTCCGCGCATGGTGGAAGGATGTATAAATCCGCCTTTTTTATTAAGATAGCTTACAGTATTATCGTAAGCTATAAGCACTGCTTTGTCAAGATGTTTTTCTATATTTCCGTCATGACATTCGTTAAAAAAGAAGTTATTTAAAGACTTGCAGTATTCGTTTTGCCGTGTCGGCTCGATATAATCGGACAAAAACACTATTTTTTCGTAAATGCTCATTCCGCACTCTCCCGTACAATGGCGGGATATTGCCCCGTAAACTGTCGGGCAGACAGCACCCTTCAAAAGCTCACGCGCGTAAGGTGCGCCCGTTATCTGATGCAGTACCTCATCGGCACGTTTGTCGTCGTCACTTAAAACGATTCCGTTTCTTTTGCAAATTTCAAAATGCTCTTCTTTGCTTTTTTCTTTGGTTATATCGTGTAAATATGCCGCTGTGACCGTTTTTCGTGTTTCTTCATACGAAAGGTTTAAAAGCTGACATATTTCAAATGCTGTTTTTGCAACCGACACAACGTGGGCAAGGCGTTTTTCCGAAAGCTCACGGGCTGCCGTCCTGTGAAGCTCATTTATATAATCAAGTTCTGTAAAGTCCATGTTCGTTTATATACTCACGCACTTCTTTTGACACTTTTTTTGCAATACTGCGCCCGCACTTAACGTCATTTCTGATCTCTGTTGACGACATTTCGTAAGGCGGGTATTCGGGTGTCATAACACGTGCGGAAAACTTTTCTTCATATTCCGATTTTTTTCTTTGTATGGCATCATATATGTCCCCATCCTTTTCCCTGGGAAAGCAGACAACCGTGGCAAGGGCAAATATTTCCTCGGGGGCTTTCCACTCGTCAAGAGTTAAAAACATATCGTCACCGACGAGCAAATAAAGCTCATTATCCTCGCTTTTAAAATGGCGGAGTGTGTCCTTTGTATAGCTTACCCCTTCTTTTTCTATCTCATAATCGGAAACTACGGCTTTTTTGATTTTTCCGAAGGCAAGGCGCGCCATATCGAGCCTCATATCGGGATCATCATCGCCCCTGACCTGCTTGTGCGGAGGGGTGTATGTGACAGTGATCAAAAGCTTATCAAGCTTTGCACATTTTATAAAATGCCGTGCCGCCTTTATATGTCCATTGTGGGGCGGGGCAAACGTGCCTCCGTAAATGCCTATTCTTTCCTTCCTCATTTGGGAAGTATTATGCGTGTTTCGCGGCGTTTTTTATCCTGTGTTTCACGGTAAATGACAAACTTTGCGCCGAGCACGGAAACGCCGTCGGCGCCCGTTTCCTCGCACACGATATCACACGCTTCTCTTGCTGTGTAGGGTGAGTTTTCCAAAACGTGAACCTTTACAAGCTCATGCGCGGTCAGTGCATCCGATATCTGCTTTATCATATTTTCGCCGATTTCATTTTTGCCTATCTGAAAAATGGGGGCAAGCGGCTGTGCTTTAGCCCTTAAAAATGCCCTTTGCTTTGATGTTAACATAATTCTCCTATTTTCTTTGCAAACTGCTTAAGTGCGTTTGCCCTGTGGCTTATTTTATTTTTTTCCTCGGAGGAAAGCTCTGAAAATGTTTTTGAAAGTCCGGGGAAGTAGAATAACGGATCGTATCCGAAGCCGCCGTCACCCTTTTCCTCTTCAAGTATTATCCCCTCTGCCCGTCCCTCGGCTTCAATCACACGTCCGTCGGGGAAAACACAGCAGATGGCGCACATAAAATGGGCTGTTCGACGCTCGGCAGGTACACCCTTGAGGTTTTCCAGAAGCTTTGCGTTATTCGCTTTGTCGCCATTTCCCGAATAACGGGCTGAATATATTCCCGGCTCACCGCCTAAATGATCGACACACAGCCCCGAATCATCGGCAATTCCGATATATCCGAGTCTTGCCGGCACGCTTGCCTTTATTCTGGCGTTTTCGGCAAATGTTTTTCCGTCTTCAACAATGTCGTCGGTGTAACCTATGTCGGATAAGGACAGAATTTTTATATCCGGAAGCTTTTCTGATAAGATATCGTAAAGCTCCTTTATTTTTTTCTTATTGTTTGAAGCAAGTACAAATTCCGTCATTCAAACAAAGCCCTCACAAAATCTTCTGAGGCAAACGGCTGCATATCGTCCGCCTTTTCACCGACGCCGATGTATTTAACGGGGATACCGAGCTCCTCTTTAATGGAAATTACGATACCGCCCTTTGCCGTACCGTCAAGCTTTGTAAGCACAAGACCTGTAATATCTGCGGCATTTTTGAATTCTTTTGCCTGAATTATCGCATTCTGTCCTGTTGTGGCATCGAGAACAAGAAGCGTTTCACGGGATGAGTCGGGTGCTTCACGCGAGATAACACGGTTTATCTTCGCAAGCTCATCCATAAGATTTTTCTTGTTGTGAAGACGTCCTGCAGTGTCAACGATAAGCACGTCGGCACGCTTTGCCTTTGCGGCATTGACGGCATCGTATACGACCGCCGCAGGGTCGGAGCCCTCTGCATGCTTGATTATGTCAACCCCGATTCTGTCAGCCCAGATCTGAAGCTGGTCAATTGCCGCCGCACGGAATGTGTCCGCCGCCGCCAAAACGACCTTTTTACCCTCGGATTTGAGGTTGTTTGCAATTTTTGCAATAGATGTCGTTTTGCCGACGCCGTTTACGCCGATAACGAGGATAACGGAGGGAGTCGTTGAAAGATCAAGTCCGTCGCCGTCGCCTATCATCTCTGCAATTATTTTTTTAAGCTCATCGTATACTCTTTCGCTATCCGTTATTTTTTCAGCCTTTACGATGTAACGGAGCTTTTCAAGTATCTTCTCTGTGCCCGCAACGCCTACATCGGCTGTTATGAGTATTTCCTCCAGCTCGTCGAACAGGTCCTCATCGACCTCTCTCATGTTTATAAACAGATCTTTGACTTTGCCGAAAAGTGCGTCCTTTGTTTTTGCAAGACCTGCTTTGAGTTTATCAAAAAATGCCATTTTAATATGTTCCTTTCTTTATCAGTCAAGCTTACCTATCTTCTGTTCAATTTCATTTATGTCAACTGAAAGAATCTTTGATATACCCTTTGTGGGCATCGTTACACCGTAAAGACGGTCTGCCGCTTCCATCGTGCCTCGTCTGTGGGAGATAAGTATAAACTGTGTTTTTGCTTTGTTGTCCGTAAGGTAGTCGGCAAAACGGTCAACGTTCACCTCGTCAAGCGCCGCTTCTATCTCGTCAAGCAAGATAAACGGCGTGGGGTTTACTTCAAGAAGTGCGAAATAAAGCGCAATTGCAACAAACGACTGCTCACCGCCGGACAAAAGCGAAAGGCTCTTTACTATCTTTCCGGGGGGCGCTACGTTTATGTCGATACCTGACTCTAAAATGTTATCGGGCTCTGCAATCTTTATTTCTGCATGTCCGCCGCCGAACAGGTGTGAAAATACCCTGCTGAAGCAAACATTTATTTCTTCTATTGCCTCTGAGAAGCTCGACTTCATTTCCTCATCAAGCTTGTAGATTATTTCTTCAAGCTCTGTCTTTGCCGCCTTCAGGTCCTCCGTCTGGGCTGTCATGAAATCGTATCTTTCCTTGACCTCTTTATATTCCTCCGCCGCATTGACATTGACGTGTCCGAGGGCGCGGAGCTTATTTTTAAGCTCTGTCTGACGTTTCACATGCTCACCGCGTGTAGCGGGTGTCACGGTTATATCGCTTGTTTTTTCCTTTGCCTCGGAATACGTAAGGTCGTATTCCTCTTTAAGCGACTGTGTAAGCTTTTCACGCTTTTCCTCGGCATTGCCGAGCTTTGTTTCGGCTGAAGTAAACTCACGGAACATAAGCTCCTTCTTGTGTGCCTTTTCCTTTTCGGCGGCACGTGAAGAATTAAGCGCACCTTCAAGAGAAAGCGATCTTAAGGAAAGCGACTCGATACGTGCTTTTATCGCTGTTATTTCCTCTTCAAGCGCATCTGCCGTGCTTGAAGAATCCTCGGCAGTCTTTATATTTTCCTCGAATTTATTTTTGAATGTTAAAAGCTTTTCTTCCGCTGTTTCTTTTCTTGCCTTGACATCGTTACATCTTTCTGTAAGCTCTGCCCCTGCTGTGTCGACTGCTTCCTTTTCCTTTGCATTTTCGGCAAGCTTTATGTCAAACGACGCAAGGCTTGCACGCAACTCTTCCTGCTTACTGTTGCCCTCTGCTATGTCTTTTTCCGTCTTTTCAAGGGATACTGCAAGCTGTTCAAGCTGTTTATGAAGATTTGCAAGCTCATTTTCAAGGGCTTCCTTTTCAAGTCTTCTGCGTTCTGCCCTCTTGCCGATGTCATTCTTTTCTGCCTTTAATTCTTCAAGACGGTCAGAGTCACGGCCTATCTGTGTTTTAAGCACCTGAAGCTGTGTATTTTCGGCATTTAAAAGCGATGTGATGATAGACACATGTCCGTCGGTATCAGAGGCACCGTTTTCAAGCTCTTTTATCCTCTCGGTAACTTCATCAAGCTGTTTTTTCAAGGTGTCCATCTTCGCTTTGCCCGCATTTATCCGCTTTGAAAGCGTGTCTATCTGCGCCTTTCGGGACAGCATTCCGCTGTCGTTTCTTGCCGAACCGCCCGTGTATGAACCGCCCGCATTTATAAGCTGACCGTCAAGGGTGACTATTCTTATCTTATGGTCATATTTTTTTGCAAATACGGATGCCTTATCCATATTTACAAAAACTACCGTTCTGCCAAGCAGATTTCCGATAATGCCGCGGAATTTTTCATCACACATTACAAGTGACGATGCAACACCTACATATCCGTCATTTCCGGAAAGCTCATTTTCGTTATACGAAAGATACATCGGCTTTACAGTTGATATAGGGTAGAACGTGGCACGTCCCGCACCGTTTTTTTGCAAGTGTCTTATTGCATCCTTTGCCGAATTATCGTCCTTGCAGACGATATTCTGCATCGCCGCACCGAGTGCGGTTTCGATTGCCGTTGTATACGCGGCATCGACCTTTATAAGACGTGAAACAGGGCCGTAAATTTCACCGCAAGCACTTCCGTCACGTGTCTTTATATTGCCCTTTTTGTATTCCTCCACAACAAATCTTACACTGTGGGAGTAGCCTTCAAGAAGCTCCTCCATTCTTTTAAGGTTTTCTATCCTGTGATTTTTGGAGGAAATGTCGATATATACCTCATTTATCTGCTCGCGGAGTGCTGAAGCCTCTTTTCCCGCTTTCTCCGCTTCTTCTCTTGCTTTTCTTGCAGAATCCGCTGTTTTTGAAAGCTTTTCCTCGTACCCTGCAATAACCTCCTCGGCTTTTCTTGCACGGTCTTCTATGAGCTTTAAATTTACCAAACGCTCGGCAATTTCCTCGTCAAGCGCCGTGTCTTTTACGGAATCCTCCCCGTCGCCCGTATCGGCAACGGAAAGCTTTATGCGGATATCCGTAATTTTTTCCTTTAGCTTTTCGGATTCCTCTGCAATATCATCTGCAAGCATGCTCATTTTTTCAAGGCTTTCGGTTATTTCAGTATGGGCTTTCAAAACCTCTGCATGCTGTGCTTTAAGCTCTTCGGACGTCTTTGCAAGGGAATTTGACAGCGAAAGCTTTTCCTTTATCTTTTCGGAAAGCTCATTAAATTCCTCAGTCGTTGTTTTTATTGCTTCCTCGGTGCTTAAGATGTCATTTTTCAAATGCTCGATTTCCTTAAGCGCCATGCTCTTTGCGTTGCTTTTTCTGAATTTTTCCTCGGTTTTATCGGAAAGGAGCTTGTTTTCAGCTTCCTGTGCCCGCTTGAGCTCAATGCTTTCAGCCATTAAGCCCTCCGTTTTTTCCTCAAGGATGGAAAGCTCGCCTTCTGTCAGCTCCAGCTCTGTTTTATAAAGCTCATACGTGCCTCGGATTTTTTTTATCTCCTCGGCAAGAAGTGTCATATCGTAAAGCCATATTGCAATATCAAGCGATTTTTTCTCCTCATGAAGCACAAGGTATTTTTTTGCCTTTTCCGCTTCCTTTTCAAGCGGGCCGACACGCCCTTCAAGCTCACCCAAAATATCAAGCACACGGGAGAGGTTGTCCTCTGTTTGTGCAAGCTTTTTGGCGCTTTCATTCTTTGAGAATTTGTATTTTGAAATACCTGCGGCTTCCTCAAATACGCTTCTTCTTTCCTCGCTTTTTCTCGACACGATCTCGGCAATTTTACCCTGACCGATGACGGAATATCCCTCACGTCCTATACCCGTGTTCATAAAAAGCTTGTGTATGTCTTTTAGACGGCACGCCTTGCCGTTTATAAGATAATCGCTTGTACCGCCTTTGAAATATCTTCTTGTGACGGTGACGGTGTCATAATCGATATTAAGACGTCCGACGGGGGATGAATTGTCAAGGCACAGTGTTACCTGCGCAAAGCTGCCCGGTTTTCTGCTTTCGCATCCGCCGAAGATAACATCCTCCATCTTTGTTCCTCTGATATTTCGGGACGATACCTCGCCGAGCACCCAGCGCATCGCATCTGCGATATTCGATTTACCGCTTCCGTTAGGGCCGATGATGACTGTTATGCCCTCATTGAACGAAAGAGTTGTTTTGTCGGGGAATGATTTAAATCCCTGAAGCTCTATTGATTTTAAATACACACAGTCACCTCCTTGTGTCGGGAACGACTTTTATTTTTATTTCGTAAGGAGTCAAATTTTCCTCCTCGATAACCTTTATTCTGTATATGCCGTACTTTTTAATTAATGCTTCTTTGTTTGATTTATTTATACCTACTGCCGATGATGTATGCCCTTTTGCAACATATAATGTTACAAAAGCGTTTTTGAGTGTTACTATCTGTTCACCAAGCAGTTTTTCTGTTTTTTCAAGATAAATCGCGGAGTCTGTCGCAAGCCCTGCCGACGGGTCGTACTCTCCTGCGAAAATATCGCCGTCAGCACCCAAATTGTCCTGTGCCTGCAGTCCGAGCCGTATTACGGGTACTCCGCGGGAAATAAACACCTTTTTAACTTCTTTTGCACGAAGTACCGTTTCTTCCCTTGTACTCGGCGTATAAAGTCCGAGCTTTGTCATTTCGGCAAGGGCGGTGTCACAAAACACCACAGTCGGGTAAATTCTTGCACCGTCGGCGTGACACAGGCAAATATCCTGTGCAGTTTTAATTTCACTTTCAATACAAGACGACGGCAAAGACGTCATCATCTGCCCGATAAGATCAAATCCGTGCGCTTTGACGGATTTCATCGCATTTATTGACTGCTCTTTTGTATGCCCTCGTTTGCACGCTTTAAGCACATCATCGTCTGTGCTTTGTATGCCGAGCTCAACGGTTTTTACACCGTAAAATTTCAGTATGTCAAGGATTTCGGTATTTATATAGTCGGGGCGGGTGGAACAGCGCAGCGCTGTCACATCACCGTTTTTTATATAGCTGTGTCCTATTTCAAGGAGCTTTATCATAAGCGCCCTGTCAATTCCCGTAAACGAGCCGCCGAAAAATGCGATCTCTCGCTCACACCCGTCTGTTGTTTTCAACACCGCTTCTATCTGCGGTATTACGGTGTCGGGATCAAATTCGGCAGTTTTCGTAATTTTTCTTTGATTGCAGAATACACAGTCATTCGGGCATCCGAGGTGCGGGATAAAAATGGGGATATTTACATGCTTCATTCTTTTATAACGCTGAACAAAAGAAGTGCGCCCCTCGCCGCTTCTTGCTCCGCACGTCTTTTCGACTTGCCAGAGCCTTTTCCGACGACCGTGCCGTCAAGTATTGCATCGACGTGAAACACCTTGTCGTGGTGCGGACCTTCTTCACCTGTAACTATGTATTCAAGCACCGCGTTGGGCGATCCCTGCACAAACTGCTGTAACACCGTTTTGTAGTCGATGTTGCTTCCGGGCTCTATATGCTTTTCAATTTCGGGAATTATAAGCGGATATAAAAACTTTTCTGCCGCACCGCGTCCGCCGTCGATGTATACGGCGGCAAGAAATGCCTCAAATGCATCGGCAAGGATAGACTTTCTGTGACGTCCGCCGTTTTGTTCCTCACCTTTGCCAAGCTTTATGTGAGAGCAAAGGTCGATCTTCTCGGCAAGCGAAAACAGCGTTTCCTCACATACCACCGATGCACGTGTGCGCGTAAGCTCCCCTTCGGGAAGATCGGGATATTTGAAAAACATATATTCGCTCACAAGAATACTGAGTATGGAGTCACCGAAAAATTCAAGTCTTTCGTTGCATTCCGTCTTCGACTTTTTGTTTTCGTTGGCAAATGAGGAGTGTGTGAGCGCAAGCGAAAGATATTCGGTTTTTTGAAACGTGTACCCACACGTTTTATAAAGATCGTTTAAATTTTCGTTGTACATACCTTTTGTTTGTTATTCATTTAATTCGGGTGTGCGCCTGCCCGCCCCCCACAATTTGCGAAGCAAATTGCCTCGGGTGTTAGCGCGCATATTTCCTGCGGAAATATGTTTTTTCATTCAATTCGAGTTTGGTTTGTTTAATGAAGCAGCACTCGCACGCTCGTGATATGAAGCACAGCTGCGCTGTGTGAAGCAGTGCTTACGCACTGTGAAGTAATCGCCTTCGGCGATCACGGTTTAAGGAATTAAATCCTTTAAAGAATCAATATATTCAAGCGCACGCACGGCGTAATAATCGTATCTGCCGCGTTTGCCGCCCTTTACTTTTCTGTCAGGCGGGGCGATGATGCCGAAATTGGCATTCATAGGTTGGAAATCAGCGCCGTTATAGCTTGACACGTACTTCGCCATGGAGCCTATGACAGACACATCGGAGAAAACAAACGGTTCCGACTCTTTTGCAAATCTTGCGGCATTTATTCCGCAAAGAAGACCCGAGGCGGATGACTCCACATACCCTTCAACACCCGTTATCTGTCCTGCAAAGAACAGTCCGGGGGTGTTTTTAACCATATATGTTTCATCAAGAAAGCCGGGGGAATTGATATATGTGTTTCTGTGCATCACGCCGTAGCGTAAGAATTCGGCATTCTGCAAGCCGGGTATCATTGAAAACACCCTTTTTTGCTCACCAAACGTCAGATGCGTCTGAAAACCGACGATATTGTACATCGTTTTTTCAAGGTTTTCAGCCCTTAGCTGAACTGCGGCATACGGTTCTTTGCCCGTTTTCGGGTCTGTAAGTCCGACGGGCTTCATCGGGCCGAACAAAAGCGTTTCAAACCCGCGCTTTGCCATAACCTCGGCAGGCATACAGCCCTCAAAAACATTCGGTTCTTTTTCAAAGCCGTGAAGCTCAGCTGTGTCCGCAGTTATCAAAGCGTTATAAAACACTTCGTACTCTTCCTTCGTCATCGGGCAGTTTATATATGCCGCCTCACCCTTGTCGTAGCGCGACTGCTCAAAGGTGATGTCACGGTCAATGCTATCTGCCGACACGATAGGGGCGGCGGCATCGAAGAAGTGAAGTCCTTCACCTGCAAGCGCTTTTATTTTTTCGCTCAAAGCATCGGAGGTCAGTGGTCCCGTCGCAATAACGGTTATTTCATCCTTTGGAATTTCCGTGACCTCACCTGATATGACTTCAATATTTTCGTTATTTTTTATTTCGTTTGTTATATATGCGGAAAATTTATCTCTGTCAACGGCAAGTGATGCGCCTGCGGGCACGGCTGTTTCATCCGCCGCACGCATTATAAGCGAGTCAAGACGGCGCATTTCTTCTTTAAGAAGTCCGACGGCGTTGAATATCTGAAGCGAGCGCAGGGAGTTTGAGCAAACAAGCTCCGCGAACATATTACTTTTATGCGCAGGTGACTTTTTTTCGGGCTTCATTTCGTAAAGCCTTACCTTGACACCGCGCTTTGCAATCTGATATGCCGCCTCGCATCCCGCAAGACCTGCGCCGATCACGTTTACATATGAACGGTTCATTGGCATTTTTCGTTCAGGCATACGTTTTCGCCCGATTTTTTCGTGAACATCGACAAGCCGCATTTGGGACATTTTTCGCTTGACGGTGCGTGCGATGTTGTAAAATCGCATTTCGGTGCATTTGAACATGCGAAATATTCACGGCGTCCGTGCTTTTTCTTTACAACACTGCCGCCGCACTTGGGACAGGCGGCACCTGTGGGTTCGGTCTTCTGGAGCGTGTTTTTACATGCGGGGAAGTTCTCGCATGCGTAAAATTCGCCGTAAGGACCGCTTCTTATCACCATCATACCGCCGCACTTTTCGCACTTCATATCGGTTTTGACAACGGGCGTTTTTTCCTTTTCGGGTACAACGTTGCCGTTTTTGTCTATCTTCTTTGTATTTTTACACGACGGATAATTGGGACATGCGGCAAAGTCGCCGTATCTTCCCGACTTTATAACCATTGTCGCGCCGCATTTTTCGCAGATTATATCCGTTTCTTCATCCGCGTATTTGTATTTTTTACCCTTAACAGTTTCCTCTGCCTTTTCCAATGTTACACTGAAATCACGCCAGAAATTGCCTAAAACATCCTGCATGCTTTCCGTGCCGTGGGATATATTGTCAAGGGAGTTTTCCATATTTGCCGTAAATTTATAGTCAACTATATCGGAGAAAAAGTCAGTCATAAGCTGTGTTGTCACTTCACCGAGCGATGTCGGCGCAAGCGACTTGCCCGAGCGCTTGACATAATTTCTTGCAACGATAGTTGTGATGATGGGTGTGAACGTACTGGGACGTCCGATTCCCATTTCTTCAAGCTGTTTGATAAGAGAAGCTTCGGTAAATCTTGCCGGAGGTTCTGTAAAATGCTGTTTTTTGACAAGGTCAAGAAGCTTCATGCTGTCGCCCTCATTTACTTCGGGAAGCTTTATGCCTCTTTCCTCGTCAACGCTGTCCTCTGTTTCCTCATACACAGCCATATAGCCCTTGAATTTGACGGTATATCCGCTTGCACGGTACGTGTATATACCCGCATTTATATCAAGGCTTACCGTATCAAGCTCCGCAGGTGACATCTGGCTTGCGACAAATCTGTCCCAGATGAGCTTGTAAAGGCGGTACTGATCAGCCGAGAGTTTGTCTTTTATAAGCTTCGGGGGAAATTCGAGCGACGACGGACGGATGGCTTCGTGTGCATCCTGTGCGCCCGCCTTTGCCTTGAATATTCTTGCCTTTGAGGGAAGATATTTCTTTCCGTATTCACGGTCTATATGGTCACGGAGCGATGCCAGCGCCGTATCGGATATACGGAGCGAGTCAGTTCTCATATACGTGATAATACCCTGCGTTCCGCCAAGCTCAGCGCCGAGGTTGATACCCTCGTAAAGCTCCTGAGCTACCTTCATCGTCCTCTGTGAACGGAAGTTGAGCTTTTTTGATGCCTCCTGCTGGAGGGTCGAGGTGATAAACGGAGGCTGGGGATTCTTGTATTTCAGAGTCTTTTTAACGGATGATACCACAAAATCCTCTTTTTTGCTTCCTTCAACCACGGAGAGTGCTTCCTCGGCACTTGTCACCTCTGTCTTTGCGCCGTTTATACCGAAAAAGCGTGCCTTGAAAACGTCGCCTTTGTCTGTTTCAAGTTCACTTTCAATAGTCCAATATTCCTTCGGAACGAAGGCTCTTATCTCGTTTTCTCTGTCAACGATTATCTTTGTGGCAACAGACTGCACACGTCCTGCGGAAAGACCGCTTTTGACAGTCTTCCACAAAAACGGACTGAGCTTGTAGCCCACGATCCTGTCAAGAATACGTCTTGCCTGCTGTGAATCGACAAGATCCATATTTATCTTGCCCGGATTTTCAATGGCACGGCACACGGCTTCCTTTGTCAGCTCATTGTACGTCACACGGCTTGTTTTCGCCTCGTCACATTCAAGTGCTGTTGCAAGGTGCCATGCGATAGCCTCACCCTCACGGTCAGGGTCCGTTGCGAGGAATATTTCGTCAGCCTGCTTTACTTCCTTTTTAAGGTTGTTTATAAGCTCGCTTTTATCTCTTATATTGACATACTTCGCCTTGAAGCCGTTTTCAATATCAACTCCCAGCGTACTCTTGGGGAGGTCCTTTACGTGGCCTACCGATGCCACGACCTTATATCCCGAGCCGAGATAGCCTTTAATCGTTCCCGCCTTACCGGGAGACTCTATAATAACAAGTTTTGACATTTCTGTCCCTTTCTGTTTATTATTTTCGTTCGTTTCACTCAGGCGTGATTCGTAGGGCGGGGGTTTACTCCCGCCGTTTTAAACCCGTTTGTGCTCATCTGATTCAACGTGGTGACGGTGCGCTCGCCTGTCCCCCATCGGTTGACAACGTCAACCGCCACAGGCGAACGCGCACATATTTCCCAACGGAAATATGATTTTTATTCATTCAACATGATGCCATGGGGGCGTGATTCAAGCAGTTGGCAAAGCCAACTGCAATCCGCCCGTTTGAAACCCATTTACGCTCATTTCGTGCGGACGTGCGGTGCACGCCCCTACGGTTATAATGTTATTCTCCGTGCGAATAACAATTCATGCCGAAGGCAATTCATCCAAGACGGTGAAACCCATTTGTGCTTATTTTATTGACACCTCATCCACCGCTTGCGTTTATTTTTTCGCCATTTCCCACATTATTATCGATGCGGCGACAGCGGCATTCAGCGACTCTGAATGCTCCTGTATAGGAATTATGACCGAACCTGTACAAAGGTTTATGATTTCATCGGACAGTCCGTTTCCTTCGTTACCGATGACGAATGCCGTTTTGGGTGTAATCTTCACATCGCGTATATCTACGCTTTCTTTATGAAGCGCCGTGGCGTAAACCGAAAAGCCGTTGCTTTGCAGATCACGTATGGCATCGGCTGTTTTCATTGTAACAATGCTTTGCGAGAACGCCGCGCCCATAGCGCCTCTTTGTACCTTTGGCGAATAGATGTCCGCACAGTCGGGCGATGCGATGATAAGACCTGTACCGAGGGCATACGCCGTACGTATTACAGTACCCATGTTTCCGGGATCGCGCACGCTGTCAAGAATTATGACTCCGCCCGTTATACCGTCACATAATGTATTATTATATATTTTATCTATTTTTTCGGATTTGTCAATACACTTAAAAACGCACAGTATGCCGTCGGGCGATTCTTCACCGCTTATTTTTTTCAAAATATCATCATCTGTCGCAATAATTTCGGCAGATTGACCAATTTTTTTAAAAATATCATTACAAAATTCTTCATTTTTATCCAAAAATTTTTTTGTGACAAAAATTGTTTTTGCATCAATTCCGCACAGTGCGGCTTCCTTTGTGAGCTTTCTGCCCGAGACAGTATATTCACCGTATTCTTCCCTGTATTTTTTCTGTAAAAGCTTTGATGCATGTACTGCTTTAGGGTTGCTTTTGCTTGTTATAAACTCCAAAAAAACATCCTCCCAAAAAATATTGCAGTTTATACAATACCACAGAGAAAAATTTTTTTCAAGGGTAAAAATAAATTTTAACATTTATTTACTTATGTGCGCTCAAACACGGCACAGCATCCCTTGACATTTCAAAAGGTGTGTGATAGAATATAATGGAGTAATAATGTAATAAAGGATTTGGAAAAATAAAAATGATATCAACAAATGATGTTTCTTTACAGTATGGCGGCAGGGTGCTCTTTTCCGGTGCCGATCTTGTATTCACGAAGGGCAACTGCTACGGCATAATAGGTGCAAACGGTGCGGGTAAATCCACGTTTTTGAAGATTTTATCGGGAGAAGTGGAGCCGTCAAGCGGCACGGTATCCGTTACCCCGGGAGAAAGAATTTCAATTCTCAAGCAGGATCACTTTGCATTTGATGAATACACCGTTATAAAAACGGTGCTTAAGGGAAATCCCGAGCTTTGCGAGATAGAGGACGAAAAGGAAGCTCTTTATGCAAAGGAAGAAATGACCGATGAGGACGGCATACGCCTTTGCGAGCTTGAAACAAGATATGCGGAGCTTGACGGATATTCCGCAGAAAGCGATGCGGAGATACTGCTCAACGCCCTCGGCATCCCCAACGACCTTCACTACGCTTTAATGAAGGACTTAAACGGTGACCAAAAGGTTAAAATACTGCTTGCACAGGCACTTTTCGGCAATCCCGACATACTTCTGATGGATGAGCCGACCAACCACCTTGATCTCAAGACCATCGCATGGCTTGAGGAATTTCTCATGGATCTGCACAGCGTTGTTATTGTCGTATCGCATGACCGTCACTTTCTCAACAACGTCTGCACGCACACAGTTGACGTTGACTTCGGCAAGATAACAATGACCGTCGGCGGATATGATTTCTGGTACGAATACACACAGATACGCCAAAGACAGATGCGTGAGCAGAACAAGAAGGCGGAGCTTAAGGCGGCTGAACTTAAAGAATTTATTGCGCGTTTCTCGGCAAACGCTTCAAAATCAAAGCAGGCAACAAGCAGAAAAAAGCTGCTTGACTCCCTTGATTTTGCCGAAATGCCCGTTTCCTCCCGCCGTTTCCCGTACGTTGCATTCAAGCCTGACAGAGAAGCGGGCAAGGATATGCTCACGGTTGACGGAATCACCGCAACGGTCGGTGACAAAAAGGTGCTTGACAACGTAAGCTTCACGCTCCGTCCGTGCGAAAAGGTTGCATTTGTCGGCGATCCCGTGTCAATAACGACGCTTTTCAAGATAATCTGCGGTGAGCTTGAGCCCGATTCAGGTACTTACAAGTGGGGCGTTACCACAACGCAGGCGTATATGCCGTCTGACAACTCCGAATATTTTGACGGACACACGGAAAACCTTATTGATTGGATAAGAAACTGCAGTGATCTTATATATGAAGCAGATGTCAGAAGCTGGCTGGGCAGAATGCTTTTCTCGGGAGATGAGGCGCTTAAGAGTGTCGGTGTCCTCTCAGGAGGCGAGCGCGTACGCTGTATGCTTTGCAAGATGATGCTGTCGGGCGCAAACGTTCTTATACTTGACGAGCCGACGAACCACCTTGATCTTGAATCCATCGCAGCACTTAACGACGGGCTTATAAAATATCCGCAGACAGTTCTGTTTACCTCTCACGACCATCAGTTTGTGCAAACGATAGCAAACAGAATAATCGATCTTACCCCCGGAAGCTTCTACGACAAGGCAACAACATATGACGAATATGCATCGGAACGCCTTTGATATCGTGTAATTTTCTATACTAAAGTAATTTTTTTAGAAATAATCTATTGACATTTCGACAGAAAAATATATAATTATTTATATTATGTTATTGAAATTTTGGAGTTAAAGATAAAATGAAAAACGCAAACACTTTCTTTGACGGCATCGTTTCGCTTGAAACGACCGTGAAATTGTGTGATGAATTTTTGAATGCACTTGACAATCTGCATCATAAGGTTCCAAAAGAGTTTGAACCGAGATTGTGCGACTTCACTCCGAAAGGGCACAGATACCGTACAGAAAGCTATAAATACTCTTTGGTTGGCGGTATCATCGGCGTTGCTTGTGCGGCTATTTTGCTGTTTTTGGGCGAAAAATTCAAGTTTGATGCAATGCTCCCGTCGCTTATTCTTGTGCTGCTCGGTGCATCGTCAGGGCTTATCGTTATGGCATACAGACGGCAAAAAGAAAATACACTCGAAAAACGCGCAATGTTAAAATACAAAAGCGCACTTGACGACTATTACGCAAAGCACCGCACCGAATCGTTTGTCGCTTCAATGAAAAGCGCAAACATCGTGACCTTTTGCTGTGATAAGATAAAGGAAACGAAGGCGCAAAGCGAGGATATTCTGAAAAAAATGTACGTTTTGGGAAATATTCCCGAAAATGCGAGAAACTTGAAAATAATGTGCGCGGCACTTGTATGTGCATCTGAAAATCCCAGAGCAAAAGATACAAAAAAAATATTGCAAGCAATGAACGAGAAGCATTATGAGAAAAGTCAGTACGAATACGTATGTACAGAATCCGTTAAAATGGTGTCCGAGATCTGTGCTGACATCAAAACAGACGATGCATACGATGAGTTGAAAAAAAATATCATAAGAATTACAGGCGGCTGTACTGCCTCCAACGAAGGAATAAAGGCTAAATTCGCAATAAATTAACTTCAAAAGGAGTTATCGTTATGAAAAAAGCTCTCAGATTTACATCCGCATTTCTTGCAGTTATCATGCTTTTGGCGATCATCCCCTTTTCCGCATTTGCATCAGAGGATGACTGCCCAATAATTTTTGTTCCGGGTATCATGGGAAGCAGACTTTTCACATCCGATAAAGTATTCAACGATTTCACACGTGTTTGGGAGCCCTCCGTGTTTTTCATATCGACATTTGCTTCAATAGTTAAAAACGGAGATCTTCACGTTATACCGCCCGTCAACATGAATGCCAAGGGCGCAAGGAAGGAATACGGCACATTTGACTCGTACAAAACGACAATAGATGCACTTTGTGAGCAGTTTCCCGACAGAGAAATTTATTTCTTCTCATACGATTTCAGAAAGAGCACGGTTGACGCAGCCGAAAAACTCAACGCTTTCATTGAAGAATCGGGCTTCGGCAAGGTTGATTTCGTTTCCCACAGTATGGGAGGTCTTGTCGTTGCAAATTACGTCGGTAAGTACGGATTTGAAAGCGTAAACAAGATGATCTCCTGCGGTACACCTTATATGGGTTCCACTTCCATGCTGAATGCTTCATTCGGTAAGGATCTTTTGACAAACGATGCTGTTGCAGACGGAATTGAAGGCATGATACTTAAAGTTGCCGATTACTTTGTTTCAGGGCCTCTCGGTCTTGACAAAGAGCTTCGCACATCACTTATTGCCTGTGCTGAGCTTCTTCCCTTCACGCAAAGCGCAGAAAAGACTCCCATGATGAAATACAAGGGTCTTTCAGCATTCATTAAACCCTCATTTATGTATAAGCCCACAAGTCTTACCGAATACAAAGCGCTTTGTAAGGAGCTTTTCGGGGCAAAATACGAGGCTGCTGCAGCTGTCCAGAACGATCTTTATAACAATGTATACAGTCAGTTACTTGACTATGACAATGGATATTTCGTTATCGGTACAGAGCAGAAAACGCTTTCGAGCATCTATTACAGCGGCAAGGGCGTAAGGCTTACCGCCGACAAATTCAAAACAACACTCGGCGACGGTACCGTAACGCTTGATTCGGCATCTATCCTCGGCGCTGTGTTTGAACTTGACACTACACGCTACTGCCTGCAGAACGCAACACACGGCGGAACAGCAGGCACAGATAATGACTTTGCATCAAGGCGCTGTCTTGAATATATCATCGACATACTCAAAGACGGTGTATCCGACGTAAGATCCGCAGCATAATATATAAAAAATTCAAGGACTTGTCCGATAAATCGGTACAAGTCCTTTTTAAGATGTTATAAATTATTTTTTCACTTTCTTGGTTATCAGTATGACCGCTGCACCGACAGCAGCAACAGCCGCGGCTGTAACAGCGATTATAACGGGCAAGACCGATCTTTCATCGGTAACATCGGTGGGATCGGATGATGTTGATAAACGGTCAAGCGTCGGTGTATCGGTGTTTTTGTGCGTATCACCGTCTTTTCCCTCAGTATCGGGCGAAAATTCGGATATGACGGATGTCACAGGGAACACCGTTGAATCCTGCGGGTCGTGGGTTGACGGCGTATTTGTTTCAGCTGTGCCGTAAATAACTGTGAAAGATACATTTTCGGAAGGAGTGTCATAGTTGCCATCGGAAAAAAGCCCCTCGGAAATGATAACCGACACAGTCCCTTCACCTGTAAGTATCTGAAATTCTATATCCATAAGCGGAATATCTGACTCTATTTCCTCATCGGAATAAAACATAAATCTGTAAAAGCCGTCCGCATTTCCGTGTTCGACCGTTATACCTTCGGGTGCGCACGCAGTTACTGAAACTATCTTAAGCTTTGCTTTATCGAAAACGAGCGTACCCTCACCGCCGAGCACACCCGTGTGAGCACCTGTATCGGTGTCAATATCGGTATCTTCCGCCGTTTCGGTGAGTAATTCTGTTTGATCTGTGTAAAACTCAGGAATTTCAGCATATACCGTTTCATCAAACAGCGTTTCTTCCTGCGTATCAGATATCTCGGGAAGCTGTTCCGTGTCACCTGTAACATCGGGGAGGACTACATCCGTTTCGGTATCCGGCATCACTTCCGCTTCGGAAATACGTGCAGAGATGCGGACCTTGAAAACGGAATTTGCCGTTACACTTTCCCCGGACAGGGTAAAAAATGCGCTGTGCGCATAAGTGTTTAAAATAAGTGCGGAAATCACCGCAAATAAAATTAATATCCTTTTCATCGTTTATCCGTGATAAGTTGTTATTGAATCTTTAAGTCTTGAAAAGCAAAGAAAGTCGCTTACAGTCACAGCGCCGTCCTCGTTTATATCGCAAAACGGCGAAAAACGTGACACAGTTTCCGTGTTTTTCCTCAAAATCACATCTTTAATAAGTGCAATATCGCTGTCGGTAATGATTCCGTCACCGTCAACATCGCCGTCAATACACAAGGTAAGCGACTGAACAACGCCGCCGTTTACCGCAAGCACAAGCCTGCAGCCGGAGCCGACAGTATCTTCGTCCTTCATTTCGTTTCCGTCTGTTCCGATAAATTTGAAAAACTCACCATCAAGCGAGAGCTGTGTTTTTATATACGAAACACTTGAAAAAAGCGGAATACGCGACATCATTCCGTTTTCCACTTTGAAAAACTCGCTCGGTATATGAGTCGGTGCACCCTCAAAAATATAGTCATACACAGCCACATTGCATATCTCACTGTGCTTTTCATCCGGCACTCTGTTATTCATGACAGCCTCGGTCGAAACCAACAGGTAATCCCTTGTTGTTTTAACATGTTCACCGTTTTCATTAATCGGACCGTTGTGCAAAATGTCAAGATGATACGGACGGCCGTTTATATAAACGATGTTCCATACGTGCATAAGATCTCCCGATACGCCCGTGATAATGCGGTTCTTGTACCCCATTTCATCAAGAAACAGTGCTGTCAGCCCTGCATATTCCTCACAAACGCCCTTTTTATCGGTTATAAAGGAATACACGCTTGAACGGTTGAAAAACGTCATATCGTAAGAAAACTGTCCGTTTAAGATAAACGCATTAAGCTTTTTGAATTTGTCACCCTCGGAAAAGCCCTCCCACTGTGCAAGCGTCGGGCGCACAAAGTCTGTAATGACCTCTGCCCTTTCTTCGTTACTTTCGCCTGTTGCGATAAGAAACTTCACGGTGAACGATTTATATACGTTGTTCAGCTTATCCGGCACACCGGAAATATTGATGCTGTAAGAGCGTGCGATGCATTTGACATATTTTGAAGAAAGTGATGATTTGATGGAAGAAAACATTTCGTCCGCCAAAGCTTTTGCTTCGTCAATAGTATAATTTGAAATATCCGTTATCGAAAAAGTACGCATATATACGTAACATTCAACGGGGACACCGCCGACTGTCACATCGCCCATTGTGAAATTGTTTTCCGCGGGGTCAAATATTTCATCAACAGATGCATTTTCGTAAAAACCGTACAGCTCATCAAGTGTTACATTTTTGATATAAACGGGGTTTTCAGCCAAAAGCTGTTTGTACGCGGGGGAATCGGATGCCGATACGGGATATGCCATAATGCATGCCAAAAATGCAAGACAAAAGCACAAAAACCGTGTTTTTTTCATTTTTTATCCCCCTCCTAAAATAATATATAAATGCTGTTAGATTATATCACATAACGATTTTTTAAAATGACTTTTTAATTAAATTATTTTAAAAGAAAAATGATATATTTTGTTACAATATAGGACGTGTATTAAAAATCGGCGGGATTGGCAATACAGCACCCGAGATTTGTATGCCGTATGAGCCCATTGCAGTTCGTTTTTTCGGGGGCGTCACAATTCGCTTCGCGAATTTGACGCGGGCGCCTTCACCGTATTATTTTAAAAGTCACACGATACTGTGCGCACCGTCGGTTTCGCATATGCGAAACGTGACGCCCCCTGAAAAAATATACCCGCTTTTGTTCATTTCATATTGCACGGCGTATATTGCGTTATATCGCTTCGGGATCAATAAATATTATTTCTATCCCTTTTTTCTTTGCCATTTTTACGGTATTTGCCGTACCGCCGGGGGTCATATTATCGCCGTTGCACACGGCGATAAGCGCATCGGAATTATCGACCATATATTTGTTTCTTTCATTGAATGCCCGCGCAATCTCTCTATATGTTATGCGCCCCTTCAAAATATCGACACGGTACGCTTTCGACAGTATTCGGTTATATTCCTCAAGCTCATAACCTCGAAGTCTGTCGGCATGCCCCTCAAACGGCACAGCGCATATAAGGGATATGTCGGAAAATTCCTCTTTCACTTCAAGTACGGCTTCTGCCGCCCAGATATCGACACCGTCACACATTCCGCTGTAAAAAAATCGGAAGCCCTCACAGTACAGCGCTTTGACGGTGCTTTTAATCTTTTCTTTCAGTTTTCCGATGTTTTCTTCTGTCGGTGTGAACGGCAGCTTTGATATTCTATACCCCGTAAAAGCCGCCGACATCAGTGGAGCCGTAAACAGTTCTTCATACATCATTTTATTTTCAATCCTTTATCTATTATTGTTAATTCTTTGTATATTGACAAATCGGGACATATGCTTTATAATTATAGCCGTAAATACAAAACGGAGGTGCAGTATGTATATTATTGTATGCCTTGATACAACAGGCGGTATTCTTTTCAACAACAGACGCCAGAGCCGCGACAGCGTCATAGTTAAAGATATTGTGGATATGGCGGGAGAAAAGCTGTATATGAGCGAATATTCAAAAAAGCTTTTCCAAGACTATGACAATATTACAGTAGGCGAAGTTTTTCCTTTTTCCGAAAACGAGGGGGATTTTTGCTTTGCTGAGTGTGAAATAACTCAAGAAGCGGTCGATAAAGCCGAGGGCTTTGTAATTTACCGTTGGAATAAGCTTTATCCGCAGGATGTGTCCTTTAACATTTCTCTTTCCAAAAACGGCTTTAAAATGGAAAGCTCAACAGACTTTGAGGGTACATCGCACGACAAAATAACAAAGGAAGTATGGAAAAGATGAAACACATAAAATTAAGAATTATTGCTTTGCTTGCGGTCTTGTGCATGCTTTTCGCAGCATGTGACGAGGTTACCACAGACACAAGTGATTCGGTAACAAGCTCGGATATAACCGCAGGCGTGACAGACAGTGAAACAAATAAACCGACAGAGCAAACCGTGGAACCTCAAGAAACACAGGAACCTCAGGAAACACAGGAACCCCAGGAAACACAAGAACCGCAGGAAACACAGAAGCCTCAGGGTACGACAGCGCAGACTGATGCACCCGAAACAGACGCACCCATACAGAACAATCCCTATGACAGACCGATCACACCGTCTGCCGAATACAAGCCTGTACTCAATGTTCCCGAATATTCGGGCAAGGCATACGTTGCGGTAAACGGTAACGAGCCGTTCTTTACAGAAGACGAAAAGACAACAGTTGCCTTTGAGTATTACAGTACACTTGATTCACTCGGAAGATGCGGATATACCTTCGCTTGTGTCGGACGTGAAATAATGCCGACAGGTAACAGAGGAAATATATCGCACAAGCCTACAGGCTGGAAGCAGAACCAGTACAGCTTTGTTGAAAGTCAGAACCTTTACAACCGTTGCCACCTTATCGCATGGCAGTTGACGGGCGAAAATAACAACAAGCAAAATCTTATCACAGGTACAAGATATCTGAACGTTCAGGGTATGATCCCGTTTGAAGAAATGGTCGGTGACTACGTAGAGGAAACAGGCAACCACGTTATGTACCGTGTAACACCTATCTTTGACGGAAACAACCTGCTTGCAAGCGGCGTGCTTATCGAAGGCTGGTCAGTAGAGGATGAGGGCGACGGCATTTGCTTCAACGTATATTCCTATAATGTTCAGCCGGGCGTTATCATTGATTATAAAACGGGAGATAACCACGCAGACCCTAACGGTCCTCCCACGATCGACCCCACAGTTCCCACAGAGTATATTGTGAACAAGAATAATCACAAGGTACACAAAGCCGACTGCGGCAACGGCAAAGGCATAAAGGAAGAAAACAAGATCATCTTCACGGGTACGCTTGACGAGCTCAAGGCAGAATACTCCGATGCCAATCCGGCAGGATGCTGCAACCCGTTTTAACGGTTATTTGTAATATTTGATAAAAAAAT
>JAZTXA010000093.1:0-5939 GCA_045636245.1 Eubacteriales bacterium | reverse complement strand
GGACTGCCTTTTTACCCATCAGCGCAAGCTCTGACAACGTCATCGCTCCTGCCCTGCACACGATTGCATCTGCCGCCGCCATACGGCAAGGCATATCGTATATGTATTCAAGTACCTCGGCTGACGGATCGTTTTCCAATCCGCACGCCCGGTACGCTTCTTTCGTTTTTTCATATCCGCCAGCACCCGTTGCATGTGTCAGCTTTATATCACCGTGCGCTTTAAGGTATTTTTCCGCCCACTTTACAATATTCGCGTTTATGTTTGCCGCACCAAGCGAGCCTCCGTAAACAAGCACACTGTACTTATAATTTCCTTCAATTGAAAGCTTTTTTCTTGCACTTGAATAATCGTATTTTTCACCGTTTTCAAAATACGGATTTCCCACGTGCACTATTTTGTGCCTGTACTGCTCTTTGATATATTCCTTTGTTTTTTCAAAATCCGTAAAAATAACATCAACGCACGGCGCAAGCATTTTGATTGCAATTCCGGGTATTGCATTAGACTCATGAATTGCTGTAGGTATTCCCAGTTTCGCCGCCGCCTTGACAAGCGGATAACAAACGTAACCGCCCGTACCGACAACAGCATCCGGCTTTTCTTCCTTAAGGAGCTTTTTCGCCTTTGAAACGCTTGTAACCGTAAGATATAAAGTTTTTACGTTTTCGAGCGTCAATTTTCTTCTCAAGCCCTGTATATTTATATGATGCAGCTTGTATCCTGCTTTTGAAACAAGCTTGTTCTCTATTCCCATAGGTGTTCCCACAAATGCTATTTCACATTTGGGATCATGCTTTTTAACTGTTTCGGCAATTGCAAGCGCGGGGTTTACGTGTCCGCCCGTGCCGCCGCCCCTAAATAGGATCTTCATTATTATTACACCTTATTCCTGGTATGAATATCTTGAGATAGACAAAAGTATTCCCATTTCGCAAAGCAAGAATACAAGTGCCGTACCGCCGTAAGAAAAGAACGGCAGAGAAATTCCCGTGGGAGGGAAAATATTTGTAACAACAAAAACATTGAGTATCGCCTGTATTGCAACCTTACCCGTAATACCTATGGCAACAAGCTTCGAAAAGCTGTCGGGCGCACGTCTTGAAACGGCGATGCCGCGCCATATAAGTATGCCGAATAAAAGAAACATAACAAGTGCGCCGATAAATCCGAGCTCCTCGCATATTATAGCGAATATATAGTCGTTTTGCGGTTCGGGCAGATACATATGCTTTTGTGTCGAATTTCCAAGTCCGACACCGAAAAGTCCGCCTGACGATATTGCATAAAGACTCTGCACTATCTGCCAGCCTTCGTTAAGAACGTACTTAAACGGATCGCGCCATGCCATTATACGGTCACTTGTATATCCGCCTGTCAGAATCAGCGCCAACGCACCCGCGCCGCCAACAGCAAACAAAGCGCATATCCATCTTGCGGATACCTTGCCCACAAAAATAACGACCATACCGATACAGAACAGAATTATAGTACCCGACATATGTCTTTCCAAAAGAGTGACAACACACACAATACCGACGATTGCAAAAGGAACCGCCACTTCTCTTATAAAAACGGGAAAATATTCCTTAAGCGAGCGTTTGAAAACAGGCTTCTTTTTTTCTTTTACAGTAAGCGAATCAAGATCACGCGATGCAACAACGTATTTTGAAATATACCACGACAGTATCAGAACAAGTGTAACCTTCATAAGCTCTGTCGGCTGTAACTGCATAGGGCCTATAACTATCCATCTTTTTGCACCGTTTACCGTTTTTCCTATAATGGGAACAAGACACAGAAGGATAAACGACAAACCGAATGCGATGGGAGATGCGAATTTGAAAAAGCGGTAATCAACCTGCATTATCAAAAGCATTGCACCGACGCCCAATCCGACCCACATTATATGCTTTTTTACCCAATAAAAGCTGTCGCCGTAATCGTTCTGCGCCCACGCATAGCTTGCAGAAAACACCATTACCGTTCCGAACAAAAGCAAGATGAGAATTATTACGAGAAGCGGACGGTCAAATCCCGTTTTTATGCGGTTAACTGTACGCTCAGCGCGTAATTTTCCGCGCTGTTTTGAAACGGTCAGTCTGCCTCCCTGTACAATGTCACGGCTTACGGAATAATCACCCTTCCGTTTAACCGATGAAACTGTCTGAAGTTCGTTTTTTCTTTCCGACACGGGGGCTATATCTTGTTTTTCTTTTTTATCCATAACAATACCCCCTTAAAACATCAAATAGCTAAATATGCAAGTGCGGAGCATATGGCTGTCACAGCTCCGAAAGTAATACAAATTTTTATTTCGGAAAATCCGCACATCTCAAAATGATGATGTATAGGTGCCATTTTGAAAAAGCGTTTTCCTCCCGTGAGTTTGAAATAAGTGACCTGTATCATAACGCTTAACGCTTCGATTATGTACACAAGGCCGCACAGCACAATTATAAGCGGTTCATCTAACATAAAGGCAAGCCCAACGGCAAGACCGCCGAGGAAAAGCGAGCCTGTGTCACCCATAAATATCTTTGCAGGGTACACATTGTAAACAAGAAAACCGAGGCACACGCCCATAAGTATGCCCGAAAGCGCTGATACATCAGTTGCAACAGTTCCTGTTTTAGCCGCGGCAAGTGCAAAAAAACCGCCGATTATAAGTGTCACAGTCGAAGCAAGACCGTCGACGCCGTCTGTAAGATTAGCGGCATTTACAATACCCGTGACAAGCAATAAAGCGAATATGTAATATACAATTCCCAAATCAAGGCTGAATGATGTGAAAGGAATATGTAATACCGTTGAAAGGTTATCTGTCACGGCAAGAACTGCAAGGTATATACCCGCAATAACGAGCTGGAGCAGATATTTTTGCTTTGCCGTTAACCCTTCGTTCTGCTTTTTAAGAAGCTTTACCCTGTCATCAATTATTCCGATAGCACCGTAAAGTATTGCCATAACGACTGTGCATATCATTTTCACATTCGGTGCAAATCCGTCATTATACACGCAGTAAATTACAGCACCCAAACCAACCGCAAAAGCGGAAATAAGCATCGCAAGGCCGCCCATTGTGGGTGTGCCCTCCTTGCCCTTATGCCAGCGCGGACCTATATCAAGTATCTTTTGCCCCATTTTGAGGCTTTTGAGTACCGGTATAAGCTTACGTGTTGCAAATGCACATATCAAAAACGAGCATAAAAAACATATGAGAAAAAATATTGTTTGTGAGGACATATCTATCACACTTTAAAAGATCCTTCAAAATTTTCTATTGCTTCTTCAAGCTTAACAGCACGGCTTGCTTTAAACATTATCATGTCACCGTCAGATAAATTATTGCGTATTGCCGATGTAAGCTCTTCATATGAACAACCGTCCGAAAAAGCAAACACACACTCGGGTGACATTCCCGCTTCAATTGCCCCGTCGGCAATTCTTTTGGCATTTGTTCCCCAAAGATAGAGAAAGTCAACGCCGTTTTTATAAGCTTCCGTACCGACCTGTCTGTGAAGGGCGGAGGATGCGGCACCAAGCTCACGCATTTCACCTAAAACCGCATGACATTTGACATTTTTTTCTTTTGCAAGTACCGCAAGCGTTGATGACGATGCACGCATCGACTCAGGCGATGCATTGTAACAATCAGCAATTACCGTGTATTTGTCAACAGAATATATCTTCTGTCGCATGCCTGTTGTTTTGTAATTCAAAAGTCCCGACTTTATATTTTCCTCGCTTATACCGAAGGTATAAGCAAGGGCAAAAACAGCAAGCGAATTGTATACATTGTGCATACCGACAGCGGGGATTTTTACATTTTCAACAGTTCTTTTCTCCGCCTTTATATAAATATCATAGCTTAATCCGTCAGTTGCAAAATTTATATTTTTGCCTATATAATCCGCGTCTTCATTGAATACTGCGGAATATATTCTTTTATATTCGACCGCATTTGCGCTTTCCTTCTGCAAAAACGGATCGTCACCGTTCAAAACAAGGACACTGTCCTTTGTAAAATTCTTTGTTATTTCAAGCTTTGCCTTTAAAATATTTTCACGGCTTCCGAGCATTTCCATATGCGAGGTACCGATATTGGTTATTATCGCACCGTCGGGATAAGCCACATTGACCATGGCTTCGATCTCACCGAATCCACTCATACCCATTTCGAAAACAGCCGCTTCAACGTCTTCTTGCATTTCAAACACCGTAAGAGGCAAACCTATAACGCTGTTGAAATTCCCTTCCGTTTTATGTGTTTTGTAAACTGTGCCGAAGACAGACGACATAAATTCCTTTGTGGTGGTTTTTCCTACACTTCCCGTTACGGCGAATGTATATTTGAGTGTTTTGATCTGTTCTTTAAAGCCTTTTGCAATATCGCCGAGGGCTTTGAGAGTATCGTCTACAACAAGCGCACTTTTTCCCATGGGATCTCTTTGGCAAAGTATACACACAGCACCGTTTTCAACTGCCTTTTCGATGTAGTTGTGTCCGTCCGTGTTATCGCCCTTAAGTGCGACAAACATCGTACCTGTGTACTCTTTTATTTTTCTCGAATCAATTTCCGCACAACACACATCGCAGTCATCCCCCACAAGTGTGCCGCCGCACCATTTTGCCGCCTCGCTGAGTTTAAACAAAACTTTGTTTTTCATAATCTATCCTTCAGTCGTTTTACCTTTAAGATATTCAAAAACCGTATTTTTTTCGCTGTAGGGTGTTTTCCCGTTCTTTCCTATTTCATATTCCTCGTGACCCTTGCCCGCCAGCAGTATTATGTCACCGTCACGTGCCGTATCAAGTGCAAAATGTATCGCTTCCGTTCTGTTGGGAATGACCGTGTATCTGCCTGTTTTGTCAATACCCTTCAATATATCGAAAATTATCTCATCGGGTGATTCCGTTCTCGGGTTATCCGAGGTTATCACCGAAAGGTCCGCCGTGCGCGAGGCTATCCTGCCCATTTCGGGACGTTTCGTTTTATCTCTGTCGCCTCCGCATCCGAACACACAAATAAGTCTTTTATGACCAAACGACCGACAAGTCAAAAGAATATTATAAAGTGCATCGGGTGTATGTGCAAAATCAATGATGACAGAATAACCGACATCAAATTTCGCCAAATCAAGCACTTCGCACCTTCCTTTGACACCTTTCAGACTTTCGAGTGCCTTTGCTGCATCCTTTGCATCAATTCCAAGCTCCTCGCATGCCGCTATTGCACACGCGGCATTTTTTACGTTATACCGCCCGGGAAGATTAAGTCTTACGTTTGCACCGCTTTTGCCCGAATAATCAAATCCCGTTCCGTTTATACCGTACTGAATAATATTTGACAAGACAATATCGGTATCTCCCATCTCGGAATAAAATCTTTTTACTCCCCTTGTTCTGTTCGCTATTACTCTTGATGAAGGGTCGTCACCGTTGAGTATCGACACCTTGCTTTGCGTAAACAGCTTACATTTGGAAGCTATATAATCTTCCATCGTTTTGTGGAAATCCATATGATCGGCAGTTATATTTGTAAGCACGCCGACATCAAACACACACGTGGCAAGTCTTTCCTGCTTAAGTGCGTGCGATGAAGCTTCGCTTACAACCACATCTGCACCTTTTTTTCTGTATTCGTCAAGCAAGCGGTAAAATTCACGCGGAGAGGGTGTGGTCATTGACGAGCTTTCCAGCTCCTCCCCCATACCGTTTCCCAATGTACCCGTTATCCCGCATTTTATTCCGCTGTATTCAAGTATATGCTTCACCATACGGCAGACAGTCGTCTTTCCGTTTGTTCCCGTAACACCTACCAAACGCAGATATCTTTCGGGGGATGAATAATAATTGCTCATTACAACGGCATAAGCGCGTCTTGCGTTGTTCGTCTGAATAAAGCATACATCCGGAATGTCGCACAAAAAATTTCT
>JAZTXA010000092.1:0-15917 GCA_045636245.1 Eubacteriales bacterium | reverse complement strand
CATCTTTATTCTGTCGTAAAGCATATCACTCGGCACACCGTCGGGCTTCACATAACATCCGAGGACGATTATACAGTCAACATCCTCAAGTCCGCTTGCCTCATCCACCGTTATTATACTGCCCTCTGTTGTACTTTTGACATAAAAATTGACACTGAGCACATAAACAGCACCGAGGAAACAAAGTGCTATAGTTATCAAAACGATATATGCAAGTATCAAAACCGATTTTCTTTTTATGTATTTTTTCAAAAGCATTGTACATCTTCTCCTTTGTTTCTGTATATCAATTATAATAAAAGAAAAATGCAATTTCAAGACGAAATTGCATTTTAAAAATAAATTTTATATTTATTTATTTCTCGGTTCGCCGTAGAAGAATGATGCTACTGTACCGACACCCGTGTGAGATGCGATAATTGTTCCTATCTCGCTCATTCTTATCTTGCCTTTAATCTTCGGCATGCGCTCTTCGATGGCTTTTACAGTAAGTTCTGCAAGTTCGGGGGAGTGTGAGTGGCATATATAAAACTTTCCGTCATAGTCCCCCAAGTTCTCTGCACGCTTTACGATTTCATCAACATTTTTTTCTATTGCTTTTTTCTTACCCTTTACTTTATCATATGCAATAATATGACCGGTTGCATCGAGGTTCATTATCGGGCAGATACCGAGAAGTGTTCCTACCATTGCCGCAGGACCCGAAACTCTGCCCCCGCGTCTGAACATGGTGAGATCCGTTGAGAAAAACTGATGCTGCATCTTGTAGCGGTATTCGTTTACCCATGCCTCAACTTCTTCAAAGCTCTTTCCTGCATCGCGCAGATCTGCCGCATCCTCAACAAGCAAGCCGTAGCCGCCGCAGCTGCAGTATGAGTCGATAACAACAAGCTTTCTATCCGGATATTTTTCCTTAAGCTTTGCCTGTGCCTCATATGCGTTGTTTACGGATGCCGTCATGCCCGAGCCCAAATTTATATGAAGAACGTCACCCTTTTGAAGGAGAGCGTCAAAATAATCGTAGTATCTTTCACAGTTTATCTGCGAAGTTGTGGGGAGCTTACCGTCGGCAAGAAATGCGTAAAATCTGTCAAGCGCCTCGGGATCGCGTCCCATATCGTCAACATATTCAACACCCTCTATCATATACGTGTAGAAAATTACGGAAATATCTCTGCCGTTTATGTACGAATACGGCATATCGACCGTTGATTCACATGAAAGAATAAACTTATGTTCCATTATCATACCTCTTTTTATTTTTAGACCACAGTGTGCTGCAGCTGATTACATTCTACCATATAAGTATAAAAAAGTCAAGTATTAATATTACTGCACAAAACACAGATATGCATCACTCGCCCATCGTCATTTCACCGCTGAACAATTTTATAAAAAATATAGGGGTTGACACAAAATCGTTAACTGTTACCGATTTCGAGTCAACCCCGATTTCACATTATATCATCAGTTGTTGCAACAACAGAGAATAAGGATAAGCGCGATTACGATAAGCCAGCCGTAGCTGTCGTCATTGAAAAGATTGCAAAGGCAGTTCATATACTCCTCCGAAAGGTTTAATTAGGAAGGATATCTCCTTCCTGTAATATATTATGTAAAAGTACGTCAAATGTGCCTAATTTTATACATAACAGAAATACCCCGTTTTGCATTACACAAAACGGGGGGATCTCATTTTTGTATTATCTTTTTTATACAGTTAAGCGTTTCGTCACTTATGACATGCTCTATCTTGCAGGCATCGCGCAAAGCGGTTTCTTCACTTACGCCGATGCTGATAAGATATTCGGACAGAACTCTGTGTCTTTCATAGATTTTTTTGGCATGGGATTCACCGATCTCGGTAAGTGTTATATATCCGTCCGAATCGACCTCAATAAGACCGTCACGGCGCAACAGTCCCACAGCCCTGCTTATACTCGGTTTTGAGTAACCCGTTTGGTTTACAATGTCTATTGAGCGCACACGTGCCTGCTTTTCGCGCAGAACAAGTATGCTTTCAAGATACATTTCACCCGATTCGTGTATTCTCATTTTCCCCTCCGTATAATCAACTTAAAAATCCTTGTATTATCGTGTTCTGTGCCTCTTCTTCCGTCATTCCGAGTGTACGGAGCTTAAGTATCTGTTCGCCCGCAATTTTTCCTATTGCCGCCTCATGTATAAGCGCGGCATCTTCGTTTCTTGCAAAAAGCTCGGGGGAGGCATCAACTATGCCGTTTTCCGAAATAATTGCATCACATTCGGTATGTCCCGTACACGGTGCATTTCCGATTATAACGGAACGGTATACCTGATGGGAATTGCCCTTTGCAACGGAACGCGAAATAACATCCGCGCCTGAGCCTTCACCGTTCATCTCAACCTTAAAATCGGTTTCGGCATACTGTGAATATTCCGTCAAAAGTCTTTCTCTTATAAGGAGCTTCGCGCCCTTTTCAAGAACAGCCGTTGTTTTTCTTGTTGATCTGTCAACACCGCCTATTTGTGCGGTGTCCATTTCGAGTGTGGAATCCTCCGCCATGATAATTTCCGTCACGGGATCTATCGTGCGTGTGCCGTTTCCCTCACCCGTGCCGATATGCTTTTCAATATACTTTACCTTTGAGCCTTTACCCAAGATAAACCTGTGTATGCCGTTATGGCGTGCCGCTTCACCTGTTTCAGTGTGGACACCGCATCCTGCCACAATTGTGACGTCGGAGCCTTCGCCCACAAAAAAGTCGTTATAAACAAGGTCATCAACTCCTCCCTGTGTAACACAGGCAGGGATAGAAACGGTTTCTTTTATCGTTCCCGGTTTGATTTTAACAACAAGTCCGGGGTTATCTTCTTTATTCAGTATCGCTATATTATCGCTGCTTTGTCTGCCTGCGCATGTTCCGTCAACACGGATGTTGTACGCGCCTTTGAATTCACCGTCAAAGTCGGCAACCTCTTCAAGCAGTTTTTTTGCTATATCATTCATTGAAACAGTGCCTCCTGCTTTCTGCACGGCGCAGTTGTAAATCTGCCGCCGAAAAGTTCATCGTTAAGCTCTGCCGGTGTGCCCGTCTTTTGGACAGTTCCGCCGCCGACAATAACGATTGTGTCCGCAATACTCAATATCCTCTCTTGGTGTGATATTATCATAAGCGTACCTTCAAGGGTCTGACGTATCTGATCAAATGTTTTTATAAGATTTGTAAAGCTCCAAAGGTCGATTCCCGCTTCGGGTTCGTCAAATATCGACAGCTTTGTATGACGGGCAAGAACGGATGCAATTTCTATTCTCTTTATCTCACCGCCGGAAAGCGTGCCGTCAACTTCTCTTTCCGTATACTCACGTGCGCAGAGTCCCACACGGCTCAACACATTACAGATCTTGTCTTCGGGCATTTTGCCGCCGTTTGCAAGCTCCAAAAGTCTTCTTACCGTAATTCCCTTAAATCTTACGGGCTGTTGGAATGCAAAGCTTACACCCATTTTTGCCCTTTCGGTAACATCCTTATCGGTTATATCAACGCCGTCAAGATAAATTTTGCCTGACGTAGGTTTTTCAATTCCCGCAATTATTTTTGCAAGTGTTGTCTTTCCGCCGCCGTTGGGGCCTGTTATAACGGTAAGTTCATTATCCTTTACCGTCAAGGAAAGACCATCAAGAATTTGAACACCCGTAGGTGTTGTCCACGATATATTTTCCAGTCTGAGCATTTTCAGATTTCCTTTTTTAACATAATTTCATTTAGGTGTATTATACCATATAATTATTAACATTGTGTGACTGTATTTATTTTAATATCAAAATTTCACGGTATATTGAAAATTAAAGAAATATATATTGATTTTATTTTTTTATGAGGGTATAATGTAGAGGATAATCAACTTATAAAGGTCAAGTGTGAAAATGAAACGTTTTTTAATATCTTTATTAATCATATTTTCAGTACTTTTGCAATCATGCGGGCTTATCGTTGTCAACGATAGACCCCACAAGCAAACGGAAGCTGTAACAGGCGATGATACACAGCCGTCCGACGTTACCGAGGGCGGCGAAAAAAAGAATCCCACGCCCGAAAATCTCGAAAAGAAAGCGGAGTTTCTTTTGGGCAAGCTTCCCGATATATCATTTGAAAAAGAGATAATTACTATCTATACCACAGATGAAACATTTTTCAGCGGTGACGGACAAGAAACAGTCCTTAATTCCGACAGGATCGCAAGAATAAAAAAGGTTGAGGAAAAATTCGACCTTTCTTTCCGCACCGTAAAAACCGCACCTGCCGCGGCATATGATGAAATTGCCGCAGAATACAAAACAAACACCTCACCCGGTCACATATTCGCTTTGCCTGCCGATGTGACAGCTTCGCTTATTTCGGGCGGATATTTAAAATCACTTCGCACCAGTCCTTATTTTGACGAGGATGCAGAATATTTAAATTCTTCCGTATCGGCTTTTACACTTGGAAACGACATTTTTGCCGTTTCCGGCGACGGCTGTTTTGAGCCCGAGAAGCTTTCCGCTTTGTATTACAACAAGACGGATATAGAATCACTCGGACTTGAGCCTATATCGGATCTTGTAAAAAACGGTGACTGGACACTTGATAAATTCCACGAATATCTGGCAGCCGCCGAATCATACGAGGGTACGCATCACAGTAACAAAACGGCTTTCGCCTACGAGGACATCCTGCTTCTGTCATCATTCACTTTTTCTGAAAATGTGGCAGATAAGCCCGTGCGTCTTTCCTCGTTCAGCGAAAAATTTAAAGGTGTGTGCGAAAGCATCGCAAAACATACGGAATTTTCTCCCGACAAAGATGGGGATTTTACAAGCGGAAACGTTCTTTTCTTAACAGATTCCTTGTCGGCCGCGGAAAAGTTTGCCGATATGAAGGATGTATGGAGTGTTGCACCGTATCCGAAACACAGCAAAGATGACGGATATATGTCGTTTGTTTCCCCCGATGCCATTGTACTTTCCCTGCCTGCAGTAACGGGAAGCACCGCAGAGCTTGGGGCGGTTATAATGGGCCTCAATGCTGCATCAAGCGAATACATGATACAGAAATATATAAACACAAACATGAATCATTTTTTAAGAGACAACGGCGCTGTGACAGCATTCAACATAATTATCAAAAATGTCAACTATGACTTTGCTTATATTTTTTCAAGCACATATACGAGTTTGAATAAATACACCTTGGGTGCTTTCAGATCCGTTTTGAAAGGAAATTTGACATATGAACAGTATGTTGAAAAATACGAAAAAGAAAGCGGAGAGTACCTTGATAGGCACTTCCCCGCAAAATATTATTAAGATAACAGCTTGACAGCTCTTTCGCATGAATCCTTTGCATTTCCCCAAGGCTCGTCCGCAAAACGGTAATCGAACTTTTTGCAAAACCAGCTGACATCCTCGTAAAGGCTGTCAAGATATGCTTTTTCGATAGAAGACACAGCTGAATAAAAATCATTTTGTTTGTTTTTGGGCAGTTTATAGACACCTGTTTGCAAAAGCAGTCTGTAATGTTCAGCGCAGAAATAGGGCATTTGGGAGAATTTCTTTGCAAATTCCTCCTCATGCTCCCAAAGATACACGATAGTTTCAGCCATTTTTGTAAGATGAAAATCAATTTTTTTGCAAATGTAACAGCTTTTTACGTGTTCTTCAAGCGGTTTCAGTGAAGCATCGCATTTATTTTTCGGTGAGAACAAGCCTTCCTTCGGGAATATAGTCTGCCTTACTTCATCTATGTGGCTTTGAAGCATAAGTGCCAAGCCGAGCTTGTTTTTCATTGAGAGCATCATATCAAAGTGCTTTCTGCAAAAGCCCTCTTTGTTGGTCTTTATCCTTATATCGGGCTCCATCATTGATGCGCCCAAAATAAGATTGAGCTCATCATCCTGTAATTTTTCATAAAGCATACACAAAAGGCAGGTGCAGGATTTTTCCTCTGTTATTTTATCGACCGCCTCTGTGACGGGTATTGTATATATCTGTTCTTTCATATCATATCTCCAAGTTTAATATAGATAATTATAAACAATTTTCATCAATATGTCAAGGTAAAATTTATGACAACACAAAAGATACTTTATCCGACAGTTACAGAATCGCATGATACCGTCGGAAAATATATTCAGTTTAAACGTCCCGAATATTTTGATATATACAAAATATTCGACTGCGGTCAAAGCTTCCGTTTTGAACCTTTTGAAAACGGTATTGCGGGTATTGCCTGCGGTATGTACATATATTTGACACAGGACAGCGACACAGTTAAAATATACGGCTGTGACGAGGAAAAATATCATAAAATATTTGCGCATTACCTCGGACTTGACTGTGATTACGCAAAGATAAACGAGGACATTTTTTCTCATTTTCCCGACGGCATAATAAAAGAAGCGGAAAGTGTTTCCCGCGGCATACGCATACTTTGCCAACCGCTTTGGGAAACGCTGTGTTCCTTTATCATTTCGCAAAATAACAACATACCGAGAATCAAAAAGATAATTTCAACGCTTTCTTCCGAATGCGGAAATAAAATTGAGTGCTTCGACGGTGAAATACGGTATGATTTCCCCGCCCCCGAGCAATTGCTTTCATGCGGTGAAGAAGGACTTCGTGATTTCAAAACCGGCTTCCGTGCAAAATATCTCATCGACTGTGCGGAAAAATGGCAAAGCGGTGTATTTGATAACTTTGATGAAATGACATACGATGAAGCAAAATCAGCCCTTTTAAGTGTCAAGGGAATAGGCGAAAAGGTCGCTAACTGTGTGCTTTTGTTTGCAGGTGCAAGATACAGCGCATTTCCTGTTGACGTGTGGATAAAAAAGGTCATCGACAAGTATTACGGCGGACATCTTGAGCTTGATACCCTTGGCAACTACGCGGGTATCGCACAGCAATATTTATTCTATTACGAAAGATACACACAGACAGAAAGGATATAAAATGATAATAAAGCCGAAAGAAACCACCGTGGCATACCGCTGTCCGCATTGCGGAGGTGCAATCAAAAGTATCGTTGGTGTATTTGCCCTCAATGCAGAAATGGTAAAAATCAAATGCCCCTGCAAAAAAAGCGAAATGACAATAAAATATTCAACAGACAAAAAAATACGCATAACAGTTCCCTGCTTTGTTTGCAGGACGGATCACACATATACAGTCAGCGAATCCGTTGCTTTTTCGGGTGAAATGTTCTACCTCAACTGCAGATATTCGGGCGTTGATATTTGCTTCATGGGAAAAGAAGATGAGGTCGCAGAAGAGATCGAACATACACTTGAAGAACTTGCGGAAATGCTTGGAAACGAGCCTGAGGAATTATTCGGAGAGATAGAGGATTACGACGATGTCCCCGACATTTCGGAGATTTCCGGTATAATTTTGACAATAAAAGAGCTTGCCGCCGACGGAAAAATCAAATGCCACTGTAATGAAGAAGACAAAGGCGAGATGCTCTATAATCCCGAAGATATGCTTATGGTAACCGGACTTTACGAAAACAACTGCAACTGCACGCCGCAGCTTACGTTTGATGGCGAATCACTCACACTTGAATGCTCCACATGCGGCGGCAAGTACGTTTTTCCGAAAGGAATAACCGCCTCGTCATTTGCTGAAACAAACGAACTTATACTTGAATAAAATTCAAAGCGGTTGGCTCAAAGGTGAATTTGAGCCAACCGCTATAATTATTTTTTCGGTATTATTACAACATTTTTATGCGCGGATACATCATCCGTACCGTTTGACGATTTCAGAAAATCAAGCGAAACACCGTATTTTTTCGCAACATCCCACAAGCTTTCATCACTTGTCGGATAGTAAAGCGTGAACACACTTTGCTTTACGTCATTTGGCTTTTTTTCAAAGGTGATATTTTCGATCACATTATACGAGCATTCCTCGCACAAAACGGAATCAATATATATTTCAGTATCGGCAAAGTAGTTTTCCCCATCATATCTCAGCTTGATATCGCCGCAGTTACATAAAACGCTCTGTGCTTTATTGAACGATCTATCGGGAATATCTATTTCGCCCTTAAAAGGAAATGAGCTTCTTACACTGTCATATTCTCCGTCACCGTCAAATACCGTACTTACTTCACAAATCCCCGAACAAACAAGCTTTCCGCCCTCCATACTGAAGGATGTGCCCTGTGCGTTTCCGAAAGACATCAAAACATCACCTGTTATATTTTCAGAAAATTCTTTCGGAAGCTGCGCATTGACACTGAAATTTCCTTTTAAGAATGAGGAATTTTTACAGCACTTTATATTTTTCCGTTCAATGCGCCCTGTGTGTCCTACCGCATACATATCAAGCGGAGCTGTAACGCTTTCGCCTTTATTGCAAAGTACCTTTATATCATACAGAAAATCGATCTCCACTACCCTTTTTTCGCCCTGTGTATTTTCGGAAACCGTTGATGTTATATCATAAATATTTATTTTGCCGATACACACCGATCCCTCTTTTGCATCCTCGCACTGAATTATATGCGATACCGCAATACTTAAAGGCATCAAATGAATTTCATTTGTATCGCCGACGGACTCATAAATAACAGCCCCTTTAAATTCACCGCGGAATAAAATTTTTCCGTCCTCCGCCCTTGCTTCTGTTGTATGCGGGGTGATATACGTATAAATGATCTTCTGCGCCGCGGGCATGCTTTCGGTGATATTTATATCCTCCGATACACCTATACCTGTTTCTTCACATACCGATGTATCGGAAAATATAATACTTTGCGTAATACTTTCAATGCTTCTCTCATCAGATGTGCCGTGTACATTCGGTGTAACATTTTCTTTGCTCCACGCATCCGTATGTGCTTCAATTTTTGATTTCAAGCTCACCTTTCGAGGTGTTAAAGCGCGTAAGGTCATATTTTTTGCGCACAGCGACACATCGCACACATCGGCACTTACGCCTTTAAGCGGTATAACATCGGAAAATTCCGTTTTGAACTCCGCACACTGCAGACTTTTATCCTCACCCCTGTAAAGCACACCGCAATTTACACATCCGTCGTATTCTATCTTGTCATCCGAAATGTACATTCCTGTTTTGCGAACATCCGAAAACACATGTAAAATGCGCTTTATATCAGGAAAATAATCGGGCAATGTATATTCCTGTGTTACCTCTGTCTGATCTTCACCCGAAAAATTCCTTTTGCAAATAAAACTTTCACTGTTTAATTTTTTTTGATCCATTCCCAAACCATACCTTTCCGCAAAATTATCTGTTGAAATATATTCGCACACTTTCCCGCTTATGAATAAAAACCTTTTTCTTTCATTCGTTTTCTTATTTTGGAAAGTGCCGCCTTTTCGATACGTGACACGTATGAGCGTGATATACCGAGAAGCTCCGACACTTCTCTCTGTGTTTTCGGCTTATTTCCCGAAAGTCCGTAACGAAGTATTATTATTTTTTTCTCTCTGTCGGTAAGCTCTTTTTTAACCGCATAAAATACATTTTCTATTTGCAGTTTTCGGTCTATATCATCGGCTATCGTATCCGGAATACTTACAATATCGATATATGTAAGCGGATTTCCCTCTTTGTCTGTGTCGAGAACTTCATTTATAGAAACCTCATTCTGTAGCTTTTTTTGACTTCTGAAATACATAAGTATCTCATTTTGTAAGCATTTTCCCGCGTATGTTGCAAACCGTGTGCCCGTTTCGGGCTTGAAGCTGTCAATAGCCTTTATAAGTCCTATCGTCCCTATCGATATAAGATCATCGTGATTTTTGGAAAGTGTATAATATTTTTTCACAATATGCGCGACAAGCCTCATGTTATGCCGTATCAGCTTTTCACGGGCAAGGGTATCGCCCGTTTTCATTTTTTCAAAGCATTTACGTTCCTCCTCGGCTGACAGCGGAGGGGGATAAACATCGCTGTCCGACACTTTTAAAAAGGCAAAAAAGAAATTATATATGATTCTGAAAACATTTCCTATCATTCCTACTCTCCTTTAATATTTTTTTTACACACCGTTATATATGGCGATACAATGTAGGTATACAATAAATATGCTGTATGATATCCATACAGAACATATAAAAACATCTGCAGGTATTTAAAATGAAAACAGCAATTATAGATATTGGTTCAAACACAATAAAACTTGATATTTTCAATGTTTTAAAAAATGATGCCGTACAGCTTTCTGCAAGAAGCGAAAAGGGTGCTCTTGCAAAACACAGCAAGCATGGAGCTTTATCGGATGAGGGATATGAAATTTTAAAAAGCATACTTGAAAAATACATAATAACTGCAACAGTTGACGGATGTGAAAAAATATATATTTTCGCAACGCAAAGCCTGCGCGGCATTTCAAATGCCGATGAAGTATGCAAAAAGATCAAGGACTGCCTCGGGGTGACAATTGAAATAATAAGCGGTGAAGATGAAGCCCTGTACAGCTTAAAAGGGCTTATGCTTGACTGCCCTGTTGCTGAATGCGGCATAATGGCAGATATGGGAGGCGGAAGCCTTGAGCTTGTAAATTTTAAAGAAAAGCTCCCTACAACCACATGCAGTTTGCCCCTCGGTGCTTTACGTGTAAAGGAACTGCTTGATATTGACAATATACCCACATCAGAGGATGAGGAAAAAATAAGAAATCACGTTACGGATATACTGAAAACAGCACCGACAAAAAACGAAGACACCATATATCTTATAGGCGGAACAGCACGTTCTGTTTTCTCCCTTTGCTTTGGCGGCAAAACAGAAGCAACGCAAGATGATATTAAAACAGCCTACACCTCGCTTTGCAAAAACAAAAACGAAACTCTCTCATTACTTTTTGAAAAACTGCCGAAGCGAGCAGACAATTTCATGACAGGCTTTTATATATTCAATATCCTTTGCGAATATTACAACATCAAAAAAATAGTTCTTTGCAAAAAAAGTGTCCGCGATGGATATTTGATGCAAAAAACAGAAAATGGGAATATATGAATAAAAGACTTAAAATAACAAGAACATTTTTACCGCTTTTACTTTGCGGTGTGCTGTCTTCCTGCTCGGGCGGTATATCGGGCATTTTGGGAATTGACAATACCGATTACGGTGCCGAGGCAGTCATCGCTTCGCTTGACCGCACAGGCACCGTTGCACAACAGCTTTCAAGCGTATGCTCCATACTTACCTTCGGAACGGGCGACATAATCTGCTTTGATAATTTCAAATCGGTCGCCGATGAATACAGCGACACGGTACTTGATTATCTTGCGGGAACACATTTTGAAAAATATTCGGCTGACGATAAAATGTTTTCTGCCCTTGCAGAAAATTATCCCGAATTAAGTGTAAACACGCTTATTCCGTCATACGATTTTGAAAACACGGTGTATAGATTTTTCGGCGGTGATGTTCATTTAAAAAACAAAAACACATCCCGTTTTTCATATCTTGACAAAATAAATGCGTATATACTTACAGGAAAATTGACCTCTGCATATACAAGTGTTGAAATCGTCAGTCTTGAGGAAACGGAAAACACATACAAAGCCATTGTAAGATTTGCAGAAAACAGCATAGAATACTCAGATGATTATTTAATAATCTTCAAAAAGCGTGCCGAAAATGAGATTCCGTACATATATTCGGTATCAGTGAATGAAAGCATCGTTGCCCCGACAGAAAAAGTATAATAACAAAAAATACCTTTTTTCATATCATACTAAGGATGATTATGAAAAGAGGTATTTTTATGAGTGAAAAATATAAAAACACATATTTTGCCGCCGCAAATACATCAAACGGTTTTATAGGATATTTTGACAAGATATTCAATCCCGAGAAGCTTGACAGAGTATATATTTTAAAGGGAGGACCCGGAACGGGAAAATCCCGTCTTATGACAGAAATAGGGCAAAAAGCTGAAAAACTCGGCAAAGAGGTTGAATACTTTCTTTGCTCCTCAGATACAAATTCGCTTGACGGTATTTTGATCCCGTCTATAAAAACAGCAATAATCGACGGAACATCACCGCATATGACAGATCCGCTTTTCCCCGGTGCGGCAGATGAAATAATAAATTTGGGAGAGTTTTTCGACATTAGAAAGCTGACTGAAAAGAAGGATGAAATAATAAAGCTCATCCGTGCAAAATCGGAGCTTTACAACCGTGCGTATGCATTTTTGCGGTGCGCAGGTTCAATCAAAAGAGAATATGACAGCATGGTTTCCCCATATGTGCTTTATAAAAAAATTACAGATTTTTCCGCGCGTTTAACACGGCAAATTCCCCGCGGGGAAGAATTTCTGGAAAACGTGCGAATAACCCATGCATACGGCACATGCGGCGAGGTTTTTCTTGATACATTTTACGAAAACACAGAAACACATTTTGTTATAATTGACAGATACAACACGGCACACATTTTGTTATCTGTAATGTATGAAAAGCTGAAGGAAAAATGTCAGGATATAACCGTAAGCTTTTCACCCGATATTCCAGAGCAAATTGACGGTATATACTTAAACTTTCATAAAATATCCTTTACTGTCGGCACTCCGAGATCGGACAGCGACAAGGTCATTAATATGTACAGATTTATCAACAAGGAAGGGATAAAATCACACAAAAAACGGCTTAAGTTTATGAATACGGCATACAATTCCGTTATCAAAGAAGCTTTGAGTTATCTTTCGTCCGTAAGGGTACTTCACGAACAGCTTGAAGAAATCTACATATCATCAATGGACTTTGCCAAAAAAGAAAAAATGACAGAAAAGCTTTGGCGTAAAATATTAAAATGACCGTCCAAATCGGGTGATCCGTGAATCACCCCTACTACCCTGTTTCACCTAAAAGTTTACAAAATGGATTTCCGTAGGAAATCTGCAAGCCACAATCAGTTTGCAAAGCAAACTGATTGCAGGTGGTGGGTGCAGGCATGGCGCCGCACTGTAAAGATTTAGATGAAACAAGGTACTACAATTTTCAATTTAAAAACACAGGGATCGACTCAAAAAGAGTCAATCCCTCATTTTATTATTTTGCATATTTTTCAACCGCGATAATGAATGGTGAGTCATATGAATTTATCATTCTGCAATTCATAACGGAATAATATTTTCGGTCGTATGTAGCAAGATATTCAAGCAGCATTTCGCCTTCGCGTCTTCCCTCTTCGTGACCGGGATAAACGGAAATTACAAGAACACCGCCGCCTTTCAGCAGTTCAATTCCATCTTTGACAGCCTTGAATGTCGTTTCACACATCGTGTGCTTTGACTTGTCCCCTCCCGGTAAATAACCAAGGTTAAACATTCCGCCGTCAATAGGCTCTTTTACATATTCCTTTACATTCTGATGACCCGACAGTATCAATTCATAGTTACTGTGTCCATTTTCATCAAGCAGTTTTTTTGTGTTTTCAAGTGCCGCAGGCTGAACATCAAAGGAATAGACCTTGCCGTTTTTTGCAATACCGCATAAAAATTCCGTATCGTGTCCGTTACCCATAGTAAAATCGACATATACACCGTTTTCGTTTCGATTTTTCAGTATATATTCTTTAGCATGCTCTTTAAGGTTCATTTTTCTGCCTCCAGCCATTTCTGCCAAACATCGGGACAGTAGCCAACCGTGGCAAGCTTGCCGTTTCTGACAATGGGAGTTTTGAGAAGTGACGGATCCTCAAGTATATTTTCATCCTTATCCGCCTCATACGCAAGATATGAAAGAAGCTTGTAATCACGGTGCTTTTCATCAAGCAAAGCATCAATGCTGCCAACAGCGCTTTTTACGCTTTTGTATTCACCGGGGGATATCCCCTTGTCAAGCAGGTCGATAAACTGCACCTTAACCCTGCGTTCTTTGAAAAAGCGTTCAGCTTTTTTTGTATCAAAACATTTTTTCTTACCAAATATCTGTATCATAGCTTTTTCCTGATATTTAAATCGAGTAGGAGGGATATTCCCTCCTACTCGTTGCATTTATTATTTTTTGAGATTTGCAATAAGGGTGTCAAGCTCTGCATAGAGTTCTGCAGGAACTCTTTCGCCTATCTGTGCATAGAAATCCTTGATTCCTTCTGCTTCTTCAAGCCATACTTCCTTATCAATATCAAGAAGCTCCTTGATAGTATCAACTGTAATATCAAGACCTTCTACATTGATATCCTCTGCCTTGGGGAGGAAACCGATGGGAGAGCTTACCGCATCAGCCTTACCCTCGCAACGTGCGAGTATCCAAAGAAGAACACGCATATTGTCACCGAAACCGGGCCAAATGAAGTGGCCTTCATCGTCAAGACGGAACCAGTTAACATTGAATATCTTGGGGGGATTCTCGATCTTCTTGCCCATTTCAAGCCAGTGAGCGAAGTAATCACCCATATCGTAGCCTGTGAAAGGACGCATAGCCATGGGGTCACGGCGGACAACACCGACAGCTCCTGCTGCCGCTGCTGTTGTTTCGGAAGCCATGATAGAACCTACGAATACACCGTTCTGCCAGCTTGTGGATTCATATACGAGGGGAGCAGTCTTTGCACGTCTGCCGCCGAATACGATAGCGGACAGCGGAACGCCCTGAGGATTTTCAAACTCAGAGGACAAGCAAGGACAGTTCTTTGCTCTTGCTGTAAATCTGGAGTTGGGGTGAGCAGCCTTTTCGCCGGATTCAGCGTTGTAGGGGTTGCCCTTCCAGTCGATCATATTAGCAGGCTTTTCCTTTGAAAGACCTTCCCACCAAACTGTATTGTCATCTGTATTGTGAGCTACGTTTGTGAAAATTGTATCTTTAAGTGTTGTATAAAGCGCATTGGGATTTCACTTTTCGTTTGTACCGGGAGCAACACCGAAGAAGCCGTTTTCAGGGTTCATCGCCCAGAGTCTGCCGTCTTCACCTACTCTTATCCAAGCGATATCATCGCCTACGCACCATACCTTATATCCCTTCTTCTTGTATATTTCCGGCGGAATGAGCATTGCAAGGTTTGTTTTACCGCATGCAGAGGGGAACGCAGCCGCAATATATTTAACTTCTCCTTCGGGGTTTTCGATGCCGAGGATAAGCATATGCTCAGCCATCCAGCCCTCCTGCTTGCCCTGATAGGAAGCAATACGGAGCGCAAAGCACTTCTTACCGAGAAGCACGTTACCGCCGTATGCGGAGTTGACGGAGCAAATTGTGTTGTCTTCGGGGAAGTGGCAGATATAACGCTTTTCCTCGTCAACATTTACTTTACCGTGTAAGCCCTTAACATAGTCGGGAGAATCGCCGAGAGCTTCAAGAACCTTGTTGCCGACTCTTGTCATGATATCCATATTGAGTACAACGTAGATGGAGTCAGTAAGCTCAATACCGATCTTCGAGAACTTTGAACCGATAACACCCATAGAATAAGGAATAACATACATTGTTCTTCCCTTCATGGAGTCCTTGTATATTTCACCGAGCATTTTATAACATTCTTTAGGATCCATCCAGTTGTTGATATTACCTGCATCTTCCTTCTTGCTTGTGCAGATGAGTGTGCGGTGCTCAACTCTCGCAACGTCGTTGGGAGCTGTTCTGTGAAGGTAACATCCGGGAAGCTTTTCCTGATTCAAAAGCTCCATTTCGCCTGTTTCGCAAGCCTCGCGGCGAAGTGCCTCAAGCTGTTCTTCCTCACCTGTGATCCATACGATCTTATCGGGAGAACAAAGTGCTGCAGCATCGTCGACAAATTTCTGTACGTACTTGTTTGCCATGATATATACTCCTTTTAAAATGAATTCAAATGTATACAGGCCTTGCAAACAATAACCATTTTTACCTTTTGTAAATAGGCACTGATTATTAATTTGCAAATTTGCCTACTATATTATTGCATATCAATATTTATACGGTGTGTTGTAATTGTT
>JAZTXA010000091.1:0-9982 GCA_045636245.1 Eubacteriales bacterium | reverse complement strand
CTTCTCTGTCTTCCTTATATGTAACACCGTACCACTTTGACGGAGTTGTGACAACGTCAACTGTGCAGTCGCCTCTCTTCATCATCTCCTGAACAACGAAAGGCAAGAAAAGCTCCTTTTTCTCCGTGTTTATGTTTTCCTTCAAAAATTCAACAAACGCATTCTTAAGTTCTGCAAAGAAATCGGGTGTAAATGCCCAGCAATTCATCGACACAGGTGTGTCATTTGCAAGAGGAATCCACTTATCTGCTTCTTCATCAAGATATTCTATGCCGTTTGCCGTTTTCTGTATCTTTGATCTTTCGACAACATCTGTAAGCTTGCCGTTTACAACCTCACAAACGCCTCTTGATACAGTACCGTTTTCGGTTACCGTGTTTTCAACCCTGTAACCGACCATACAATAGCTGCCCGCATTTGCATTTTTGAGGTGATTTGCCAACAGCTCAAACGATTCCCTGCCGTAAAAATCATCGGCGTTGATAACAGCAAATCCACCGTCGGCAACGTTTTCCGCGCACAGCACAGCGTGGCCTGTACCCCACGGCTTTACACGTGTATCGGGGCAAGTAAACCCTTCGGGCAGGTCGTTAAGTCCCTGAAAAGCATACGCGACCTCAATACCCTTTATTCTTGAGCCGACAGTCTGTCTGAATATTTCCTCATTTTCCTTTTTGATAACGAATACGACTTTGTCAAATCCTGCTTTTGCGGCATCGTAAACAGAATAGTCAACGATAAATTCACCGCAAGGTCCTATAGGATCTATCTGCTTCAAGCCGCCGTAACGTGAACCCATACCTGCGGCCATAACGATTAGTGTCATTTTTATTTCTCTTCCTTTATTTTTATCAGCCCTGAACGCTGTAGTTTGGTGCTTCCTTTGTAATGTTAATATCGTGAGGATGCGATTCACGCAAGCCTGCGCCCGTAATTCTTACGAACTGACCGTTTTCACGAAGCTCTGCAACAGTGTGCGCACCGCAGTAACCCATACCTGAACGAAGACCTCCGACAAGCTGATATACAGTATCGGAAAGCGGACCCTTGAAAGGAACACGTCCTTCAACGCCTTCGGGAACAAGCTTCTTGTTGCCTTCCTGGAAGTATCTGTCCTTTGAGCCCTTTTCCATAGCGGCAAGCGAGCCCATGCCTCTGTAAACCTTGAAGCGTCTGCCCTGGAATATTTCGCAATCGCCGGGGCTTTCTTCACAGCCTGCAAACAGTGAACCGATCATAACTACCTCAGCACCCGCTGCAATTGATTTTACACAGTCACCGCTGTACTTGATACCGCCGTCAGCGATAACCGGAATACCGTACTTATCTGCTTCGCAAGCAACGTCATATATAGCTGTAACCTGCGGAACGCCGATACCTGCAATAATTCTTGTTGTACAGATAGAACCGGGGCCTATGCCGACCTTAACCGCGTCGGCACCTGCGGCAATAAGATCGTGTGCAGCCGCTGCCGTTGCAATATTTCCTGCGATAAGCTGAGCATCGGGAAATGCATTTTTAATCTTTTCAACGCATCTCATAATTCCCTGTGAATGTCCGTGTGCAGAGTCAAGCACGAGCACATCAGCGCCTGCTGTAAGGAGCTTTTGTGCACGGTCAAGCACGTCGGCTGTAACACCGATCGCCGCGCCGACAAGCAATCTGCCCGCGGAATCCTTTGCGGAGTGAGGATATTTGAGTGCTTTCTCAATATCTTTTATAGTTATAAGACCTGCAAGCTTTCCGTCGTCATCAATAAGAGGAAGCTTTTCGATCTTATGGTGTTTGAGTATCTCCTGCGCCTGATCGAGTGTTGTTCCCTTGGGAGCAACAACAAGGTTATCCTTTGTCATTACATCCTTGATAAATCCGTTGTGATCGTCAAGGAAACGCATATCACGGTTTGTTATTATACCGATAAGACGCTTGTTTTCATCGCATATCGGAACACCCGAAATGCGGTACTTTTTCATAAGCGCATCAGCTTCGTAAACGTAGTTATCCGCACCGAGATAAAAGGGGTCTGTAATTACACCGTTTTCGGAACGCTTAACGCGCTGTACTTCATCTGCCTGAATATCAATGGGCATATTCTTGTGAATAATACCTATACCGCCCTCTCTTGCCATGGCAATAGCAAGTCCCGATTCCGTAACGGTGTCCATTGCGGCACTCATAAGCGGAATGTTGAGAGAAATCTTTTTTGTCAACCGTGTAGAAAGATCAATATCGGCAGGAAGAATATCACTTTTTGCCGGTATGAGCAACACATCGTCAAATGTCAGGCCTTCTTTCACGAACTTTTCTTTTTCATTACAGTTAAACATTTTGCACCCCTTCTTTTCTCGCACTATTCAATTTTTTACGGCTCTTTTTGCCATTTATTTAACTAAATATTATATATAGACAAGTGTATATTGTCAACACAACTTCGAGTGAATTTACAAATTATTAATTTCAAAAGTCGATTTCTTTACGTTTTATGTAGTCAATCATCTCACTTTGTGTCGGAATGGAGTCCACATCGCCTGTACGCGATTCCGACATCGCATAGGCGACATTTCCGTACACAACACTTTGTCTGAAATTCTGTGTTTTCATATAGTGCGTCACAACAGCAGCACCGAATATTTCAAATGCTCCGCCTGTATCAACAGTAGTATCGCCGTATGGCTCAACTATATAATGATATTTTCCGTCGTATATGAACGTTCCGCGTTCACCGCCCAGGCGTATTACGTAATACTTTGCCGAAAAACAGGAAGAGAGCGCAATACAAGCTTGCAGACACTTGTCAATATCCTTCATTTCCACACCGCAGTATGAGTATACCTCGGAGGAGTCAAGTATAAGCATTTCAAGCTCACCGAGGGATTCGGGCGTAAGATCACCACGTTTGGCGCACGGCTGGTAAAATACGGGAATATTTTTTTCCTTTGCAATGCGGCACGTTTCGGTAATAATACTGTCGGGCAGTTCCTTTTGTAAAAACACAGCATCGGGAATTGATGCAAACGCTACCTCAAGGTCGTCCGTTTCGAGTGCATAGTTTGCCCCAGGGAACTTTACAGTTCTCCACGAATTATCATTTTCAAACAGCGTAAGCTGATATCCCGTTTTACAATTTTTTGCCTTTTCGGAATAGCGGAGGGAAACATTGGCAACTGAAAAGAACTCCGAAAGCAGTTTACCGTTTGCATCATTCGCAATCTTTGCACAAAGTATGCTGTCAGCACCCATTGCCGAAAACGCGGCAGCTGTCACCGTTCCTCGTCCGCCCGGAAGAAACTCAAAGCTTTCGCCGTTTTTTTCCTGCGATTTTAACGGTAAAACACCTGTCTTGGCACGAAGCGACATATATACCCCGCTTACTGTCAAAATTCTGCACATCAGACCAACGCTCCTTTCACACTAAAATAATTTGATTTTGTTTAATTATATCATATGATTTTAATTTTGTAAATATTTTTTTATATTTTTGAGGAAAATATCCTTAAAGCGTACAAAATTAATTATTGGGAAACGTATTAATTTTTTCATTGGATAATAAGCAAGAAAAGATTAAAAATAATATTGCCGTTTTAAAACGGTATGTATTGAAAATAGAATAAAAGGCAATGATATTAAATGTATATGAAGTTCAGAAAGGCAATAATGAAATGAATGAATAACAAAAAAAGCAAATTAAGCACCGGACTTTGCATTTCGTTTTTCGCTCTGCTTGTATGTTTTTCCGCACTTTTCGGCACAGCTGATTATCTGGTAGAGGATTCTGTTTCCGTCTTTGCAGGAAGCGATGCGGATATTCCGTCGTTCGCAAGCATCGGAGAGTTTAATAACGAAAAGGGTGACTATACAGTTCCCGTTTCACTTATGGGAATAAACCTCAAAAACGTTTCTGTATCTGTTTATGAGGACATGCGGCTTATACCGGGAGGCATGCCATTCGGCATAAAATTTACCACAAACGGTGTGCTTGTCGTAGGTATCGGTGAAGTTGAAACCGAAAACGGGTCGGTGTGTCCCGCGAGAGCCTCAGGCATACAGATAAAAGATGTAATAGTAAGGGCAAACGGACAGCCAATAAACTCAAATGAAGAGTTTACACAGATAATAGAAAACTCCAAAAGCGCGCCTGTGGAGGTGACAGTTCTTCGCGACGGAAAAGAATATTCGTGTAAAATATCACCCGTACCCGATAAAACTGACGGACGCTACAAGGCGGGACTTTGGATAAAGGACAGCACAGCGGGCATAGGAACTGTGACATTTATTGTACCGAATGAAAACACATTCGGCGGACTCGGTCACGGGGTATGCGACACCGAAACAGGAGTTCTTATGCCATTTGGCAGAGGGAACGTATGCGATGTAAATATAAGCGGGATAACCAAGGGACTTTCGGGTACACCGGGAGAGCTTCGCGGATTTTTTGCAAACAATGAAACAGGGACTCTTTACAGAAATACTGTGTGCGGTATTTTCGGTAAATTTGATGCACCTCCCAAAAATCTCAGACAACCGTTACCGATAGGACTTAAAGGTGAGCTTCAGGAAGGCGGTGCCGAGATAATATGTACAACTGCTGAAAATGTGCCTACTGTATATGAAATTGAAATCGTGAAGATCAACCGCGACAGCGGAGAAAACAAGAATTTTATCGTTAAAGTCACAGATGAACGATTGCTTGAAAAAACAGGCGGTATCGTTCAGGGAATGTCGGGTTCACCGATAATACAAAACGGCAAGCTCGTCGGAGCAGTCACCCACGTTTTAATAAACGACCCGACCAGAGGATACGGAATATTTATCGAAAATATGCTTGGTGCAATGAAATAAAAAATGGCAGGTAATACATCATATTACCTGCTTTTGACATCAACAAAGCAATAACAGACTGCAAATATATTCGATTGACAATACAGAGCCAATAAGCATCTTTGATTCAGAAAATTTGAACTTTTTGTATCTTTTGATAAAAAACACTTGAATTTTTGTAAAAACAGGTATACAATGACGCACGAAATAAATACAGGGGAGCTTGTATGCAGGCTGAGAGGAAGTAACCAAACTTCGACCCTATAACCTGATGCGGATAATGCCGCCGTTATACCTGATAACACTTAAAATTTTACAACTTTTTTGTGATGAAAATTGCACATTTCAGCGGGAGAGCCCGCCATGCATTAAGTCTTTTGCAGAAGTAAAATTTTAATTGTTTCAGCGTAGTAGGAAGTCATAGTAAGGATTTTTTACAGGAGGCACCGTCGGGCGTCTTCTGTTTTTGTTTCACAATTTAAAGCCGGGGAGTCCGTAAAACGGGCTGAGAGGCAGGTGTTCCTGCGACCCGATAACCTGATCCGGATAATGCCGGCGTAGGTAGCATATAAGTGTAAGGATCCGCACTTTAATTGCCTCCGCCGATATTTTTCGGCAGAGGCAATTTTATTTTTTGGAGGTAAAAAAATATGAATTCAAGCATTGCAATCCAAGTTCTTCCCATGGCAGACAGCCAAGATGAGCTTATCCACATCGTCGATGAGGTCATCGCATTTATCAAAAGCAGCGGCTTACACTGCCACGTCGGCCCGTTTGAAACAACTATCGAGGGTGAAAGCTATGACCAATTGATGGACATCGTAAAGGAATGTCAGCACGTTGCCATTAAAGCGGGCGCAAAACAAGTGTCAGCATATGTCAAGGTCGTTTATAATCCAAACGGTGAAATACTTACGATCGATAAAAAAATAACGAAACATGCTGAAGCGTAGTATACCGTCCATAACGGCAGTTATTTTATTTTTACTTTTGTGGCAGACAGTTTGTACAGTCGGTGTAATACCGTCGTATATGCTCCCATCCCCCGTGGAGGTATTGCGTGCTTTTATAAGCGAATTTCCCTTGCTTTTCGAAAACTCTCTGATAACGCTCGAAGAAGCATTTATCGGTTTGTTTCTTGGTGTGGGTGTGGGTTTTCTTGCGGCTGTACTTATGGACACATTCAGCGTATTATACAATGCATTCTATCCATTGCTTGTCATCACACAAACAATTCCATCAGTTGCAATTGCGCCGCTTTTGGTGCTGTGGTTTGGATATGAAATGACACCGAAGGTAGTTTTGATAGTAATATCCACATTCTTCCCGGTAACAGTCGGACTCTTGAACGGTTTCCGTGATGCAGATAAGGATGCCATCGGTTTACTGCGTTCTATGGGCGCTGACCGTATACAAATTTTCAGATACATCAAATTCCCCTCTGCCCTGCCTGAACTGTTTTCAGGGCTTAAGATAGCCGCGGCATACAGTGTGGTTGGCGCCGTAATCAGCGAATGGCTTGGCGGCTTCGGGGGCTTGGGTGTTTATATGACACGTGTAAAAAAAGCTTTTGCATTTGATAAGATGTTTGCGGTCATCTTTCTCATTTCGGGCATTTCTTTGGCTCTTATGGCTTTAGTTGAGCTTGCAGAGAAAAAATGTATGCCCTACCGCAATTCAGATAAAAATGATTAGGAGAATATTTATGAAGCGTTTAATTACTTTGCTTATATCTTTTGTACTTATATTCGGTTTAACAGGGTGCATCGCTGAAAAAAACATCGGTGAAACCGTGACCGTAGTTCTTGACTGGACGCCGAACACAAATCACACAGGTATCTTTGTTGCAAAGGCAAAGGGATATTTCAAAGAAGCAGGGCTGAATGTGGAAATAGTTCAGCCGCCGGAGGGCGGCGCTGAGGCGCTTGTCGCTTCGGGCAAAGCGCAATTTGGCGTATCCTTTCAGGATTCTTTAGCACCCGCTTTTGTAAGTAATGAGCCCTTACCCGTCACAGCCGTTGCCGCGGTTATACAGCATAACACATCGGGTATCATTTCAAGGAAAGGCGAAGGAATGAATACACCCAAAGGTCTTGAAGGCAAAAAATATGCCACATGGGATATGGATGTGGAAAAAGCAACCATTCGCGATGTAATGAAAGCTGACGGTGGTAATTTTGACCTTGTGGAGCTTATTCCATCAACCGTCACGGATGAAGTATCAGCTTTAAAAAGCGGTTCTGTCGATGCCATTTGGGTCTTCTACGGCTGGGCGGGAGTTGCCTGTGAAGTGGCAGGATTGCAAACAGATTACTTTGAGTTTGCAAACATCGATCCCGTATTTGATTATTATACCCCCGTTATCATCGGCAACAATGCATGGCTTGAAGAAAACCCCGAAAAAGCCCGTGGATTTGTGTCAGCACTTTCAAAGGGTTATACATTCGCTGTACAAAATCCGAAAGAAGCCGCTGATATTCTGCTGGAATCAGCGCCCGAACTTAAATCAAACAGCGAGCTTGTTTACGCAAGTCAGGAATACCTTTCAAAAGAGTATATATCAGATGCCTCTCGCTGGGGTGAATTTGACGGTGAACGCTGGTCGGCTTTCTTCAATTGGTTAAACGAAAACAACCTGATTGAAACTGAGATTGACCCAAATTACGGCTTCACAAACAAATATCTCCCCAATTGATATGGAAAAGCTTGAAATAAAAAATTTAAGTAAAAGCTTTGGCGCAAAGCCTGTTTTGCAGAATATATCAATAGAACTACATAAGGGAGAATTGGTATGCTTACTCGGTGTCAGCGGAAGCGGTAAAACAACGCTGTTCAATATAATTTCGGGACTCTTACAGCCCGACGGCGGTACAATTTTGCTTGACGGTAAGGATATAACGAATCAGCCGGGACATATAAGCTATATGCTCCAAAAGGACTTACTGTTACCTTACAGAACAGTAGAAGATAATGTGGCTCTTCCGCTTATACTCAAGGGCGTGAAGAAAAAAACTGCACGCTTACAGGTATCCCCGATGTTTGATCGGTTCGGATTGGACGGTGTACAAAAGAAATATCCTCATCAACTTTCGGGTGGTATGCGCCAGCGCGCCGCACTTTTGAGAACATATATGTTTTCACAGGATATAGCGCTTCTTGACGAGCCTTTCTCAGCCCTCGATACGCTTACGAAAAACTCCGTGCACAAATGGTATCTCGATGTAATGGAAAATATAAGACTGTCAACTTTGTTCATCACTCACGATATCGACGAGGCGATTCTTTTGTCCGACCGTATATATCTTTTATCTGGCACACCCGGGACAATTACGCGAGAAATCAAGATAAAAGAACCGAAGCCAAGACAAAACGATTTCAATACAACACCCGTTTTTCTTGAATACAAGCGGCAAATACTTTCCATGCTGTAAAATACAAGTAAATCGTAAAACCCACGTTCAAAACGTGGGTTTTTGCGTATTCGATAAAAAATTTAATGTTTTTCGTTAAAAAGCACTTGACAAATGCGATTTTCTGTGTTATCATCAATTTAACGATAAACATTAAAAATTTAATTCGTGAGGTTATTCTAATGGAAAAATTAATGAAAACATCAAAAAATCTTGATTTCTTTTTCAGTGTAATGCAAAAAATCATTATCGTCGCCGTGGCCATTGTGCTTATTGCAACTGCTGCTCTTACCTTTTTAAGCGGTGACACCGTTGGCGGCGGCATTATCGACATCGGCGGTGTTCAGTTTGATATAAGCGATGAATTTGCTCCCATCAAAAAAGATTTTCTTGTTTATGTGTGGATAATGGTAACACTTTTAATTTTAATAGTTACAGTTATTTACTATATGTTTTCGATCATCCGCAAAATTTTACAGCCCATGAAAGAAGGCTGCCCTTTTGACAAGTCCGTGGGATATAATATAAGAAAAATAGCAAATGCAACGATAATTCTCGGTATTTTGGCAAACGCAGTTTCCGCTGTCAAAACGGTTGGGGCAATACTCGTATTCAGATTTTCCGAGCTGTTTGCAGAAGGGGCCGTCGAAAAAGTCACCGCAAATCTTTCATTTGATGTAACATTCTTTGTAGTATACTTTATCTTGCTTTTGATATCACATGTTTTCATCTACGGAGCAGAGCTTCAGAAATTATCAGACGAAACACTTTAAGGAGGAATAAAATGCCTATTATACTTCGTCTTGACAGAGTTATGGCAGACAGAAAAATATCCCTCAATGAGCTTTCCGAAAAGGTCGGCGTTGCCAATGTGAATTTATCAAAGCTTAAAAACGGACACGTAAGTGCAATTCGCTTTTCAACACTTGAAGCCATATGCGATGTTTTAGATTGTCAGCCGGGAGATATTTTAGAGTTTAAAAAAGAAGAAAAATAAATTAAACACTCCTATAAGATTACCCTGTCGATAATTCACCAAAATCACCCCCCGAGCATTTACAAAATTTTGCTTGACATATATATTTTCTGTGGTATAATAAACAGACAAATAAAAATTCGGAGAAACAAATGGATCTGGAAATACAATTTTTTATAAGCAGTATTTTGCTTGGTATCGGACTTGCAATGGATGCGTTTTCCGTTTCGCTTGCAAACGGGCTGAATGAGCCGAAAATGAGTGCGCACAAGATGTGCGGCATCGCGGGTATTTTTGCATTTTTTCAGTACCTGATGCCCATGATAGGCTGGGTGTGCGTACACACCGTGGCAGAGCGTTTTAAATCGTTTGAAAAGTTTATACCGTGGATTGCACTCATCTTGCTTTTGTTCATTGGCGGAAAGATGGTACTCGAGGGAATGAGAGTAAAGCAAGACTGTGAGGAAGCCCCAAGTGTCACAATAAGTGCTTTGATCGTGCAAGGAATTGCCACATCTATCGATGCTTTATCGGTTGGCTTTACAATTTCGGAATACGGTCTTCCCGAAGCCCTTATATGCGGTGCGGTTATATGCATTGTTACCTTCTTGATATGTATAGCAGGTGTGTCTTTGGGTAAGCGCTTCGGAACGGGGTTATCAAACAAGGCTTCTGTTTTGGGCGGTGCGATTTTGATATTTATAGGAATTGAAATATTCATCACCGGAATTATATAATTTTTGGCCATCGGCATTTTCTGGCGATGGGCTTTTGTTTC
>JAZTXA010000090.1:0-3989 GCA_045636245.1 Eubacteriales bacterium | reverse complement strand
GGTTGTTTTTCCTGCACCGTTTACACCGAGTAACGACAGCAGCTCACCCTTGAAAACGGAAAGATTCAAATTGTCGACAGCCACGGTATCTTTATATTTTTTGGTTAAGCCTTCTGTTTTTATCGCAATCATTTTTTTACCCCATTTTATACTGTTTTTTAAGACCTTGGTAAACGTCTGTAACCATTTTTGAAATGAACTCTTTATCAAACTCAAGATATCCCGTGGCACACATAGCGGCAATACCGTGTACATAAGCCCATATTTCAAGGTGAAAAAGGTGTGCCGTATTTTCATCAAGTCCTACGTTACTTTGTGCAAGTACGCTCATTTCATCAAAAAAGCCTGTGTTATCAGCATAGGATTCACCGCTGCGGTCACGCATATACAAAAGCTTGAAAAGCTCCTTTTCCTCCTTTGCAAATCCGATATACGCCATTCCGTATGCCTTATAAACGGGATATTCTCCTTTTTGCACTTCGGTTTCCATGCGTTCTTTGCATATAAGCCATGCTTTTTCCATAACAGCCTGATGTAATTCCTCCATTGTTTTAAAATTTGAAAAAACAGGCTGTGTTGAACAATTCAAAAAAGACGCAACAGCGCGCGCATTTATTGCCTGTACACCGTCTTTACGCACAAGCTCTATAGTTGTATTTACGATATCCTCTTTTGTTATTTTAACCTTCGGCGGCATAACACCCTCCATAATATATCATGCGTTATATATCATTTGTTATTTTATCACAAGTGCTTTAAAAAGTCAATATAAAACTAAAAAACAGTAGAGAAATCTCTACTGTTTTTGTGTGTTTTTTAAATTTATACCAGAGCTATTCAGCGGCGATAGTGCTATCTTATCTCCGTGCTAAAAACTGTCTGTGCTTGTGTTATTAATCGCAAGCCCTCCTCTTTAAAGGGCGTAAGCAAATTACTTGAATCGGACATATTTAATAATGATATGTATCAAAACCTTCTTCCCAAAACGTTTTATCCAACAATTTGGGGGCTTTTAATCTTAGTACCTTTAATATTTTAAAACCTTCGGGAGTGTCTATAAAACCTTTTTTATCTTTGATATATCTTATAGCTGCTTTTGCATTTTCTTCAGTACTGAATATTCCTATATACTTTTTCTCAATATGATCGTGCAACTTGTATTTATGTCTCACCTTATAATATATTACAGCCATTACAGCCTCCCACTCATATATTCAAACCAACGGTTACCGCCGAAATTTTCTGTAAATGCCTTTAACCGTATTTTTATCGATCCATATACGAATAAAACCTCCGCTGTCTCTCTTCGATGACAAAGATCTACAAGTATCCTCGACCGTAATTTCAACTTTTTCCGTATCATTAATATCTATCGGATGTGTTTTGTTAAAAGCAATAATGAATAAAGATATAATCAAAATCTATCCCAGCGCGAATACAAATACATCACGAATCACTTTTTTCTCTACCACGGAAAACTTGTTTTTTTTCATATGCCTATCTCCTTGCCGAATCAACGGTTCATTTCGCCTTTTCTTTCAGCTTCAGATAACATTCATACGGTATGTGCAAATTTCCTTTTCCGGCGCCGAGGCTGATATCGGGCTTTCTTTCCCCGTGAAAATCACTTCCGCCGCTGTATATAAGTCCGAATTGATCAGCTATACGCAAGGACTTTTCCGTCGTTTCATCATCATTAAGAGAATAATAACATTCCATACCGTTCAAGCCTTTGCCGTCCGGTGAAGACAAAAAACGCAAAAGCCCGTCTTCGTCAAGATTTAAAAACGGATGTGCAAGAACAGATACCGCGCCTATAGAACGGATAAAATCAATAATATATGAGGAGGTAAGTCTTTCAGGCTCTTTATAATGTCCGCACGATACGGAAAGATATTTTTCAAATCCCTCCTTTACGGAATGGGTGTATCCTTTTTTCATCATTTCCCCCGCAATATGTGCACGGTTGATCATTCCGTTTGGTGTTGAATTTTTTATTTCTTCATAATCGAGAACGATACCGACACGCTTCAATGACTCAATAAGCTGTATATTGCTTTGTTCCTTACCGCGGTACACATTCGTCATAAGCTCTGTTATATGCGAAAAATATTGCTGCTTTATGAAAAGTCCGAGTATATGAAGCTCAACCCCGTTATAATCGGTTGAAAATTCCACACCTGCGGCAATATCAATATTTTTGTCTGAGGCGTGCAATATAAAAGCATCAAGCCCGTCAACCGTATTATGGTCTGTGAGTGCCACAGCCGACAGCCCTGTTTTCAAAGCCTCATTTATTATTTCTTCGGGTGTGTAAGTTCCGTCAGAAAAAACGGAATGTGTATGAAGGTCACACAGTTTACCCATAATACCCCCTGTTACATAACTTCATTTTCGGATTTATTGTACATCATTTCGGATATAATGTCAACAGTGCTGTTTTACAAATGATATTGACATTATCAAATCTTGCCGTTATAATATTGAAGGAAGCATACAGAAAGGGGTGAGGATATGTCATCGTACAGTGAGCTTATTAAAAATTTCGAAAAAATCAGGGCCTACATGCGTGATTTCTACGTTTACGGATTCAAAAGCCGCGGGGATTACAGTTCAAAAAGTGCGCGTTCCTACGATGACGAGCGCAGACGCATTGAAAGCTGGCTTGCAGATCACATGAGCTTTGTCCGCACCCAAGAGGGTAAAAATGTTTTCATTTCCATTGACAGCCGTACAATACGGCACAATCCTTTATACAATGCCTGGAAGGCAAAAAGCTTTACCGACGGGGATATAACATTACATTTCATAATTTTTGATATTCTTCACGAGCCGTCTGTAAAGCGCACCGTTTCCGAAATACTTAAGGAAATTGATGAAAAATATCTTTCGGGGTTTGAGCATCCTATGATGTTTGACGAATCGACCGTCCGCAAAAAGCTGAAGGAATATTGTGCAGCAGGTATCATAGTTGAAGAAAAAGCGGGGCGCAAGGTATATTACCGTAGGACTGACAACACGGATATTTCAGAGCTTAACGATGCTTTGCACTATTTTTCGGAGGTTCTTCCATGCGGTGTCATCGGTTCGTTTATACTTGATAAAGAGGAGCATGACTTGGATGCATTCACATTCAAGCATCATTACATAACAAGTGCCATTGACAGCGGTGTGCTTGCCTCACTTTTCACCGCAATGAGAGAAAAGCGTGCCGTGACGGTATCGAATATGAGCCGACGCAAAGACCTTCCGAGAAGAAACCGCATCATTCCATTACGCATCTTTATCAGTGTGCAAAGCGGCAGACAGCACCTTTTTGCGTATTTACCCGATTATAATTCGTTCAACTCCTACCGTGTGGATTACTTATCGAATGTAAAGCTTGAAGAGTCTACACCGCGTTTTGACGAGCTCCGCAGAGAGCTTGACAGAATGCAAAGCAAAATGTGGGGTATAAGCATAAAGCGCAACAAATGGGGCAACGAACAGCTTGAGCACGTGGAATTTACTATAAAAACAGAGGACAATGAAGAATATATAATAAGACGTCTTGAGCGTGAAAAGCGCGTAGGCACAGTCGAAAAGCTTGACGAAAACACCTATCGCTTTTCTGCCGATGTTTATGACACAAGCGAAATGAAACCGTGGATAAGAACATTTATCTGCCGTATTGTACAACTGAACTTTTCCAACCGCAGTGTTGAAAATGAGTTTAAAAAGGATCTGGAAGAAATGTACCGTATGTACGGCATTACAGAGGAGGCGAGCGAATGATATTCAGCGAGCTTTACTCTGCATATTACAATACCGTTGCCGCCATCATATCCTGTATCATCGGCGGTGAAGGCTCTGAAAAAGAGCTTTCAAAGGTCGTCACCGAGCATGCGTTCGGCGAAAGCGTCCTTACAATTATGCCGTCGCTGAAAAGCGAAAAATGGCAGCTTGTACATTCCGATATGACGACCCCGCTTAAGCACAAGCCAAGTCGG
>JAZTXA010000089.1:0-2419 GCA_045636245.1 Eubacteriales bacterium | reverse complement strand
AGGAGCTTGAAAACGGCACATATCTGCTCGATGAGGATGTTGATATTCTCGTTCAGGTCGATCTTGACTGCGTTTATAATATCGGTTCGGGACATCTTATGCACGATGTTAACGGCTTTCACCTGACGGGTGCTGACGGTGCGCTTGATTATAAGCAGTCACCCGTGTTTTCTCATACTCTTTATGCTGATTATTATTGGTATGAGATAGGTGACATGATAGGAATAGGCGATAACGAGTTTTCATATTTCTGTTTTCCTAAAAATAATGTATCTGTAACAAAAGCCCGACTTGCAACGGAAGAGCTTTACAAAATGAAAAAAGCCGCACGGCGTACACGCTCCGTTAAAGAAGATAGTACACATGCGGAGTAAAAATTCCTGTTTGTTTTAACTCTCCATAGGTGTTGCACAATTTTTTGTATATTTAAAAATAGAAAAATGACTGACTGCAGTCAGACTAAAACTCCTCATAAACGGTGTACCGTCTATGAGGAGTTAAACGAAAACTTCGTGTCAAACAAAGGCCACTGTAATTTGTCAGAAATTATGCTGTAATATTTTACGGTTTTGATTTATGAAAATTAATTGGGAAAACACATGAAATGTTTTGTCAATGAAGAAGAAAGAAAAAACTCGCGCAGTACGTGTTATTTTGAATTTCAAAAGGGAAAATATAAAAACAAAAATTGGTTGAAAGACTCTGTTAGTCTTCACGTGGATATTTTTGATGATTTCGAATTTTACAGTCTTTTTTCTTATGCGATAGATAGGTTTGATTGTTTCGAACAGAACGAAGTAAGCAAAAAACAATGGGACAAAATTATTCAAAGGTCGAAAAAAACAAGCAATGGGAAGCTATTGGCGATGAACTGATACCGTGGGCGGAAGATTGTTTTACAAAGCATAAGTGTTTTACGATTTGCGGTATATGATCGGTTGATAAATGAGTATTTGAAGCAAAATAATTAAAGGAGTTTAATATGAAAAAAGGGATCGCTGTGTTTTTGTGATCACCATTATTTTGACGGCAACATATTTGCCGAGCAGCAGCATAACACTTCCTGACATTTTCGAAAAAATTGAGTCGGTAGAAATATCTGACTGTGATGTAACACGTGACGGTATCATCAACGGCAAGGATATAATACGTATAATGAAATATATTCGCGAAGATGATTACAGCTTTTCCGAAAATGCAGATGTAAACGGTGACGGCAAGATAGATTATGCCGACATCGACGCAGTACGCTCTTACTACGGTCAAACATGCGACATACTTCCCAATGGTAAAGACACTTCTGGTACATATAATGACTATTTGAAATCAGATGATTGGACGGCGATAAATAATGCTGAAGATTTTAAAAATATAGCGGTCGGCGGAAAGTATTATCTGACTGCCGACATTGATTTGACTGCAGAGGGGGTAAACTTTTCTCCTGTTGCAGGCGGAGATAATACTGCGGCTGTTCTCGTGATAGACGGATGCGGACATACCGTTACCACAGACAAGCCTCTTATTGAAGAACTTCCCGGCGGAAATGCTATAGGAGTGCACAGTGAAATTCGAAATCTTGTTATTAACGGTAATATTTCTGTAACTGCCGATGAACTTGTTGCCTATTCCAACGGTACCGCTGCGGGTTCCCTTGTGGGTAAGGCTAACGGCGGTATTTTTAAAAATATCATCAACAATGCTTCCATTATGCTGACCGATTCAGCAGCAGCACGGGTCGGGGGAATTATCGGAGCAGCTTTTAACGACAGCATCACCATTGAAAACTGTATAAATAACGGAGATGTAACTGCGATTGCTACCGGCTCCGCCACTACAGGCGCAGGCGGTATACTTGCGTATGCAGGAGTTGCCAACACGTATCTCGAAGTTTTTATGGTGAACTGCAAAAACACCGGAAGTGTTTCAAACAGATCTTCAGCCTCTACATATGTATATGCAGGCGGCATTGTGGGAGTCAAGCATAGCAAATGTAATATCACTATGATAAACTGTACAAACGAAGGTGCGGTCAATGCCGAAGTGTCAAGCGGAGATCTTTATGCAGTTGGCTCTTACACCAACATTTCCGTGCATACAGCAAAAAACGTGTCAAGTGCAAAACAGTTCGCATCGATTTCCGGAAGCGGCTCCTACGTTATTACCGAAAATTTTACAATAAAAAAAGAAAATACAAATACATTCAGCGGAACTGTCTGGGGATGCGGTCATACGTTGATCTCATCTGTTCCGATATTCGCAGATGCCGATGATTCGCTTATAAACGACCTCAATATCGTTATCAACGGCTGGACAGAAATAAATGATGCCGAAGACTTTAAAAATATCGTTCCGGGCGGTAAGTATTATCTTACTTCTGACATTGATCTCACCGCAGACGGTGTTGATTTTGCTCCGATCG
>JAZTXA010000088.1:0-7215 GCA_045636245.1 Eubacteriales bacterium | reverse complement strand
CCCAATGGATATTTGAGCCTTTGATGATCACAAACATCAATTCGAGCTTTACTTGGGATTACGTCATATACAATGAGATCTGGGGTCCTTCGGGCGGTGAAGATAACAACCTTATCGATAAGGACTCTGCTTATTCAGCTTATTGGCTCAATACAACAGGCTCTTATGACTCAGGTAAGCGCCCTGTAAGCGAGGCAACTTTGAAGTTCTTTATGGACCCGAGAAACTTCATGAATGAAAAGCGCATTTTCATGTTCAAGGACCTCAACTACAACGCAAGCACAAACGCTTGCTCTGTTGAATCCGTAAACCGTGTATTCTCCGGTACGTTCATGCACAACGCTGTAGTTCCCGGCTCCGATAACCCCCAGAGACTTACATACGCACAGGTAGTTTACAATACATCTGTTGCAACAGGTATTGACCCGATGTTTATCGCTTCCCGTCTCAGACAGGAAAAGGGTGTTGACGGTAACACAAAGCCGCTTCTTAACGGTAAGTGCGGCGATAAACTGTGGGAGTATTATAATGATTGGGCAGAAGGAGCCAACGGTGATCACAGTTACAGCGAACTTACTTCTAAATACAACGGTTGGTACAATTATTTCAACATCAAAGCTTCAGGTGACGGTTACTTCAATATTTATCTCAGTGCAATGGAGGAATCGAGAGAAGAAGGTTGGAATACACATATGAAGGCTCTTACAGGCGGTATTCCGAAGATTAAGCAAAAGTACATAGACCAGTATCAGAATACACTTTACTTGCAGAAGTTCAATGTTGACCCCCGTTCGGGACGTATGTTCTGGGGACAGTATATGCAGACTGTATATGCGGTATATTCCGAAGCATACAGCACATATCAGGGTTATCTTGAATACGACATCGTTGATAACGCATTTACATTCTCAATTCCCGTATTCAGCGGAATGCCCGGCACACCTCAAAGGGACCCCGGCACAAAGTTCACAGACACATCGGGATTCCTTTCAAATATCGACGTACCCGCAGGCGGAACGCCCCAAGGCGGTGTAACAAGAAATTCACTTACATTCAACTTTGCCAATTCGACAGTATTCTCTGTCGGCGGCTGGAGCGTACACACAAAAGCACGTTCAGCGTATGAGTTCAGTGTAGACGGCGGTGACTGGGCAAAAGCACAGGCAGGTCTCCGCGCAGACGTACAGAATGCCATCAGCGGATATACGCACGGATCGATGAATGCATTCAACGTTTCCGTTGATATGGCTAACTACGGTATGGGTACACACGTTGTAAGATTGAGAGGTAAACTCGAAAACGGTGAAACATATCCTATCGCTTCATTTACACTTAACTGTATTGCCGAGGGCGGAGAAATCGAGCTTAGTACAAGCACATACAAACTCGGAAATACTGTAAGCGGTAAAACAATGACAAACATCAACGCAGGCGAAAGCGTCAGCAGTCTTCTTTCTAAACTCAATGACGAATGCAGAATCGTTGATGAAAATGGCTTTGAAGTATCATCAGGTGTTCTCAAGACAGGATATAAGGTTCAGTATTATAAATATTCAATGGTATTTGACGAAGCTATTGTCATTGTAAAAGCTGACACAACAGGCGACGGTATCATAAACGGTAAGGACCTTATCCGTGCAAAGAAAATAGCAACAGCTGAAACAAATGGATATATTGAAGCGGTAGACTTTGACGGAACAAATTCCATTTCACAGTCAGACCTTAACGCACTTACAGCTTTAATAGGTAAATAAACAATTTCCCAGGAGTAATAAATGAAATTATCAAATAAAATATTTGCAATAATACTCACTGTTGCAACGCTTTTGGCAGTAATTCCCTTCACAAGTGTTTTCGCAGGTGAATATCAGCTTTATTATCAGCATATGCTTAACATCGGCTTCCCCGCATCTTATGCGGAGAAGCTGACCAATCTTCATATGATCCACCCGGACTGGATATTTGAAGCATCAAACATCACACAGCTCAGCCGTGACTACGGCAGACCCGGTCCTTACACGTGGGATTATGTTATCGCAGAAGAAATGTCACCCGAGGACACAAACCTCGTTTCGAGTTATTCGGGAAGCGGATACATAAAGAATTACACATCTTATGACTCGGGTTGGTACCCTGCAAACACATCAGCTGTTAAATATGCGATGGACCCGAGAAACTTCCTTGATGAAAGACACATATTTATGTTCCTTGACCTTTACAAGGGTTCAACTCCCTACACAGTTCAGGACGTTGAAACAGCCCTCAAGGGAACATTTATGGCTAACAAGGTAATTCCCGATGCAGGCAACTCAAAGACATACGCACAGTACTTTATTGAGCTTGGTAACAAATACAACGTAAACCCCGTATTCGTTGCGGCGCGTTTAAAGCAGGAGCAAGGTACTGACGGTACAAGCCCGCTTATCTCCGGTAAATGCGGTGATTCGCTTTACTCCTCATACGTCAACGGTACAAACGGTGCTCCCGGTTCGGGCTACAGTTCCTCATCACTTAAGCAGTACAACGGATATTACAACTACTTCAATATCGGTGCTGCAGGTGACGGTTACTTTGCTATCTGGCTCGGCGGTATGAAGGAAGCGCAGAAGGGTGTTGCTGAAACAGGTCCTTGGACGACAAGAATGAAGGCAATTGAGGGCGGTGTTGTTAAGCTCCGCGATACATACCTCGCATCTTACCGCCACACACTGTACTATCAGAAGTTCAACGTTGACGCACGAAGCGTTATCAACGGTCAGTGCGTAAACTTCTCATATCAGTACATGCAGAACCTCATGGCTCCCTATTCCGAAAGCCGTACAATGCAGACAGCGCTTTCATCTAACCTTGACATCAAATTCAAGTTTATTATTCCCGTATATGAAGGTATGCCTTCTTCAACAAGTGACCCCGGCACATACTTCCAGAAAGATAAGTTCTCCTTCGCAACGGGCATTGACGTTCCCGCTTCATCCTCACAGTCAAACAGAATTGCAGAGATCTCCTACACGATAAACTCTGATACAAATCCCACACTTCAGTTTGCAGGTTGGGGTATCTCAACACTTAAAACAACGGGATATTATTACAGCGTTGACTACGGAACAGATTGGAAGCAATTGAATGCCTCATTCAGACAGGATGTTCAAACCAATATGTCGAACTATGGTTCGCACAGCATAAATGCTTACACCGGAACAATTGACGTAAGTCAGATGTCCCCCGGTAACCACATCATCATTATAAAGGCAAAATCGGGACCGCTTTCATCAAACGGAGTCGCGCAGAACTTCCCGCTCGCACTTATCAATCTCAAGATAGAATCTGAATTAAGTGCCGTTATCAAGTCATTTGACTCACCTTCAAGTACAGAAGTGCTGAATATTGTACACGGTCAGTCATTTACTACACACGGTTGGGCACTCGCTCTCAGCGGTCTTATCGGATTTACTCTTACGTTTGACGGTTATGATCCCATAATCCTTGCTAAATCGGAGCGTCCTGATGTTATTGCAACACAGCCGAAGGATCTTGTAGATGCTTGTCTGGACTGTCATGCATTTGCTGATGTAATAGACACATCAAATCTTACCATAGGTACACATACAGGTACTGTACAGGGTCACACAAAGTCAGGTAAGACGTTTGTAGTTGGTACATTTAAGATAAACGTAACACTTGCTGATTCTTACGATATTCCTTTGTATGATTTCAGCACTTACTCTTATGAAGAATATAATGGCGAGAATTACCTCTTTGATGTTTCTCCCAACACAACTATTGCGGATGTTTTGGCAAATATCAACGCTCACTGTGCGATATTTGACTCTATGGGCAACCAGATAGCTCCGTCCAATATCGCAGGCTCGGGCTACGTTGTAAAGCGTAACGTAGGCGGAATTTTCGTCACAGCAGGTACTATCATCATCACAGGTGACTACAACGGCGACGGCGCAGTGAACGGTGTTGATGCAATAAGAATCAAAAAGCAGCTTTTGGGCCAGCCGACAGGCGGTTATGAAGTAGCAGGCGACTTTAACAGAGACGGTATAGTAAACCAAGACGACCTTAAAAATATAACAGCATCCATAGGCAACTGATCCAAATATGGGGCGGCGAACTTAAAACGTCGCCCCATTTTTAACGGAGATAAAAATGAGTAATTCTTTTAAAAAAATATTTCTTACCTGTGTTATCGTCTCAATGCTTTTTGTCTTTATGTCACTGTTTGCAAATGCCGCTGTTGCTGCCGATATTTATGAGAGCGAAGACCTTTGCTACGCCCCAAACAATATTATCAGCGGGGTTGAAATGACAAATATGGGCGATTATGTGACATTCAGAGCATTGAATAATGACCCTTATATCCATTTAAGAGCTACCACGGCAACGATCGCGGATAAATACATTTTGATTAAATACAGAACAACAGATGCTGTCGGCGGTCAGCTTTATTTTAAGAGCGCTGAGCCTTCCGTTTCGATCAAATGGAATTCTGACGGTGAATGGAACACTGTAATAGTTGACGCAACTGCGGCAGGTGCAAACTGGACAAATAAAACGATCTTCCGTTTCGACCCATTACATTCACACCAGATTGAGGTTTTTGGATGCACGATAGACGTGGAGTATATCGGATTTTTTGCATCGGAAGATGCCGCTATACAGTATGAGCAGGAACGCGAAGCAAATAAAGAGCTTCCCGAATACACAGATTCGGCATTTACTTTCACGAAATACGGAAACGGCTACGGTGTTTCCGGCTGTATAACTTCGGAATATGCGATCGCAATTCCCGAAAATCACGACGGTTTGCCTGTTACACACATATTCTCCGGTGCTTTCGCTAACGCGGAAAGACTGAAATATCTGTATATTCCTCCGTCCGTAACTTCAATACAGTCAAGAACCTTCACTTCAAGCACGCCTTTTACACTTGTCGGCGTTGCGGGTTCAACTGCCGAAACATTTGCAAAATCGGCAGGTGCTGATTTTGTTGCGGTAACTAACACTTCCGATTTTATAATAACGGTCAAAAACAACGCGGCAACGATTGAAGGTTACACGGGTACAAGCACAAACGTCACGTTACCTTTGTTTTATTTGGGATATAAGATCACAGAGGTTGGTGACGGTGCATTTGAAAACAACACAAGAATAAAATCTGTATCTACGGTATACTGCATTGAAAGAATAGGCAATCACGCTTTCGCGTCATCTTCACTTACATCTGTGACACTCGGCGAATCGGTTAAGTACATAGGCAAAGCGGCTTTTTCGGAATGTACTTCCCTTTCAAGTGTTTCGCTTGATGACGTAAAAAATATCGGTGAATTTGCATTTTTGGGATGCTCGTCTTTGACAAGAATCACGTTACCCACATCACTTGAATCTATCGGACTTCGTGCTTTTTCGGGAACAGGACTTAAAAACATCACGATTCCGACAAAAGTGCGTTCAATTCACAGATATGCGTTTTTGGAATGTTCCTCGCTTACTTCGATTTCTGTTACTTCGGGCAACAGTAATTTTTCAGCAGAAAACGGTGTTCTTTACGACAGTTCAAAGAAAACGGTATATATCTGCCCCGAGGGAAAAACGGGAACATTAACAATAAATTCAGCAACCGAAACTGTAGGGCGCGGTGCATTTATAAACTGCGATCTTCTGGTAGGTGTTAATCTTTCAAATGTCAAAACGGTAAACGCACTTGCATTTTACGATTGTGACAGGATTGAGGCTGTCACAGTAACGGATAATGTAACAACGGTGAATGAATACGCTTTTTCCGAATGTGATAAAATTGTGATAAAATGCTATATTGCTACGGAAATACAGAAACATTGCTCGGAATACGGAATCCGCTGTGAAGTTATGTATGCCGACTTTATTTTGGGTGATGCCAACGGCGACGGCAGAATAAACGGTAAAGATATAGTGCGTGTGCGTCTTTACATAAGCGATTCTCTGACAGCTATTATAAAAGATGCCGCTGATATTGACGGTGACGGTGATATCGACACGAATGACTTGATAAAGCTTCGTGATATGGTATTGCAGTTATCCTGATCATAAAGCACAGTCTTCGGGCTGTGCTTTATTTATTTTCTTTTTTCACAGCAAACTTTCACATTTATTTCACACAGCAAACATTCATATGGTGTATTATACAGTTATAAATTTGAAAAGGTGTACTATGAAAATTTTTAAAAAGCCGTTTGCGTTTTCTGTTTTTTATTCTGCGTTTTTAATTATACTTTCATCGGCAATTTTGCTTGATGCATTTGTTATACCAAATGAAATAAAGCAAGCTGTAGACGGCGGTGTTGTAAGTGCCGATCTTACGTTTGCTTTCGGTCAGGTAACAGAATCGCCAATTGAAGATACAACAGTATTTGAAGCTGTAACCGACGGTGCCACCGAAGATACAGAATCAGATATATCCGAAAAAGACTCGGAATACATCACGAATACAGATAACACAACAGATACCCAAACTGGAGAACCTGTACCCCATATACCGATAATATCAGATACGGAATACAGAGATGAAAATATACAAATAACACTTGAAACTGTACGTATTCACGACACACAGGTTTACATTGCAGATGTGTACATTTCATCGGCTGAATACTTCAAAACCGCACTTGCAAAAAACAAATTTGGTACGAATATTGCAGAAAAAACATCTAAAATTGCAAGCAACAACGGTGCGATTTTAGCGATAAACGGTGATTATTACGGCGCTGACAAAAAAGGATATGTTATCAAAAACGGTACGCTGTACCGCGAAAGTATCAGAAATGACTGCGCCTACGGCGACCTTTGCTATATGTATGACGGATCGTTCCAGATCTATAATGAACGTGAAATATCAGCAAAAGAACTGTTAAATTCAGGCGTATATCAGCTGTTTACCTTCGGTCCCGTGCTTGTAAATAACTCAAATATAACCGTAAATGAGGGCGACGAGGTCGGTGTGGCAATGGCAAGCAATCCAAGGACTGCTGTCGGTGTTGTAGATAACCTTCATTACGTTTTTGTAGTTTCAGACGGACGAACAAAAGAAAGCCGCGGGCTTTCCTTGGTTCAGCTTGCCGAAGTTATGAAAGACCGTGGATGTACACTTGCGTATAATCTCGACGGCGGAGGTTCTTCAACAATGTATTTCAATGGACGTGTGGTAAATAAACCTGTAAACCGCGGCAGTAA
>JAZTXA010000087.1:0-3353 GCA_045636245.1 Eubacteriales bacterium | reverse complement strand
AGTCGATCACTTTTCCTTGTCCCTCTTGGGTTTACTTTGATAATAATATTTATAATGCTTATACCTTTTGTATCTGCCATACCGAGTACTTCCTGATTTTGCATCATTCATAATGCATCCGAGAATATTTACATTTGACATTTTCAACTGTCTGAAACAGCGTTCCAATTCCTTTTTCTCTGTATATTCTTCACGAATCACCACGATCATACCTGTAATAAGTCTTGATATTGAAACGGCATCTGATACGATGTTGACAGGCGGAAGGTCAATGATGATGTAATCAAACATTTCTCTCAACTGACTGAGAATATTCTCCATCCTGTCCGAACCGAGAAGCTCTGAAGGGTTAGGCGGAATATCTCCCGAGGTTATAACAGACCAATTATCAAGTAAATGTGACTGAATTTCAAATATCTTTGTTCCATTTCCTCTAAGCAGATCGGCAAGCCCCGGCGTACTTTCAATATCAAGCTTTTTTGCAATTGACGGAATTCTCAAGTCGCCGTCAATAAGAAGAACTTTACTGCCCTTTTCAGCAAACACATATGACAAATTGACCGCCGTCGTGCTCTTCCCCTCGCCTCTCATTGAGCTTGTGACACCGATAACAGGGCACTTTTCATTGGGAGGAAGTGTAAAATCGAGATTGGCACGAATCAGCTTATACTGCTCCGTTGCAGTAAATTCCAAATTTCTGTGAAGAGTTTTTTTATCGACATCGTTGCCGAATATAAACTTCTTACGTTTGCTTTTCTTACCAAACAGTCCCATTCTTACGACCTTCCTTTCCCTGATTGTTTTACAGAGTAATATCCGTAAGATTTATTACCTGTATTCAAAAGATCCGGCACCTTACCGAGTATCGGATAATCATAAGTTCTGAGCACATACTCCTCGTCATGAACAGCACCGTCCAATAAGGCTGATATAGCCACCGCAATTACAGAAAGGAACATACCGAGTATAAGACCGAGAGCTGTATACCGTGTAATATTCGGTGCAACCTTTTCAAGCTCCGGAACAGCAGAATCAACAACTTCCATTGAAGCACCGTCAATAATTTCTGAAATGCGCACAGGTAAAACCTCGGCGATCGTATTGGCAATCTTACTCGCCTCATACGGATTCTCACACGTAACGGTCACCCTCATAATTTCAGTGTCATTTGAAGGAGCGTATTTAATCATTTCTGAAAGCTCTTTCCATGTATAATCAACATCTGCCTTTTCAATAACACGTTCATACGTACTGCGGCTGTCAAGAATGTCGCCGTATGTTCTTACAAGGCTTTGTGCTGCCGTAAGCTCCGATGCGCTTATACTGAAATTCGTATTTCCCAGCGAAAACGAGCTGTTATTCACATAAAGCTTTATATTAGATGAGTATGTGGGAGTTATTACAAATGCTGATATCACAAAGCCTATCACTGCCGCCCACAATCCGCACAAGGCAATAAGCCACGCACGCTTCCATAAAGTTTTTGCAATATGAATTATATCAATCGTATAATATTCCTCGATATTTTTTTCCTGTTTTTCCATTTATTCTTTACTCCCTGTATTTAAACAAAGCCGCATTGACACCATTGAAATATTTTATCCGTTTAAAGCAACACAATGATGATTATGTAGTATTAAAAGACGGTAAATTCCAAATAGTGAATGTTTTATATTTAAATAAATAATTTCTCTCCTTACCATTGTATCACAATTGATCAGTTTTTTCAAGTGAAATGAGTGTATTTTTTAAAAAAAATAAAAAAAAATAGAACTGTGTCAGAGAAGATTTGAAAATCTTACGATATCATACTCACAAAAGTAAAATGTTCATGCAAACAAATATCTGAGATAATGCGGAAAAACTTTATCCGAAGACACATTTGCGCTTTTGCAAAGTGATTCATATCACATCGGTTACTCACTTTTCCGTTCTTAATTACAAATACACTCCCGCATGTGATTGCTTGATTTTTTATATACTCTGCCTGAACATGGATAAATTTATGGAAAATGGACGTGCAAGCAGTTCGCTTGCACGTCCATACAGAGAATTTATTTGAAAAATTACAATGGGCGGCTCATAAGCGGGAACAATTTCCGAAAAATGAGCCGCCACATTCAATTTAAAATTTATATTTTATCAATGTAATCGATCAGTATTTTTCTGAGCACCTGCGGGTCGCAGTTTCCTTTAAGCTCTTTCATACATCTGCCGAACAGGGCCATAAGCGCTTTTTCTTTACCGCCCTTATAGTCAGCAACAGACTTGGGATCAGATTCAACGACAGTCTTAACGACTTTATCGATCAATCCCGTATCGTTTGAAATGATAAATCCGTTTGCGTTTGCATACTCTTCGGGGTTAATGCTTGCATCGTCAAACATAGCGGCAAGTATCTTCTTGGCGTTTGCACGTCCGACCTTTCCGCCGGACACAAGCACTATAAGATCACCGAGTGCTTTTCCGCTTACAGTAAGCATATCATACGTCATTTGGCGGATATTGAGAATGCTCATAACCTCTGAAATTATCCAGTTTGCGGCATTTTTGGCATCACCGCAAACCTTTGCGGCTTCTTCAAAGCATTCGCAAAGTGCAATACTCTTTGTTATCTGCTCAGTATCGTATTCACCCAGACCGTATTCATCCATATAGCGTGCACGCTTTACCTCGGGAAATTCGGGAAGCGATGCGTGAATTTCATCAAACCAAGCATCATCTATAACAACGGGCATTACGTTGGGATCGGGGAAATAACGGTAATCACCTGCTGTTTCTTTTGTTCTCATGGCAAAGCTCTTGCCCTTGATATCGTCCCAGCGTCTTGTTTCCTGAACAAGCACCTCTGTGTTATTTTCAAGTGCATCGATGTGACGTGCCGTTTCATACTCAATAGCTCTCTTGATAGCTTCAATTGAGTTCATGTTCTTCATTTCCGTACGTACACCGAGTTTATCGCTTCCTTCGGGACGGACAGACAGGTTCACATCACAGCGCATTGTACCGTGCGCCATTTCACACTCTGCAACTCTTGCGTAACGGAGAAGAGTCTTAAGTCTTTCAAGATATGCTTCAACCTCTTCCGCACAGGAAAGGTCGGGCTGGCTTACTATCTCAATAAGCGGCACGCTCGTGCGGTTGAAGTCGACATGCGTGGTATCCGGCAGGATATCGTGGACGAGCTTACCGGCATCCTCCTCCATATGGATCTGCTTGATGCGGATATCCTTTTTGCCCTTGGAGGTCTCAATGGTCATCACACCGTTGACCGCCACGGGGGCAAAAAGCTGCGTGGTCTGGTAGGAGCCGGGCAGATCGGGATAATAGTAATTCTTCTTATCAAAGGTGGT
>JAZTXA010000086.1:0-6543 GCA_045636245.1 Eubacteriales bacterium | reverse complement strand
CCTAACAACATTTAGTTAACAGACACCGTAACAGGCTGTGAGTAAACACTTACAATCTTGTCGCTTCCCTTGATCTGATATTTTGCTCTAAAAATAACCACCGCATCTCCGGACTCGCTTGCTGTCAGTACACCATCTTTGTATTTTACGGTGCTGTTTCCGTCGATAACGACCATTTGGGCATCCGACACAATTTCCTCACCTGAATAAGTAAGTGCTTTTATTTCAGCTTTCAATTCTTCACCCGCAGTTAAGGAATAAGAATCCTCGGGTTTTAAGAACTTGATATAGTCCTTTACAAAATCCGCCCTGTTTGTTGTGATTCCCCAAGTGCCTGCAAGATAGAGGTTTGCAAATGCTCTTTCATCATTTACAGTCCAAGGCCATATTGAAACACCTCGGTGTGAGCACTGCTGTAAAATATCGGCATTCAAGCCCGAATAGCCCGGATTGAATGTACAGTCATGCTCTGATACCGTGTTCATGATATTTGAAAAGCTTGCCATAGCATCGACAAGATATCCGCACGAAAGTTCCGGAATGCTTTTTCTCACCTGATCTATCTGCTGTGTATGGAAGGATATCACACAGCATTGGTCATATATATCATATTCGTCAATAAGCTTGCGAAGCTCACGCACGATACTTGTTCTAGTGCTCTTTATCTCGATAAACAGATTGACATTTTTACCCTTAAATGTTTTGAAATAATCTTCAAGTGTCGGTATCGGCTGCGGGGAAACTCCGCCGAAATAATCGACGGAATACTGTGAAAGCTGTTCATACGTCATTGATTCAATAGCACCGACACCGTTTGTAGTTCTGTCAATTGCACCGTCGTGCATAACGACTATTACATTATCTCTTGTTAAATATATATCGTTTTCAATTATGGACGCACCGAAGTCCGACGCCATAAGTGAGCCGTAGATCGTATTTTCCGGTGCAAGCTCGGGTATTCCCCTGTGTCCGATGACCAAAACGGGGCGGACGTGGGAATTACGCAAAAATACAGGGCTTGTCAAACACTCCTCAAGAAGCTTTCTTTCTTTTGTAACTATTCCGTTTGCGCCAGATGTTATCAAAGTATAAAGCTCAACCTTATCATCCTTTTCGGCTTTATACCAGACAGTCATTGCAAGGGCATTCAAATACGACGTGTTCTCCGATGTTGCCAAGGATGTCGGAAGCAAGCATATCCTGCTTTTACTTTTATTTGTCATTTCCCTTATATCGGAAAGCGAAAGCATTGAAATATCCTCACTTGTCAGATCAAGTATGCTTTTTGCAAGCTCATATATTTTTTTGAACTCGCTTATAACAGACTCGCTGCCTATGACCATAATATCTTTATATTTGTTTTTTTTCAGATATTCTGCCGCATTTTTCGCCGAATCAATATCCAAAGGTCTGAAAACGGGAATAATTTTACCGTCCAAAAGCGCTATTGCTTCTTCAATGCTTGCAATCTTTTCACCGTTTTTATTAACGACCGCAAGTTCATCTTCAATAATATCTACGGAAAGTATCGCATTTGTCGGTGAATTTTCAAGTATTCCGTCTAATTCTTCCCTCGTAGTAACTTCCGTTACAATTGATGAATAAAGCGCAATATGTGTGTCGATATCTCTTATTTGTGAGAAATCCTTTTCAAGTACAAATTCCTCGGGCTCGTAAAAATCAACGGTTATCTTGACGTCCTCTATTTCAGCTGTTGCACCGCATACCTGAAAACCGACCTTACCCATGGGATAATCGGAAAGCCCGTCAAGTGTTTCCACTATCTTCTCGCCGTTAATATAAGCCGCACCGAAATAACCGTGTATATCGGCGGTAAATTCATACATTTTATCAGGAGAAAGCGCCTCTGTAAAAGCACCCTTTCCGTGATAAAGCCATTCAGAACTTGCATTTCTGTGCGCAAGCTCAACTCCGTCATCAAGCGACGCATTCGCCCTTACGCAAAGCTGGTAATACGGTGAGTCGTCATTCTGTACCCTGTACATAACAGACATCCATCTTTTTTCATCAGCCTTTTTTGTCACAGCCGCATTCGCTTTTATCTTATAATCTCCAAATTCACCGATAAAATCGGGAAGCAGAACTCTCACATAATCGGAGCCCGACCTCGCTGCAGACAGTACCATTTTTCCATCTTTTATTTCAAATGTTCCGTTTGTTGTCTGTATAAGATTGAAATCTTCTTTTTTGGCATTTTCAAAATCGTTTGAATACAGCACGTATTCTTCTGATTCCTCGGCTCTTACTATGAGATAAATATTTTTACACTTTGTGCCATACTCCGCCGTGAGTGTGTATACACCTGATTCGCTCGGTGTGACACAGCCATTTTCATCTATCTGTATTTCATCCGATGACCACTTCACTTTCTCGCGCGATGTGGTTACACCAAATGAAAACTGCACATCATATGCCGAAAGCTTCACCGTCTTTCCAATGTCGGCGGGTATTGCGGGAGTTGTAAACCACGCTGTACCTTCCTTTTCGGGAATGTTTTCTTCTATTGCTTCGGATGTTACGGAATCTGTACCGGTATTATTTCCGCTGTTTTCCGCCGTGCACGATACAAACGTAAGCAAGGCAAGAAATAATGAGAGTGATTTTAATATTTTTTTCAATGTTATTCTCCTTTATGATGACGGAAGTTCAGAAACATTTTCAACGTATCTGTATGCGTGCATGAAGCTTGTAATAGTTTCATTAAACGGCTGTCCGCTTGTATTGTACGCTGAATAATCTGCGCCAAATCCCTGAACGTTTTCACATCTTATTCTATTCCGGCTTCCTGCATCGTAGCGGTAGAATTTACCACCGTCAGCTTTACCTGCGCACAAAAAAACATGCGCGGGATATGTTTTTCCGGATGATGATTTTGCGGGATTTACAAATACGATATCACCTGCCTGAAGCTGTCTTGCACTTTCAATCTTCTCAAATCCCTTGCTTTCAAGGTATGTATTCATATCATGCACGCTTCCGTTATTCCACACAAAAAGTCCCGACTGTTCGGGCTGATCCTTGTAACCGAGATTGTAAAGTGTCCAACCGACAAAACGGTCACAGGAAACAACTCTTTCACGAAGCTGACTTCCGTTTAAAAATCTTTCGTACATAACACCGGGATTTGTTTTTGCATCACCGTAAATATACTGCTCTGTTTTTATAAAATCCGCAACATGCTTTGCTTCACCGAGAAGCTTTGTTACATATTCGCTGTATTTGCCGTATACAAAATTGCCGTTTTCGTCATAAACAGCGTATCCGAGGGCGGCATTATACGGATCGTCAACATATAAACGTGCCGCTTCAAGATCTTTATATTCAAATATTTCAAGTCTGAGTTCTTCTTCCTTCGGCTCCGCATAGCGGCGAACATAGTACAGTTTTTCTTCTTCCTGTTCTTCTGTTTCGGGTGTTGTCATTTCTTCCTCCGTAATTAAATCTGTGTTTTCCTCACTTCCGCTGCTCTTTTCTCCAATCTCGCAGGAACACAAAAGAAGTGCGCAAGCAAGCATACAAATAAATATCTTTTTCATCACAAAATTACCTTTCGAATAAAGTTACCTTGATTGTACCACATAATTTTGACAAAATCAACATGCAGAGAAAAATTCAAAAGGCGGACATAACGTGTCCGCCTTTAATGAGCTTACTTTATAAAGAAATCAACAATGTTGTAATTCGCAATTATATATGCAAATACGATGGAAACGATTGAAAGAAGCTTGATAAGAATATTTATCGAAGGACCGCTTGTATCCTTGAAGGGGTCGCCGACAGTGTCACCAACGACTGCCGCCTTGTGGTTATCGCTTCCCTTACCGCCGTGGTTACCGCCTTCGATATACTTCTTCGCGTTATCCCATGCGCCGCCCGCATTGGACATAAGAATCGCGAGCAAGAAACCGGAAACAACAGCGCCGCAAAGCATACCTGCAATACCTGAAGGACCGAGAATGATACCAACCACAATAGGTGTCAAAACAGCAAGAACCGAAGGAGCTATCATGTAATGCAAGGAAGATTTCGTACAAAGATCAACACATTTTCTATAGTCGGGCTTAGCGCTTCCTTCCATAATGCCTTTGATCTCTCTGAACTGACGTCTTACTTCAACAACGATACTCTGCGCAGCGTTACCGACAGCTTCCATTGTCAAAGCTGCAAATACAAACGGGAGCATAGCGCCTATAAACACACCGATCATGACAACGGGATTTATGATCTCTGTCATAAGTTCAACACCCATAGCCTCTACCTGCTGTTTAAAAGCAACGATCAAAGAAAGTGCCGTGAGTGCCGCAGAGCCTATTGCAAAGCCCTTACCTGTTGCGGCTGTTGTGTTACCGAGAGAGTCAAGTGCGTCTGTTCTTTCTCTTACCACTTCGTCAAGACCTGCCATCTGTGCAATACCGCCTGCGTTGTCTGCAATAGGGCCGTAAGCATCTGTTGCAAGTGTGATACCGAGCGTTGAAAGCATACCGACAGCGGAGATAGCAATACCGAACAAGCCCATGTTCATACCATCGCCGAGGTTACCGCCGGAAACAACGAATGATGTCAAAACCGAAATTGCAACTATAACGATAGGAGCAACACAGCTCTTAAGACCAAGGGAGAAGCCGCCGATGATTATCGTAGCGGATCCTGTTTCAGAAGTTGCCGCCAGCTTCTGTGTGGGCTTATATGTGTCAGATGTGAAATATTCTGTAAAATAACCTATAAGAACACCTGCAAGCAGACCCGAAACAACCGCACCGTATATGCCGATATATTCCTTACCGAGTATGAACCAGATAAGGGGGAACGCACCTGCTGCAAATGCAATAGCACTTATATATGTACCGCGTCTCAATGCGGAAAGAAGTACCTTTTGGTCTGTGCTCTCACCGCAGCGAACAAAGAATGTACCGATAACGGAACAAACAACGCCGAGAACGGCAAGAAGCAAAGGAAGCACCATTTTGTCAAACGATGTGAAGCCTGCGGCAACCGCAAGAGAAAGTGCGGAAACGATAGAACCTACATACGATTCGTAAAGGTCAGCACCCATACCTGCAACGTCACCTACGTTATCGCCTACGTTATCGGCAATAGTTGCGGGGTTTCTTGCATCGTCTTCGGGGATGCCCGCTTCAACCTTACCTACAAGGTCAGCACCTACGTCAGCAGCCTTTGTGAAGATACCGCCGCCTACACGTGCGAAAATTGCCATTGTCGATGCACCGATACCGAATGTTACCATGTTTGCACCGATCTCTACTGTTGTCAGGTCAAAAACAAATCTGAGCAAAAGATACCAAATGGAAATATCGAGAAGTCCGAGACCTACAACAACAAATCCCATAACAGAGCCTGCAGAAAATGCAACACGCAAGCCCTTATTAAGGCTATTCTGCGCCGCAGTCGTTGTTCTGCCGTTACCCATTGTGGCGATCTTCATACCGAGATATCCCGACAAAGCCGAGAATGTACCTCCCGTAAGGAACGCAAAGGGTGTAAACTTTGAAATAAGTGTATTTCCTTCAGGTTTGATAAACGAAAGCGCAAGGAATGCAACGAAAGCAAAAGCGAAGAAAATTATGACGGTTTTGTACTGTCTTTTCAGATACGCATTTGCGCCCTGGCTTATTGATTTTGAAAGTTCTCTTACCTTTTCACTGCCTTCATCAGCCTTTTTCACCTTCATCGCATTGTAAAAAGCGAAAAGCAAGGCGATGACCGCACCTATCGGTGCCAAGAATGACAAATCCATAAAGTAATTCCTCCTTTAACCGCTGATCGGTTTAAGTCATCATTTAAGTATTTACAGTTTTTTGCAACTGTATTGAAATAAGTATAGCAAATGGGTTTGATTTTGTCAATAGAAAACACAATAATTTTAACAAAAATGTTATTTGACACACCCAAACAGCACAAAAACATGCGAATTTAACACATTTTTGTGAGAAGTTAACATTATTTCTCCTTTCCTACATCTGTTTGATGTATTTTTATTTTGCAAGTTTACTGCAAAATAAATTTCATAACTAACCGTAAGTGCTCTGAATGATTATGAATTACAAATTATCTGTACAAGCCTTGACAAAAAGAAAAAAATCTTTTATAATAAATTGTAAACACGTGGGAAAGGCGGGATTAATTTGAAACACAAAAAACTTTTATCCTTCATATTGGCATGCCTTACGGTGCTTCCTTTTGTAACATCTTGCACCGATGATATACAAAATACAGATGTGTCTTCTCACACTGTGCAAGCCGATGAAACCTCAGAGGATAAAAATTATACTATTGAACTACCGGAAGAATCTTACGAAAACAAAGATTTCGTGGTTCTTTGCGAGGGAGGTGCCGGTTCGCTGTGGGCGAATAATGAGGATTTTTTCCTTGAAGAAGATTCGGACGACGGTGTTAAAAGCGCCGTATATCAGCGAGTACAGATAATGAAGGAAAACTACGGCATCAATGTGATTCCGCATTTAAGCACTTCAACAACATCTGATCTGCATACAAGTATACAGG
>JAZTXA010000085.1:0-2755 GCA_045636245.1 Eubacteriales bacterium | reverse complement strand
ACGGCGGTCACGCTTGGGGCCGTCCTCAAAGACGCGCTGCATGCAGTTCTTGAGGGTGTTTACAGATACACGGTCGATCTCCGCCACACGGGCATCGCCGATCTCGCAGGGGATCAAGGATGCCGGATCGGCGCTGGTCTCTGCCGTGAAGCAGAAGTCGGACAGCACGGCATTTCTCGGGGTTTCGTCGACCGTCAGCTCCACAAAGCGGGCGGCATAGCGGCGGGCCAGACGAACCTCGCCCGGACCGAGAACGTTGACAGTCTCATCCTGCAGCCAGGAACGGCAGAGAGTACCGGAGTATTCGTTGAAGTTGTCGGCAAGCTCCTGCTCGGTCTCAAGGAAACGGAAGGTAATGCGCACGGGTGCATCGAGATAAACGTCATCCCACCACAGCTTAAAGGAGAAATATCCGACGTAATGATTGCCAAGGTCAATGACAAGTCGGTCGCCGCGCTTCATTACCTGACGGGAAACGTCAGGGCGGATCTCTGTATGCAGCAGAGGAGGAAGATTATGATCAGCCTTCAGGAGAAATTTTTCTTTCATGATTTGTTTACCTCGATTCGTGATGTTTCGTATCAAACGTCTTTTCGTTTTAAACGAACGGTGGTTTCAATGTGGGTCATAAGACCAAAAGGTATATTTTAAGCAATTTCAATTTGCCAAAAAATCTTTTTACACTTAATATATGGCTCTCCCATTTCCGAGTCGTAATCACAGCCGTCAATCCAACCTGCAAAGCCATCCAGTACAGTGAATGAGAATCCCTCATCCGTTTTCTTGATTTCGGAATCTAATATCTGACCAACTTTTTCCTTGAAGTCAGCTTCTATAACGTCTTCAAAAGTCGCGGTAATGTAGCAACCCCAAGTGGTATCGAAACGTACTACGATACTATTTCCGTTCTCCACATACTCACTTATAAGAGAATCGTGAAAACCAAATGAAACGCCTTCAAGAGCCGCGATATCTTTATCGTCTTTTATTTCAAAAAAGTCTGGCAACTGGATTTCTTTGCAATGATTTTTGAATAAAGGGAACAACTCTATATCTGCTCCTTTTTTTGAACGAAGTGCCTTAAAAAGTGCTTTATCATTGATTACCCAATCAAAGCCAGCCCAATCGCCTTTGCTTGTATCGAAATCGTTTTCAATCACAAATACATTTCTGCCAATTCCACCAAATCCCGTGTCATGTAATTTTATTCTTTTGATTTTTGAAAATGTTTCATCAAAGATAATCGCTTCTGACTTCAACCCAACATATTTCAAAGCAAAGATCGGTGACACATAGGTCGAACCGTCTTTGTTTTTTATAATTCCATAAGTCACTTTGGATAATCTCCTTTCGATATGTTATACCGTACTGCTGTAAAATGCATTTTCGAGTCTTGCTCAAAAGCAACATTTGTCCCAACGCAAAATTGGGACATTCTTTGATTCAAACACGTGTTTTACTAAAAAGTCCTTCAAAAATGCACGTCTTAGGGTCGAAATCGCTTATTTTCGTGTCAGACAAACGACACTCTCGACTGTTGTCCCTTTAGGTAGGGAGTCTACCAAAGCATTTTGCTATATTGATATTTATCATTCTTCTATATTGCCTAATTCAATATCTAAAACCTCAGGCATGTTTTTATATAGAATTGTTAGGCAATCCTCAAATTCATGCAAACACAAATTTGCAATAAAACTGTTGTTATCATATATGAACTTATAGCCAACAAAATCTTTTACCTCAAGACTTGAAGGATAAATATAGCCATCATATGTTTCACTAATGAATTTATCTTTTGTTATCCAAGTTTCATCCGCGTTAAAAGATTGAGGATTAATAATATACTTTTCGTCAACTTCGCGGAGTTCTTTTAATTGATGTTTCCAAGGGATAAAAACAATGTATAAAGGAGTGTTTAGTGTTCGGTGCGCATATATCGTTTTTGTTTTCCACAAAAACTTTTTCTCATATGAATAGACTTCGTCGTGTGGCCGTTGATATTTACCTAGCAAAATGCCCTTAATAACTCTGCCGTCATCATAGAATTCTATTTGAACCATATTCACATTTCCTTTCTACAGATTATCTCAACATATTCCAGTTTACAGGTTAGTTCGCCTTTGCTTTCAAATCCTCCGTATGAACTGAAATACGAATATAGTCGTCGGCTTTTTCCCTACTCAAACAAACAACCGTTTCGACGTGATCCGTTCCCGGGAAGAGGTCAACAACGGAATATTTCTGCGGCGTATAGACCTCCTGCAGGCGTGCGATATCGCGGGCGAGGGTGGCGGGGTCACAGGAGATATAGACCAGGTGGGGAGCCTTCATTTCGCAGAGAAGGCCGCACAGCTCCTCGGAGAGCCCTTTGCGGGGCGGGTCCAGGATGACAAGCTCCGGTCTCTCTCCGCGGCGGGCAAGCTCGGCTGCGGCGGCAAAGGCATCTGCGGCAATAAATTCCGCGCATCTTCCGCAGGCGGCGGCATTCTCTTTTGCACATTCCACCGCGGCCGGAACGATTTCGACGCCGATGAGCCGTGTTTCCGGCGACGTGGTGCACAATCCGATGCTGCCGATGCCGCAGTAGAGATCCAGCACGGAGGCAGGTGCGGCGTCTCGGATATACTCTGCCGCCGTCTCATAAAGTTTTTCCGCCATCAGCGTGTTGACCTGGAAAAAAGCAGCAGGTGCAACGGAAAAATCAATGCCCATCAGGGTTTCGCGGATATACTGTGTACCGAAAAGCAGTTCGGGG
>JAZTXA010000084.1:0-3208 GCA_045636245.1 Eubacteriales bacterium | reverse complement strand
AAGCGCTTGCCCTTTTTGAAGAAGGGATAAGCCTTATAAAATACTCAAACAAAATGCTTGATGAAGCAGAACAAAAGGTAAAGGTTATAAGCGAGATATGAATATTAAAGAATTGATTAAAGAAAACGCAAAGCTTGCCGATAATTATATTGCAAACTCTTTACCTGATAAAGATGACGATTTTGCTGTTATCTTTGATGCGGTGCGCTATAGTGCGGAAAGCGGCGGAAAGCGTATCCGTCCGACACTGACACTTGAATTTTGCCGTATGTGCGGCGGCTGTGATGAGGATGCGCTTTTACTTGCTACAGCTCTTGAGTTGATACATACATACTCACTTATCCACGATGATTTGCCTTGTATGGATGATGATGATCTGAGACGCGGAAAACCCACAAATCATAAAGTATTCGGCGAGGATGTTGCAACACTTGCAGGCGATGCGCTTTTGACATACGCGTTTGAGCTTATAGCGTCTTCTTCACTTTCCGACAGTATTAAGGTCAAAGCTATAAAAGAACTTTCGTATAACGCGGGAATACACGGCATGATAGGCGGTCAGGTCATGGATATGCTTGGGGAAAAGACGCCATTGACAGTCGAAAAGCTGTATAAAATGAACCGCTTAAAAACGGGATGTCTTATAAAATGTGCGTGTGTTTTCGGTTTGTATGCGGCAGAAAACACTGTTAATGTCGATAAAACACTTTACGAAAATGCCGAAAAATATGCAGACGGCATAGGCGTTTCTTTCCAGATAACAGATGATATACTTGATGTTTGCGGAGATGAAAAGCTCCTTGGAAAACCGATAGGAAGTGACACAGATAACGGAAAGACAACATTTGCAACAGTGTACACATTGGACGAAGCAAGAAAAATTGCAAAACAGTTGACAGAAGATGCAAAGAAAGCTGTTATGTTGTATGAAAATTCAGAGCATCTTACAGCACTTGCCGACTTTCTTTTATCCAGGGAATCTTAATGAGAATTGATGTATATCTGTTCAAAAACGGTTACTGTAAAAGCAGAGAAGAAGCACGGAAGCTTATTAAACAAAACTGTATAAAGTGTAACGGGGCGGTAATTGATAAACCTGCCTATGAAGTCTCGGAAGGGATATCACTTGATGTTGTAAATCCATTCAAATATGTCAGCCGAGGCGGTGATAAGCTCGAAGCGGCGCTTGATAGTTTCAAAATAAGCGTTGAAAACTGCGTTTGTGCAGATATAGGTGCATCAACAGGAGGCTTTACAGACTGTTTGCTTCAACGCGGTGCTTCCAAGGTATATGCGGTTGATTCTGGAAGCGCTCAGCTTTCCGATAAATTTAAAAACGATACACGTGTTATAAGCATGGAAAATGTCAATGCACGGTATCTTAATGAATCTGACCTACCCGAACTGTGTGATATATGTGTTATGGATGTATCTTTTATTTCTCAAACGCTTATACATGAATCTGTGGGGAAAATACTGAAAGATGGCGGGTATTACATCTCGCTTATTAAACCGCAATTTGAGGCAGGTAAGCAAAACATTTCAAAGGGCGGTATCGTAAAGGACGAAAAAGCCCGTCTATATGCCATCGAAAAGGTTATTACGTCGGCATCACTTCATGACTTTGAATTTATAGACCGTATTATCTCTCCTATAAAAGGCGGAGACGGTAATATTGAATATCTTGCACTGTTTAAAAAACTAAATAAAGGTATGGAAATTTAAATGGAACAGGGAAATATCGTAAAAAAAAGACGGCACATGAAGATTTTGGAGCTTATTTCAAGCCAGGATATAGAAACACAGGATGATTTATCGGAGCTTCTCCGCATTTCAGGCTTTGAAGTAACTCAAGCAACAGTTTCGCGTGATATAAGAGAGCTTAAGCTTGCAAAATCAGCCGATGAAAACGGCGTGTACAAATATACGCTTTCGCAGAGCGATGATGACAGATCAATGGGAAAATACGGTTTTATTCTGAGAGAAACCGTGGTCAGCTACGAAAAAGCATGCTCTGTTGTTGTAGTAAAAACTATTTCAGGCATGGCAAATGCGGCTTGTGCAGCAATAGATCATATGCAATGGCCACATGTAGTAGGTACTATTGCGGGAGACGATACAATATTTATAGCTGTCAAAGAAGCCGTTGATGTTGATAACGTGATAAATATCTTGGATGGTATATTATCTAAGTCTTGAATTTGTCTGGGGGTGACGGCTTGCTTGCCAATCTGCATATTGAAAACATAGCTGTTATCAAAAATCTCGATATTGATTTTAACAGCGGTTTTACAGTATTCACCGGTGAAACAGGGGCGGGAAAATCAATAATTATAAACTCCATTAACTTGCTGTGCGGTGAAAAAGTACAAAAGGATATTATAAGAACAGGAGAAACGGATGCCGCTGTTTCAGCGCTTTTCCGTGATATTCCCGAATATACAGAAAATATACTCAGGGAGAATGGTATACCTCTTTGTGACGGCGAAGTCTATATCACAAGAACAATCAATTCAGATGGCAAAACATCCGTGAAGATCAACAGGAAAACAGTGCCGATCTATTTGCTTAAAGATATTTCGGATAAGCTTTTGACGCTTCACGGTCAAAATTCATCATACCGTTTGCTTGAAGTGAAAAATTATCTTGGATATCTCGATTCATTTGCCGAATGCTTTACAGAATATGAAAATTACAGAAGCTCCTACGAAAATTATAAAAATGAACTTATAAAATTCAAATCCTTGAATAAAGCATCAAAAGAAAAAAATGAGCGAATTGACCTGTTAAAATTAAGGATAAGGGAAATAGATTCCCTAAAGCTCAAACCCGGTGAGGAAGATGAGCTTACAGAGCTTCGCTTAAAAATAAAAAACATTGAACACCTTGCAAAACATGTAAAGCTTATTTCTAAAGCCCTTTATAAAAACTCAAACGGAATGTCAGCGTATGATCTTATCGAAAGGGCATCTGACAGTCTTGAGGCAATATCACAGGTTACAAATGACGAAAAATTTGCGGAAAGCGCCAAAAAGCTACGCGATTTTGCCTATGAATTAGAGGATATTGCATTAAATGCACGGTCGCTGCTTTCGGGAATTGAAGAAGATCCGAATGAAGCACTTGACAGAATTGAAACAAGACTTAATAAAATATCATCACTTAAACGAAAATACGGTGTCGATTTTGAGGGACTCATTCATCTAAA
>JAZTXA010000083.1:0-3645 GCA_045636245.1 Eubacteriales bacterium | reverse complement strand
CGGTGTGCAAGTGTTTTGAAAACAGTTTATAAATTTTAAACAGGTACGGTTTCTTTATTCTTTCTCGTAACGCTCAATTATCTCTTGAAGTTCTGCAGTAGCACCCTTTATACGGCGTTTTACCGTAGAGGTATAATTTGTGCTGCTGTTTTCGATAAGTGATTCAAATGCGTTGTGTAAGCTTATGTCGGGATTGAAAAGACCGAAGTCGTAGATACGGGAGTTGCGGCAAAGGTCGATCATTTCATATGAGCCCTCGTCTCTTGTACTCTTGCCTCCGAGAACTTCTTCATAGTATGCAGGACGTACTGTGTAATACGATTCCCAGCAAAGTGCTTCTGTGACAGTCGCAATACGCTGAAGCTCCTCATCTGTGTGATCGAATGCGGGAAGTGACATAACCATTATGCATGGGTCATTTGTTGTGTAATAGCTTTTTTGTTCAGATGAATACTTGGGATAAGGAACGATTCCGTAATCGTCCTCCATATCTCTGAAATATCCGAGATAACCCGCAATTTCGGCAAGAAACAGGATTCTGCCCTCGAAGAAAGCCTTGCATATATCAAGGTCCTGCGTTGCTCTGCGGAATAAGGTTGTGTTGTTGTTATGAAGCAGGTCGACAATTTTTTCTTGCAACTTTACAATGTTTTCGTTGTTGTCAATAACCAACTCCGGATAATTGGCTGAGTCCTTATCGCATACCGTCATACCTGCACCGTAGAAGAAGTTTCTTGCGGAGCCTGAGTGTGCGGCGAAAGCGTATGTATCGTTGATATCCCAAATACCGTCGCCGTTATCTGTGGAGATGTTTTTAAGCATGGGAATGAAATTGTCAAATGTCCAAGTGTTGTTTTTTACCATATTGTACGGATCTTCGAGCCCGTATTTAACAAGCAGAGCTTTATTGTATGTCATTATCCATGTACAGTGCATGTCAATTATAAGCATATGGTTTACAGTGGAATAAAGCGTTGAGCCTATAGACATACCGTTGTTATAGTTCTGATCATACCATGGTGCATCAAGCTTGAGTGTTTCAATGTTGTAAAGATTGTAAAGAAGATCATCTGTTGCCGCGCTTGCAGTGCTGTATGTATTCATGTACACCATATCAAAGCTCTTGTCGTTTGACGAAATACTGTTTTTTACAACAGTAAAAACATCTTCCTTCAGCTGTGTTGAAATGGTTATGCCGTACATATCCTCAATGGTTTTGTAGCGGGCATATTTTGCGTGCTCAAGCACGTCGTCGGAATCTTCCTCCGGACAAAGCATATCTGAAGCATTCCAGCCGCTTCCGCCTTTACCGATTATCGTGAAGGTGTAATCATCACCGAAATCGATGTCGGGCACATCAAGTTCAAGCCTTTCATCAGCAACACCTGATACGGGACCGACAGTTGCGGCATCAGTAATCGTTTCTTCGTTATTACAGCCAAAGAAAGACATTGGAACTATCATAAGCACACAAAGAAATAAAACTAAAAACTTTTTCATGTGTTATTCCTTTCCGAATTATTCATTATTTATTATTATAATAAACTTTTGTGTTACTGTCAAGTATAGTTAAGCGAATTATCAATATTTTCTTTAAAATTATAAAAAAAGCTGTTGATTTGTATAAAAATGTATAGTATAATGGTGTCATTATAATAGGAGTAATATTGGATGAACGCATCAGAAAGACAAAAGAAAATAAGAAATTTTTGTATAATAGCGCATATTGACCACGGCAAATCAACACTTGCCGACAGAATACTGGAGCATACGCAGACTGTTTCAAGCCGTGACATGACAGAGCAGCTCCTTGATAATATGGACATTGAAAAGGAAAGAGGAATAACAATCAAGGCGCGTGCCGTTAAGCTCAATTACAAAGCCCCTGACGGTGAAACGTATATACTCAACCTTATCGACACCCCCGGACACGTTGACTTCAATTATGAGGTGTCACGCTCGCTCAATGCCTGCGAGGGTGCGCTGCTTGTCGTTGACAGCACGCAGGGAATCGAGGCACAGACGCTTGCAAACGCATATCTTGCGTCAGACAACAACCTTGAGATAGTTCCCGTTATCAACAAAATCGACCTGCCCGCGGCGAATGTTGAACGTGTAAGAGGAGAGATTGAGGATATCATAGGTATCCCTGCAGATGATGCCCCTGCAATTTCAGCAAAGGCGGGAATAAACATTCCTGCTGTGCTTGAAAAAATAGTGGAGGCTATCCCGTGCCCCGTTGGAGATGAAAATGCACCGCTTAAATGCCTTATATTTGACTCGTATTACGACTCATACAGAGGCGTTGTTGTTTATATCCGTGTTATGGAAGGCTCGCTCAAAGCGGGACAGCGCATCAGAATGATGAATACGGGTGCTGAATTTGATGTTGTTGAGATCGGCACAATGGAGCCGTTTGGACTTTGCAAAACAGACATTCTCTGTGCAGGCGACGTCGGATACATCACCGCAAGCATCAAAAATGTTTCCGATACACGTGTGGGTGACACGGTTACACTTGCCGAAAATCCCACGGCAGAACCGCTTGAAGGCTTCAAAAAGTGTATGCCGATGGTGTATTCGGGCATATATCCCGCAGACGGCGCAAAATATCAGGATTTAAAGGAAGCACTTGAAAAATTACAGCTCAACGATGCATCGCTTACGTATGAGCCCGAGACGTCGGCCGCACTCGGCTTCGGCTTCCGTTGCGGATTTTTGGGTTTGCTCCACATGGAGATAATTCAGGAAAGACTTGAAAGAGAGTTTAATCTCGACCTTATCACAACAGCCCCCAGTGTTATTTATAAAATTCAGAAGCGCACGGGCGAAACGGTGTTTATTGATAACCCGCTTAACTATCCGTCGCCTGATGAAATAGATATACCGTTTGAACCTATGGTTAAAGGCAATATTATGACCCCTGTTGACTATGTTGGCGGAATTATGGACCTTTGCCAGGACAGACGAGGCATTTTCTACGATATGAAATATCTTGACTCAACACGTGTTGAGCTTCATTACAGACTTCCGCTTAACGAAATTGTGTATGACTTTTTCGATGCGCTCAAGAGTAGAAGCAAGGGCTATGCCTCGCTTGATTATGAGCTTGACGGATATGAGCCGAGTAAGCTTGTAAAGCTTGACGTACTGCTCAACGGTGATGTTGTCGATGCGCTTTCGTTCATTGTTCACACAGACAAGGCATACGGCAGGGCAAGAAAGATAGTTGAAAAACTGAAGGATAATATCCCAAGACAGCTCTTTGAAGTACCCGTTCAGGCGGCTATCGGCGGCAAGGTTATCGCGCGTGAAACAGTCAGGGCGATGCGTAAGGACGTGCTTGCAAAGTGTTACGGCGGTGACATAACGAGAAAGAAAAAGCTGCTTGAAAAGCAGAAAGAGGGTAAAAAGAGAATGCGCTCGTTCGGTACGGTCGAAGTGCCGCAGGAGGCGTTCATGGCCATTCTCAAGCTCGACGATCAGTAATGGATACACTCGGTCTGTATTTTCACATCCCGTTCTGCAAGTCAAAATGTCCGTACTGCGATTTTTATTCCGTAGCAGACAAAACACTGTACACGGCATACAAAAACGCAGTATGCGACGAATTGCAGACTCTGTCCCGATGCAAAGACTTTGTTG
>JAZTXA010000082.1:0-12596 GCA_045636245.1 Eubacteriales bacterium | reverse complement strand
ACGGTACCCGGCTTTGCTTTTGCAACATGGGCGGTATATAATTTTATAGCTTATATGCAGGACAGTAAAATAAAAAATCTTGTACTTGCATCGGTGCTTGTTACAGTTGCGGTCTGGATAAAGCTTAACAATTTGATATTTGCCGTAGCAATGATAATAATACTTGTTCTTCATTTTTTAAGGGGAGAATATTTAAAACGTTTTTTATGTATAGGTCTTATGTCGGTTATCATTTTCGGTGCTAAAAATATACCCGTTATGCAGTATGAACTGCGCACAGATAATGATTTCGGTGACGGTATTCCCATGGTGTGCTGGCTTTCAATGGGGCTTGGCGACTCTGTATTTGCCCCCGGCTGGTATGATTCACGGGATACGGTAGCCCTCTTTGACGGGCCCGAGGATGCCGAATTTGCAAGTGAAACAGCGAAAGAAAGAATAAAAGAACGTATAAGATACTTTAAGGAAAACCCCGACAAAGCGTATGTCTTTTTCAGAGATAAAACATACAGTCAATGGAACGAACCTACATTTTCATCTATTTGGAACAACAAGGTCAGAGGGCAGTATGCCCCGAAATTCGGCTTTGCCAAGCTTGTTTGCGGTGTCGGTGAAGAGTTTACAAAGGCTGTAATGGATATTAATGTTCAGTTTTTGTACTTTGGTTTTATGACTGCATCTGTATTTATGTTGTATGATAAGGCAAAGAAGAAAAAGATGAATGATGAATTTATTCTGATTCCCACGGTAATTATCGGCGGATTTTTGTATCATCTTTTGTTTGAAGCGAAGTCGCAGTATGTACTTCCGTATGTGGTCATTATGATACCGTACTGTGTATGGGGGATGTACCGCATAACCGTCTATGTGAGAAATTATATTAAGAACAGATGAAAAATCTCCGCAGATTGTGAGTCTGCGGAGATTTTTTAAAAAAATTGGCAAAATGTGCAACCAATCACCGAAAAATCCGTCTTATAGTATGAAGGCGAAAGGAAGAAGAAAATGGATGACAGCGTAATTGTTGAAATGTATTGGCAGAGAAAAGAAGATGCTATTGCAAAAACCGATGAAAAATACGGTAAAATCTTAAACGGTATATCTATGTCTGTCCTCGGCTGCAGAGAGGATGCACAGGAGTGTGTCAGTGATACATACCTTGCCGCATGGCGCAGAATGCCAAATGAAAGACCCGTATATTTAGGAGCCTTTTTGTCAAAGATAGTGCGTCATTTTTCAATTGACCGATACCGAAAAAATACTGCCGAAAAGCGTGGCGGCGGCGAGGTGTGTGATGAGCTTACAGACTGCATCCCCTCGAACACCGATGTGTTTGAAGAGGTGGAAAACAAAGAACTGTCACGGATAATCGACGGTTTTCTTGAAAAGCTTGATGAAGAAAAACGGATGATCTTTATAAGACGGTATTTTTATAACGATTCCATTGAGGACATATGCAAAAGATTTTCCGTGTCATCATCAAAGGCAAAATCGGTGCTTTTCAGACTGCGTGAAAAGCTGAAGGATGAACTGGAGGTGCAGTTGTATGGCAGATAAAAAGAGGTGTGCCGAAAAGCTGTATGACTGTATCGGCGGTATACGTGACGATTATATAGCGAGTGCTGAAAATTACACAAAGATAAAATCATTTTATCCCCAAAAGCTTCTGGCGTCCTTGGCGGCTTGCGTTGTCTTACTTATTATGGTAACTACATTTTCTGACATTTTCCTTAAAAGTAACGACAGCGAGGTAAACGATACGGCATTGTCACTTCAAGGTGTGCTTGTGAATTATGAAATTGAGCCTGTCGAAAAAGTCGATCTGTTTTCAAATAAAAAGCTCATCTGGTATTCTGACGGTGAATACCGTGAAAAGGTGCTTACACAGACACAGTACACCTGTCTTACAAGCTATATGCAAAGCGGTTTTGAAAATGTGAAAGAAAGCCGTGAGGAAGAATGTCTTGTCTGGATATGTGACGGACGGGGAAATGTTGTAACACCGTATCTTAAAACCTCGCAGGGAAATGTATATGTCAATCTGTTTTCGTATAGAGCCGAGGTAGAACCAAGCAAAGCCTTCACAAAGTATGTAGAAAAAATACTTACATGAAAGAGGTAAAAGTTATGAAAAAACGTATTTTTACAATTTTAACCCTTTGTGCACTTATACTCTCCGGTTGCGGAGCAGATATGAAAGACGGTGTTAATATGGAAGGAAACGGCGGATATGCACCTAACTACGGTATGCTTGGCGATTATAACTATTCAGTTGATGCCGAACTCAAGGAAGAGGCAGATGGCGGTGCAGCTGATTCGCCGAGCGATGGAAATGATAATATGCTCGTTGTGATTCCCGAAATTATTGAAAATGATTTTATAAATACATCAAGTGAACCTGTATCAACATTTTCATCTGATGTTGACACGGCATCGTATGCGTATTTCCGTAAGCTTGTGAATATGGGATATAAGCTTTCACAGCTGAAGAATACAGGCAAGTATGCAATACGCACGGAAGAATTTGTAAACTACTTTAACTATGCGTATAACGAGCCGAAGGACGGTGAGCTTTTCGGAATAACAGCATCAGCCTCCGTCTGTCCGTGGAACAAAGACAACGTGCTTTTAACAGTAGGGCTTAAAGCTGATGATGCTGTTGAAAAGACAAAAAACAATCTTGTATTTCTTATCGATGTTTCAGGCTCAATGAATTCCGAGGATAAATTACAGCTTTTGCAAAAATCATTTACTCACCTTGTGAAAAATCTTTCAGAGGATGATACGGTATCTATCGTAACGTATGCCGGAAGTGAAAAGGTAGTGCTTGACGGCGCGAAGGGAAATGAGCACAGCAAGATACTTTCCGCTATTAATAATCTTGAGTCGGGTGGCTCAACAAACGGTGAATCGGGACTTAAAATGGCATATCAGATCGCCGAAAAATATATGTCAAATGACGCAAACAACAGAATAATCATGGCATCTGACGGTGACTTGAACGTAGGCATTTCCTCACAGGAAGAGCTTAAAGCATTCGTCGAACAAAAGCGTGATTTAGGTGTTTATCTGTCAGTCCTCGGTTTTGGTACCGGTAACTATAAGGATCAGAATATGGAAGCTATTGCCGACAACGGAAACGGTGTTTACTACTACATTGACGGTGAAACGGAAGCGGAAAAGGTGTTCGGTGAAAAGCTTTTCTCAACGCTTTACACAGTTGCAAAGGACGTAAAATTACAGCTTACATTCAACCCCGACAATGTTTCAAAGTATAGACTTATAGGCTATGAAAACCGCTTGCTTAACAAAGAAGACTTTGAGGACGACACAAAGGACGCAGGCGAGCTTGGTGCAGGACATACAGTAACTGTGTGCTATGAGCTTGTCTTGACAGACTCTGCAAAGACATCTGACGGCGAATGGATGACACTTGCGGTAAGACACAAGAAGCCCACCGAAACTATGAGCAATCTTAACGAATATAAGCTTGATAAGAGCATATATACAGATACCCCGAGTGATGATTTCAAATTCATCGGTGCTGTTATCGAAACAACGATGCTTTTAAAAAACAGTAAGTATATAGGCAAGATAACATTCGAAGACGTGCAGAAAACGCTGAATGGGCTTACACTTACAAATTCTCCCGATAGATACGAATTCCGTGAGCTTATAAACAAAATAACCGATAAATAAAGGAGAGTGACTTTGTGAAAAAGAGATTTGCATATCTGATATTGCCGGTAATTACATTGATTTTGGAGATTTTACCGTATGGTGCGGTATGTAACTTTGCAAATCCCGAAGGTGAACCATGGAGAAAAACATTCTCTTATTTTGATTTGACACCGTTTGGTTATGCGAATTTTGCGCCATTTCTTACGGCATTGATAACTTGCGCTATTATTGTTTGCTTATTGATTTATTTGCTTACAGACAGCCTGCACGCAATAACGGTTACAAAGGTCCTCCTTTGTATCGGCACGGTATTTTCGCTGTGTCCGTTACTTTACGGTCTTGACTATTTCTCACTTATCGGTGCATTGATAACGGTCGCTTTAACCTTTGAATTGATCTTGACGGTTGCTACGGTGAAATCGAAGAAAAAATGATGATCGGGTAAGAAAACATAAATTTATGAAAAAAAAGATCATTATATTTGCCATTATTCTGATTTTAATAATTCCGTTTGTGCCGATACCTACAGGAAGTTTTGATGACGGCGGCAGCCGTATGTATCGATCGTTTACATACACTTTCGTCGCATGGAATCGTTTGTATAGTGAAGTCGATGAAAACGGAAATTCGGATAGCGGTGTATATAAAAAATTGTCTGTTTTTTGGTATCCGGACAGTCAAAACCATATAAACAGGCTTTGGAAAATGGAGCTTGAAAGTAAAGCTGATTAAATGAAAGGTTAGTTATGAAAAGGATAAGTTGCTTTTTAATGGCACTGTTTTGTGTTCTTATATGCGGATGTCAAAGTCAGGATTCAACACTTGCACCGCTGTCTGACAATGAGAAGGAAACGGTTTATGCGGACGAATTCAATTACGTATACGGTGAGATTACAGATAAAATATCTCCGAATGTATTGGTACTTAAAATGGATACTCCACGAATGGTCGAAAAGTGGGGAGAAACTGTTTATATTATCACCGATGAATTTGATGAGTGGTGCGTCAATGACAGTATAGATGTAACCTTTTCAGTTGCAGAGCGTCCAACTGATACTTCACAATACGTAAGAATAATTGCGGATGAAATACAGCCTCTTGCGCTTAATGATAAACCCATTGTATATCTTTACCCCGAAGAGCCTACGGTGTGCTCCGTAAAGCTTTCATTAAACGGCAGATTTACTTGTACGTATCCCGAATATAAAAACGGTTGGTGTGATTTTACAGCGTATCCCGACGGCACATTGATTTTCCCCGACGGAAAGGAATATTATGCTTTATATTGGGAAGGAATACAACACGCAAATTGGGATTTTACACAGGGATTTTGCGTTAAAGGCGAGGATACGGCATCCTTTCTTGAATGGGCGCTGAAAGAGCAGGGACTGTCTTGCCGTGAAGCAAACGAATTTATAATTTATTGGTTGCCGCAGATGCAAAATAACCCATATAATGTAATTTCTTTTCAGACTAAAGCGTATACAGACGGTGCAATTTTGAGTGTCACGCCCGCCCCCGATTCCGTTTTGCGTGTGTTTATGGCATATTATCCTTCATCATCAGAGGTCGATATACATCCTCAAACCTTTGACGGATTTGAGCGTGACGGCTTTACCGTTGTCGAATGGGGCGGAAGTCAAGTGAATAAATAGAATGAAAATGAACAAAACCACAGCTCGTTACGAGTTGTGGTTTTGTGATTCTATTTAAACAACGGTGTTGAAAGGTATCTGTCGCCTGTGTCAGGGAAAAGCACGACTATTGTTTTCCCTTGGTTTTCGGGGCGCTTTGCAAGCTCGAATGCGGCGTGTGCCGCAGCACCCGAGGAGATACCCACAAGCACACCCTCGCTTTTGCCGATAAGTCTGCTTGCTTCATAGGCTTCGTCCTCGGTCACGGTTATTATCTCATCTATTATGTCTGTATTCAACACATCGGGTATAAATCCTGCGCCGATACCCTGAAGTCCGTGTGAGCCCGCAGGCTTACCAGAAAGCACGGCACTTCCCGCAGGCTCAACCCCCACAATTTTCACATTGGGATTTTTCGATTTCAAATATTCGCCGACACCGCTTATCGTTCCACCTGTGCCGATGCCTGCAACAAAAATATCAACATTTCCGTCTGTATCGTTGTAAATTTCAACACCCGTTTGTTTAAAATGTATTTCGGGATTTGCGGGGTTTGTAAACTGTCCTGCGATAAAGCTGTTCGGGATTTCTTTTGCAAGCTCTTCGGCTTTTTTTATTGCTCCCGCCATGCCGAGTGAGCCGTTTGTGAGTACAAGCTCCGCACCGTATGCTGTCATAAGCTGACGGCGCTCAAGCGACATTGAATCGGGCATGACGATGATAAGTCTGTAATTTCTTGCCGCACAGACCATAGCAAGTCCTATTCCCGTGTTTCCGCTTGTCGGCTCAATAATTACACTTGACGGAGTTAGTATTCCACGCTTTTCCGCATCGTCGATCATTGATCTTGCAACGCGGTCCTTAACCGAGCCTGCGGGATTAAAATATTCAAGCTTTGACAAGATAACGGACGCAAGTCCGAGTTTTTTTTCTGTATTTCTAAGCTCTAAAAGAGGGGTTTTGCCTATAAGCTCATCTGCGGAGCGATATATCAAAGACATAAATGTATCCTTTCAGTATATAATCATGTAATGTGTATCATTATACACTTTTTTAAACGGTTTTGTCAATCGCTTTCGTACATTTACTTCATGGGAACATGTGTTAACATTCAAAAAATAAAATGTAAATAAAATAATGTGATGCAATATTTTAAATTTTTTTATGATATAGTAAAAAGAAAAAACGGTGATTTCTATATATGAACAAAATAAAAACGGAAATAGACAGTCTTGTCGAAGAATTAAACAGGTATGCGTACCTTTACTATACCCTCGACACACCCGAAGTGAGTGACTATGAATACGACCGACTGTTTGAAAAATTAAAAAAGCTTGAAGAAGAAAATCCCGAATTGATAAGATCAGATTCGCCCACACAGCGCGTGGGCGGACGTGTGCTTGACAAATTTGAAAAGGTCACGCACAGATACAAAATGGGATCGCTCCAAGACGTTTTTTCAGAAGAAGAAGTATACGATTTTGTAAGAAAGATAAAAGAGATACATCCCGATGCTGTATTTTCGGTAGAGGCGAAAATCGACGGTCTTTCCGTATCGCTTGTTTACGAAAACGGAATATTCGTAAGAGGCGCAACAAGAGGTGACGGGGAAGTCGGTGAGGATGTTACAAACAATCTCAGAACGATCTATACCGTTCCCATGAAAATAGAAAATGCCCCTTCTTACCTTGAGGTAAGAGGTGAGGTGTATATGCCGAGGAAAAGCTTTGAGGAGCTTAACCGTCGCCGTGAGGAAAACGAGGAATCAACCTTTGCAAATCCGAGAAATGCGGCGGCAGGCTCACTCCGTCAGCTTGATTCTTCCATTACCGCACAGCGCAAGCTTGATATACTTGTATTTAATATTCAAGGTGCGGAAGGTGTTGAATTTACATCCCACACGGAATCCCTTGATTATCTCAAAAAACTCGGATTTCACACGGTTGAGCCGAGAAGATGCGTGTCTGATGCTGAGGGCGTAATGCGGATGATAAACGAAATAGGCACAGCACGCGGTGAGCTTCAGTATGATATCGACGGCGTTGTTATCAAGGTCGACAGCATTTCACAGCGTGCGGATATCGGTGAAAATATCAGTACGCCCAAATGGGCAGTTGCATACAAGTTCCCTCCGGAGGAGAAATATACAGAATTGCTTGATATAGTAATTCAGGTCGGAAGAACGGGGGTTTTAACACCCAATGCGGTGCTGTCACCCGTAAGGCTTGCCGGAACAACGGTCAGCCGTGCAACGCTTCACAACGCAGACTATATTGCAAATCGTGATATACGCATAGGCGACACGGTGCTTGTAAGAAAAGCGGGTGATATAATTCCCGAAGTCGGCGGTGTTGATATATCAAAACGGCATAAAGACTCAATTCCTTACGAAATGCCGAGTATATGTCCGTCATGCGGCGGTATTGCCGTCAAGGATGAAGAAGCGGCAACGCGCTGTACAAATGCGCTCTGTCCTGCACAGGTGGCGAGAAACATTATACATTTTGCCTCCCGCGATGCGATGAACATTGACGGGATGGGCCCTGCGATAGTTCATTTACTGCTCGATTCGGGACTTATCAAAAACGCATCGGATCTGTATAAGCTTAAAGAAAACGATATTGCACCCCTTGAAAGAATGGGAGAAAAGTCGGCAAAAAATCTGATAGATGCAATTGAAAGATCAAAGAGTGCGGGTCTTGAACGGCTGATGTTTGCGCTTGGTATAAGAAATGTCGGTCAAAAGGCGGCAAAGGTTCTGGCAGGGAAATACGGCGATATCGAAAAGCTGTTTGAAGCAAGTGCTGATGAAATTGCACAAATTGAAGATTTCGGTGCTGTTACGGCAAAATGCGTCGAAGAATTTTTTGCAAACCCCGGCACGCGGGTGCTTGTAGACAGCCTTAAATCATCAGGTGTTGTGTCGACGTGTGAGCTGAAAGCGCAAGGCGGAAAATTTGAAGGCTGTGTGTTCGTTCTAACAGGAACATTACCCACCCTCAAACGCTCGGAAGCGGAAGCTATAATTGAGCAAAACGGCGGCAAAACTTCATCATCCGTGTCAAAAAAGACAACATATGTTCTCGCAGGCGAGGAAGCGGGAAGCAAGCTTACCAAGGCGCAAAGTCTTGGAATAAAGATTATATCAGAGGAAGAATTTTTCGGAATGATCCGTTAAATGGTAGATTGAAATGTTGATAGATTACGTTAAGATTTATATAAAAGCAGGAAACGGAGGAAACGGCTGTGTTTCCTTCAGACGTGAAAAATACGTTGCCAAGGGCGGTCCCGACGGCGGTGACGGCGGACGCGGCGGTAACATAATATTTACGGTGGACGAGGGTGTAAACACACTTCTTGCGTTCCGTTACAGGAAAAAATTCGTTGCCGAAAACGGCGGTGACGGAAAGGGTGATAAATTTCACGGTAAAAACGGCGCCGATCTTTATATTCAGGTTCCGCCCGGCACACTTATAAAGGATGCCGAAAGCGGAAGAATAATCCACGACATGGGCCCCGGCGGTGACTTTGTATGCCTTAAAGGCGGCAAAGGCGGTTGGGGAAACAAGCACTTCGCCACCCCCACACGTCAGATTCCGCGATTTGCCAAAAACGGAATTGACGGTGAAGAAAAGGAAGTTGTCCTTGAGCTTAAGATGCTTGCGGATGTCGGACTTATCGGACTTCCCAATGTCGGAAAATCGTCGATACTGTCAAGAATAAGTGCCGCACACCCGAAAATCGCAAATTACCATTTTACAACCTTGTCGCCCAGTCTTGGAATCGTAAAAACACATGACGAAAAGGGCTTTGTTGCGGCTGATATTCCCGGACTTATAGAGGGCGCATCGGACGGCGCGGGACTCGGGCACGCATTTTTGCGCCACGTTGACAGATGCCGTATGCTTATTCATGTTGTAGATATTTCACAGTGTGAGGGCAGAGATGCGATAGAGGACATAAAGCTTATAAATAATGAGCTTGCAAAGTACAGCGATGAGCTTGTGAAGCGTCCTCAGCTTATTGCCGCAAATAAGTCCGATATGCTTGATTTTGATGCGGAATATGTAAAGGAATTTGAAAAGTTTGTCAAGGAAAACGGCTGGGGACTTGTCTATGTTTCGGCTGTAAGCGGACTTAATCTTGATAAAATGATTACAATGACCGCAAACGCACTTGAAAAGCTTCCCCCGCTTACGCTTTACGAAGCGGAAACAAACGAGGAAGTTGAGCTTGAAGAGGAAGATGACAAGACCGTAACTGTTAAATATGAAGACGGTGTATATTTTGTCGAAGGAAAATGGCTGTATAAGCTCATGGGAAGGATCAACTTCAGTGATGCGGAATCGATGGCGTATTTTGACAGAATGCTCCGCAAAAACGGAATCTTCGATCAGATGGAATCACAAGGCATAAAGGACGGCGACACTGTAAATCTTTATGATTTTGAGTTTGATTATATAAAATAAACAGTTGCTTCTCCCCATAATGGGGTAAATAAAAATTCGGATCAAAGGAGGTTTGAAAATGAGAAGCGAAGAAATGGCGCAGACACAGAAGAAAAACGGAAAGAAAGGAAGAAAAAAGAAACTACGTATTCTAAGCTTTGTTCTTTCCGCTGTGCTTTTGTCAGGTTCGTTGATAGGATGCACAAGCGGCGATGAAACAGTTACGGATGATATATCATCACAGATCGAAAGCGGCACGCTTATGCTACCTGAAAATTATAATTTCGACGCAGTAAGCGCAACATTTGACGGTGTGACATACAGCTACGACTTCACGTCCACATCACTCTCCGCTCTCAAAGCTGATGAAACACTTAAATTTAACCCCGGTAATGTATTTAAGCAGACTTCATCAGGCCTCTACTGTGACGGGGAAGATTATGACTCCGTTGGTATAAATGAAAAAACAAACGGCGACGGTTATACATATTCCGTTGCAATAAAGCATGATTCCACATCATCTTCATCTGCTTCGGCAGGTATCGGTGTCGGTGTCCGTGTCAATTCAAGCACGAGCACACACAGTGCCTCAAAATCCGGCATCTGGGCATTTTGTAAAAACTCACAGCTTACATTCTATGTACAGGGCTCAAGTGCAGGTGTAACGGTATCAAATCTTCCTGTGTCGTTCAAAAACGGCGCAGTGCTTCACGTTGAAGATGACGGCTCCTCCGCAAGTGAGATCCGCTATTACGTTTCGTCCGATACGGTGTCAAAGACACTTGTTGCAAGGGTTACAAACTTAACCTCAAAAAGGATCACATTCAGATATGGCAGTAATTCTTCAAAGCAGTATAGGGTGCAGTCAACTTTAAGCTCAAGCGGTTACTGCCGTGCGATCATCAATTCCGTAAGCGGTTATATGAAGAATATGTCTCTTACACTTGACAGGGAAGTTGAGCTTTCCACTGACAAACGCATAATTGCATACGCAAAAGACAAGGCATATTGTTTTGCAGGGCTTAAAAAGTACGATCTTTCGCCCTCGCAAAAGGCGAAATGCTTTGAATATGCAGGCGGTTATTATTTGCCTGCAAACGTGCTTGCCGATGCTACAGGACTCATGTATACGGAAACAATGACAGGTATTGTTCTTTCCAAAGGCAATACGGACATAGCTTATACGTTTGGTGAAAACACAGTAAATGTCGACGGACAGAAAACAACGGCAAGAATGCCCGTAAAATACGAAGGTGTTTACTTCATTTGCGTTGATGAATTTATAGCTTTCATCGGTTATCAGAAGCAGGAAGACGAGAAAACGGGAATTTCTGTTATATATCCCTCGGGTGTTGATGCATCGACTGCACTTCAGTATTACGAAAGCAGATATGCCCTTTATGAAAGCGTTGTATTCAATTATGATGACGTACAGTGCGATCAGGTGGGTGTGGGAGAATATCCAAAAGCACCTCAAGAAGACAGACTCGTGGGTGTTGCATATACAACATGGAGATATCCCACTTCAAACTGGGGCGAGGGATATACATGGGATATACCGTTGGTGGGTAAATACGCATCAGATGACAGGGATGTTATCAGACAGCACGCCATCTGGCTTGCCGATGCAGGCGTTGACTTTATCGTTGTTGACTGGTCGAACAATGTAGGCTATATTCCCGAAACGATGGCTGATGCACGTCCTGATTTCAAAATGATAGAAGAAGCAACAACGGCAGTCTTTGAAGTGTTTGCAACTGTTGAAAATGCACCGAAGATATGCATTATGACAGGACCGGGCCATATCGGCACAGGTGCATTCACAGATGGTGCAATGGCAAGAAAGAACAATCAGATATATAATACATATATAGCAAACCCCAAGTATAACGAAATGTATTTCTATTACGAGGGCAAGCCCTTGCTTCTTTGCTATGCGGCAACACCTTCGTTTATAGAAGACGGTGTAACCGCACCGTATTCAGACCCGTATAAGAGATTTACGGAGCGTTGGGTCACCGGCTTTGTAGGTCAGCAGGGAAATCTCTATGATGAATCCACATACCGTTCTTACATGCATTGGAGCTGGGAAGAGCGTGTAACACAGACGTATATGGTAAAAGACGGTATTCCTGAATGTATGACAGTCGTAGCTTCGTACAGACCTCAGAACTCACCCGGTCAGTCGGGATATATTCCTGCAGGTGAAAGAAATAACGGCGCAACATTCCGCAAACAATGGCAAAGAGCAAACGATATAGGTACAAAAATAGCACTTGTTGTTTCGTTTAACGAGTGGGTAACAGGCGAGCAGAACTCACTTGAGGTAAGTAAAGATATTGAGCCGTCCGAAACTCTCGGAACTCTTTACATCGATATTTTGAAAGAACAGGTGAAGAAATTCAAGGGCAAGCTTGACGAAAATGTAAACACATCGCCCGACTGGGTAGCGGGTGCTGATATGATAGGCATAACAACGCACTACAACGGTCCCGTTCAACAAACAATTGTATCAACAAGCTCCATCAAGGGCTGGTATGCGGGTGATGAGCAGATTTCTTCCTTTAAGTACAGCGTAAATGACGGTGCGCTTCAAACGGCGAATATCTCGTCAGATAGCTCTATTCCGTCAAATATTGCACAATTTATGCCCGGATGTACAGGATACAATACGTATTCATTCTCAGTTGCCGAAAGTGAGCTTACACAGGGTATAAATAAGATAGCCGTGTATGCCGTTACCGAATCTAATAAGAGTATACAGTGTGCGGAATATACAGTCTACGATACAAGCTTATTCGGCATAGAAGTAAATGAAGGCTCATCGCTTGTG
>JAZTXA010000081.1:0-5951 GCA_045636245.1 Eubacteriales bacterium | reverse complement strand
TATTGTCTTACTGCAAGGCGGGGAAGATCAATATCCGCGGCTTCACTGACAGCCTCGGAAGCGTTCAGATGCTTTATTATCTCTTCTGACTGTTTGGTCAGTGTATCTTTGTCTGATACCCATTTTTCGTGTATGACAGTTAACAGCTCCCGAAAGCCTATCATCCCACCTCTTGATGTTTTCGGAAAATAAGTTCCCGCAAAGAAAGGCTTTTTGTCCGCCGTCATAAAGATGCTTGTGGGCCAGCCGCCGCTTCCCGTAAAGGCTTGGCAAACCGCCATATAAACGCTGTCTATGTCGGGTCTTTCTTCCTTGTCCACTTTTATGGATATAAAATATTTATTCAACAGCTGTGCTGTTTCTTCATCTTCAAAGCTTTCGTGGGCAAGCACGTGGCACCAATGGCAAGCACTGTATCCGATGCTTAAAAAAACAGGCTTGTCTTCTTTTTTTGCACGCTCAAATGCTTCATTACACCAAGGATACCAGTCAACGGGGTTGTCCTTGTGCTGAAGTAAATAAGGGCTTGTTTCGTTTTCCAATCTGTTACTCATAAATTTACCTCCGTTACTTTTATATTTTAAGCTCTGCTCATTCCTTTTATACAATAACAGATATGAAGAAAACAGTATAATCGTTTTACGGGCTCTGTGACGAAAGCCGTTGCAAAATGATATAAATTATGCTATAATCAATAAGGTGTTTTTTAATAATTAAATAAAAACGGAAATTTTCAAGCGGAGAATAAATGAAAAAAATTATAGTCATAGGATGTCCGGGAAGCGGTAAAAGTACGTTTGCAAGAGAATTACATAATATCACCGGCATTCCGCTTTATCATTTGGATATGATGTATTGGAATGAGGATAAAACAACGGTGGAAAAAAGCGTTTTTATTGAAAGGCTGACAAAGGTGCTTCAGAAGGATATGTGGATAATTGACGGCAATTACGGTTCCACTCTGGAGCTGCGCATGAGCGAGTGCGATACAGTAATCTTTTTGGATTATCCGCTGAATATTTGCCTTGACGGCATCACACAAAGGCGCGGGAAGAAAAGAGAAGATATGCCGTGGGTAGAAACCGAGGAAGATACGGAATTTATTGAGTTTATAAAAACCTTCAATATTCAGCAACGCCCAAAAATAATGACGCTTCTTGATAGGTACAGAGATAAAAATATTACCGTTTTTAAAAACAGAGAACAGGCGGATGAATTTTTATACCGTTTACGGTGATGAAAATGTGTGAGGAAGAGAATGAAGATAGAAAACAACATCTTAAAGCACTACCTGAAAAATGTATATTTCATTACAGGTACGGCATATGCGGGTAAATCCACCGCAGTTAAAATGCTTGCAGATAAATACGGTATGGTGTGTTGCGGTGAAAACTACCATATGGCGGTATCTGATAATGTGGCAACACCCGAAACACATCCCGATCTGTGCTATAACAAAATGCTGAAAAATTGGCAGGATTTTGTCAGGAGAAGTCCCGAGGAATATGAACGCTGGATATATTCCGTCGGACGCGAGGCATCAGAGTTTGAGATAGCCGAGCTTATTTCGATATCAAAAGATAAAAAGGTTATAGTTGACACAAATATCCCCCTTGATATTTTAAAAGAAATTTCCGATTATGACCGTGTTGCGGTGATGCTTTGTCCGCAGTCGATGAGTGTTGAGCGTTTCTTTGACAGAAGCGATCCCGAAAAACAGTTTCTTTTAAATGTTATTGACAGCTGTGAAAATTCTGAAGCGGTGATGGAAAATTACCGTGAAGGACTTGCGCGCATTAACAGCAAAGTGCATTATGACGAATATGCCAACAGCGGATTTTTCACCGTTATCCGCGAGGATAACGGCATAGATACAAAGGAAGATGTCGTCCGTATACTTGCCGGGCATTTTGGATTAATTAAAGAAAAATGATAACAATGTTTATGAAGCAGGTACGTATGAACAGAAAAACAAAAAAGAGAATAATTGACACAGTGCTCACCGTGTTGATTCTCGTCGCTTCTTTTGGTATCAGTATTTTATTTCAAAAATTCGATGTGTGGGAGCAGATAACAACGCTGTTTGCTTTTTCGGTGTTTCTCGTTTCGCTTTTGACAGACGGGTACGTTTACGGTGTTGTATCAGCCATTTTAAGCGTTTTTATAATCAATTATACGTTTACATATCCTTATTTCAACATGGATTTCTCCGCACACGAAAGTATTATTTCTGCAGTGATTATGCTTGTCATTTCAATTTTGACAAGCGCTTTTACCACTAAAATGAAAGAGTGGCAAAGAGTCAAGGCAGAGAGTGAAAAGGAGCGAATGCGAGCAAATCTTCTCCGTGCTGTATCCCACGATCTTCGCACACCGCTTACAACCATATACGGGGCAAGCTCGTCAATCGTTACGAATTACGAAAAGCTTACCGACGAGCAAAAGCTTCAGATGGCAAACGGAATCAAAGAGGATTCGGAATGGCTTATCAGAATGGTCGAAAATCTGCTTTCTATTACACGTATAGACAGCGGAAGTGTAAAGCTCATAAAGAGTCCGACTGTACTTGAAGAGTTGATAGACTCCGTTATTTTGAAATTCAGAAAGAGATATCCCGAACAAAAGGTACAGCTCGATATTCCCGATGATGTGATAGTTATTCCCATGGATGCCATTCTGATTGAGCAGGTAATTATCAATATTCTTGAAAATGCCGTTCATCATGCCGAAGGCTTTACCAAGCTTTCCTTGCGTGTATTTACGATTGACCAAAAGGCAATATTTGAAATATCCGATGACGGATGCGGAATCGCACCGGAAAAGCTTGACAGTATCTTTGTGGGATATAATGATAAATCTGAGGATACATCTGATACACGCTCACGCAATGCAGGAATAGGGCTTTCGGTCTGTGCTACCATAATAAAAGCGCACGGCGGTGATATAACGGCAGAAAACTCCAAAAACGGCGGCGCCGTGTTCAGATTTTCACTAATGACGGAGGAAGTATCTGATGAATAAAAATAAATACAAGATTCTTATCGTTGAGGATGAAGGAAATATACTTAATTTTGTCACAGCACTTCTTGAAGCAAATGACTATCAAGTTATATCTGCAAAGAATTATGAGATGGCGAAAACAATGTATTCCTCTCACATTCCCGATCTTGTTATTCTCGATCTCGGATTGCCCGATAAAGACGGAAGCGTACTTCTTGAAGAGATAAGGACAAGGGAGTTTACACCGGTCATCGTACTTTCTGCGCGAAGCGAGGAAAGGGAAAAGGTTAAAATGCTTGATATGGGAGCAAACGACTATATCACAAAGCCGTTTGGTTCGGAGGAATTACTCGCGCGTGTCAGAGCAACGCTTAGAAACAACAGACACAGTACGGACAAAGGACATCTTTCGGGCGGGAAATTCACACTTGGAGAGCTTATTATCGATTACGATGCCCGACAAGTATATATTTCGGGAGAGGAGATCAAGCTGACGCAAACCGAATATAATATTGTGTCTTTCCTGTCGGAAAATTGCGGAAAAATGATGACCTATGCTGCCATTATCAAAGCGGTGTGGAGAGAATATCCTGACGATGCAAGCGTAAAGAAGCTTCAGGTAAATATGGCGAATATAAGAAAGAAATTCGGTGCCCATCCCGGTGAGATAAGCTATATTACAAATGAACTCGGTGTAGGATACAGAATGAACAGTTGAAAATGAGGCGTTATGATACTTTGGTGTCATAATGCCTTTTTGTCTTTGCCGTATCTTTGCCAAATATATGTTATCATATACTGAAATCGGTCTATCTGTAAGGAGATATTATTTATGGTGTCAACAGAAGAAATTGTTCAGCTTATACAAAGCCTCATCTGGCTTTTGGCAGGTGTCGGCGTGTTTATTGTAGGAATGAATTTTATGAGCGATGCGCTTGAAAAAAGCGCAGGCAGCGGAATGAAAAAAATGCTTGAGAAGATCAGCAACAACCGTTTTTCCGGTGTTGGCATAGGAGCAGGTGTTACCGCTATTATTCAAAGCTCGTCGGCAACCTCTGTCATGGTCATAGGTTTGGTCAATGCGGGCGTTATGACCCTTATGCAAGCAACCCCAATAATTATGGGTGCAAATATCGGTACAACGGTTACGGGTGTTCTTGTCGCACTCAAAAATGACTATTTCAATATGCTTATGTACCTCTTTGCTTTTGCGGGAGTTATGATGGGCTTTTTCAAAAATGAGAAGATCAAAATTGCAGGCTTGCTTTGCTCCGGTCTCGGTCTTATTTTTGTCGGACTTAATGTTATGAGCAGTGAACAGGCTTTCGGAAATCCTCTTGTTGAAGAACTGTTTACAAATATATTCAAGACTATAGATTTCCCGCTTCTTCTGATTTTGGTGGGCGTTATATTTACGGCACTTATTCAAAGCTCATCAGCGGCAACGGGTGTTGTTATCACTATGGTTGGCACAGGTGTGCTTCCGCTTGAGCTGGCACTGTTCATTGTGCTCGGCGCAAATATCGGTACTTGTGTGACGGCGTTGCTTGCTTCCGTAGGTGCTAACGCAAATTCCAAGAGAGTTGCACTGATACACTTCACATTCAATGTTATCGGTACAGTGTTGTTTACTGCGCTTATCTGGATATTCAAAGAGCCCACGGTAAATTTACTTGTTTCTTTCTTTCCCGGGGATGACCCTATGTCCTTGCAGATGCGCGTGTCGGTGTTCCACGTGATATTCAATGTTACTACCACATGCCTTTTACTTCCGTTTACAAAATATCTCGTTAAATATTCTTGTCTTGTTATCAAAGACAAAAATACGGATGAAGAAGCGCGTGCGCTTAAATATGTTGACGACAGACTTTTGTCAGCTCCTCCTATAGCGCTTATGCAGGTCAAAAAAGAAATGGAATATATTCTGGACTTGGTTGAGGAAAATATGAATCTTTCCTTTGCCGCTATGGAAACGGGAAACGTTGCAAGCGCAGCGCGTATCAAAGAAAATGAAGCTGTCATTGACTTTACAAATGATGCACTTACCAAGTTTTTAATAAAGCTTGCCGCAGGGGCATCGCAAAGCGATGAACGTGTGATAGGTTCATATTTCCACGTCATCAACGACCTTGAGCGTATCGGTGACCATGCTGAAAACTTCTATGAGATAGGCGAAGAAATGCTCGGAAAGAAGATAGAGTTTTCCGACAGAGCGCGAACCGATATAAAAACTATGCACGAAGCTGTTTTGCAGATGCTTGTTATAGCCAAGGATGCATTCGAGAACTTGAACAAAGGCAGACTCTGTGAGTTGGCAGATTTGGAAAATTCGGTAGACAATATGAAAAAAGAACTTATCTCAAGCCATTTTTCGCGTCTTGCGGAAGGCAATTGCAGTATGGAGGTAAGTCCTTACTATTCCTCTGCGATATTAGGTCTTGAGCGTGTGGCGGACCACCTCGTTAATGTAGGATACAGTATTGTAAATCCCGTTGGAGCTTTGGAAGAAAATTGAAAGGAAAGACAGAGTAATTTATGATGTACGCAGCTTTGGCATTGTTTGCCGTAACATACGTATTGATGCTTGTATTCAGTAAGTACAGACCTTATATTGCGCTTGCGTCGGCGGTGATATTTGTAATTTCGGGAATGCTACCGTTATCAAGTGTTTTTGAAACAATAGATTTCAATGTTCTGCTTATGATTGCGGGAACGATGGGGATTGTCGCTTTGTTTATCGAAAGTAAAATGCCCGAATTGCTTGCCGATCTGATTATGGAAAGAGTGCCCAATGTACAGTGGGCGGCTGTTGCGATGGCGCTTTTCGCAGGTATCATATCCGCTTTTGTTGACAATGTTGCAACGGTACTTATGATCGCTCCCGTTGCGCTTGAAATATGCAGGAAGCTGAAAACAAACCCCGTTCCGTTTATTATTGCTATTGCGGTATC
>JAZTXA010000080.1:0-7333 GCA_045636245.1 Eubacteriales bacterium | reverse complement strand
TGGCCTCCGACTTAAAATTCAAGTGTCTGTAAAAGCGTTGTACACGATAGTGTAAAAATAGGCTCAGGCGTTTCGGTCACGGGAAGCATAATTTGTAAAGGAGCTGTGCTTGATGATGGTGTGCGCGTTCCGGATGGCTGTGTAATAGGCTCGGGATGTGTAATAAAATCAGGTATAACTTTAAGGGAAAACACAGTAATTCCCACAGGTCAGATTGTAAGCGGAGAAAATATAATGAGGAATGTTATCAAAAAAGGAACCCTTTTCAGCACAGACGGCATAAAGGCAGACTTTTATACAGAGCTTGGAATTGACGGTATGTGCGCACTCGGAGCATCCGTGGGGGCACTTATCAAAACCGTGGGTGTGTTTGACGACGGTGATCCCGTATGCGCATCGGCGTCCGATGCCTTTGCCTGCGGTGTTAAATACAGCGGCGGTAAATGTATGAATTTCGGCACAGGATTTTTCAGCATGGCAAATTTTATAAATATGTATTACCGACTTGACATAATGGTATTTATAAAAAAGACCGCACTTGATTCGGGTATTCACATAATATTCCGTGACAAAAACGGACTTAAGCCGAAGGCTAAATTTGAGTCGCTTGCAGAATCCCTCTTTTTCTCTCGCGATATCCAGTCGCCGTCCGACTTTTTTGAAGTGGAAAGTGTAAGCGGTGCAAATGAGCTTTACAGAAGCGCATTGGTAAACGAGGGTGAAGATATGACAGGTATGCAGATAATCATAGGACACACAAAAGGCTGCCGCCTGCTGTCGGGTGTGCTTTCCGCACTCGGCGCCGAGGTTCACGAATATACCGTGCCGAATTCCGACAGTTATTTTTGCATTGATCTGGACGAGGACACCGACACTCTGCGCATAAGCGAAAGTGTAAATGGGGATATTTACACCGTAGATAAATATCACGCAAGGGCAATTATAACATCGCTTGAAGAAAAGGAAAAAATAGGAACTCTTTCTCTTTCCTACTACGACGTACCCATATTTTCGGAGATTGCTAAAAACAAGGGAATTGATGTCACATACTACCTTGAAAGTCCTTCCTCTGAGCTTTATGAGGATAATATAGCCCGAGAAAACTTCTACTGCAATATGTATATGAAAGATCCGCTTTGCACTGCCGTTAGGCTTCTGTCACTGTTAAAGCGCCACTCTCTTTCCCTTGAAACTGCTGATTGTATGATTCGTCCGTTTTTTGTACGTGAGGATTTTGTTAAAGTCCCCTCACATCTCAGAGCATCCGCACTTGCGCGTCTGTATGAAGAAAATATCGCCCATCAGAGAATATACGGCGACGGGGTAATAGTAAAAAAACAGGCTGCACATGCGAATATAGGCGCATCCGATAACGGTTTTCGAATAATAACAGAAGGATATACTGCAAGTGCTTCGCGTGATATAGTAGCTGAAATAATCAAAAAACTCAATATTTAAAAAATGTTTATAAATAGCGGGCGAATATTCTATATTGATATGGTAAAATACGGATAATTTAACGTGTTCGTGATTAAAATATATACTGCCGAGAAAACGGTTTTCGTGCTCGGCTTATATTACATACCCTTTTGGGGATTTTAGTATATGAATTGATTTACAGTATTTAACAATAAGGAGAAATAATGTCAAAAAGAAAAAGTAAAAATACAGAAAAACTAAAGGTAATGATGCTCGGCGGTCTTTACGAAATAGGAAAAAACATTGCCGTTATTGAATACGGTGACGAAATTCTTATCGTTGACTGCGGTCTCGGCTTTCCCGAGGAAGATATGCCCGGGGTCGACCTTGTTATTCCCGATATAACATATCTTGAAAAAAACTATGAAAAGATCACAGGTATTGTCTTAACACACGGACATGAGGACCATATCGGTGCACTTCCCTACATTTTAAAGCAAATATCTCCCCCGGTATACGGCACACCGCTTACTATCGGTATACTTGAAAAAAAGCTTTCGGAGCATACGTTTGATATAATTCCGGAGCTTGTAACGGTAAACGCCGGGGACACAATAAAGCTCGGTACAGTATTTTCAGTTGAGTTTATAAACGTCAACCACTCTATTGCCGATGCAGTATGTCTTGCGATAAAAACGCCGCTTGGAACGATAATACATTCGGGCGACTTCAAAATAGACCTGACTCCAATTGAAAGCAAGATGATAAACTTGACGCGTCTGGGCCAGCTTGGCGACGAAGGTGTTTTGCTTTTGATGTGTGAATCAACCAATGCGGAAAGACAGGGTTACACACCTTCTGAAAGAAAAGTCGGTGCATCGCTTGACAACATCTTTTTCCGCCACGCCGACAAACGTATCACAATAGCAACATTTTCATCAAATGTGCACCGTGTTCAGCAGATAATCAATGCCGCGGAAAAATACGGCAGAAAAGTTGCCATAACGGGCAGAAGCATGATAAATGTGGTAAATGTGGCAATACGGCTCGGATATATGCATGCCGCTGAAGGAATACTCATAGATATTTCCGAAATCAAAAAATACAAGCCCGAACAGCTTACTATCGTTTCCACAGGCAGCCAGGGAGAGCCTATGTCTGCCCTTTACCGCATGGCTTTTTCGGAGCATGATAAAGTCGAGCTTAACGAAAAAGACGTTGTTATAATCTCCGCAAATGCTATTCCCGGTAACGAAAAATTTGTAAATAAGATCATAAATGAGCTTTTCAAGAAGGGGGTCACCGTCCTTCACGATGCTGTTGCAGATGTACACGTTTCGGGACACGCCTGCAGAGATGAGCTTAAAATGATGCACGCTTTGACAAAGCCGAAATATTTTATGCCAATTCACGGTGAATACAGACACTTGGCAAGCCACAAGGAGCTTGCTATGCAAATGGGCGAAAAGGAAGAAAATATCTTCTTGGCAGATATCGGACGTGTGCTTGAAATAGATACGGACGGCGCACGTTTCAACGGCACTGTTCCTTCGGGTAAAATACTTGTTGACGGTTACGGTGTGGGAGATGTCGGAAGCATCGTTTTGCGCGACAGACGCCATTTGGCGGAAGACGGCATAATCGTCGTTGTAACAACACTTCATATGGACGAACAGCTCATTATGGCAGGACCTGATATAGTTTCAAGAGGATTTGTATATGTAAAAGAATCCGAGGAGCTTATGGAGGATCTTGAAGAAATTTCCTTGGCTGTTATAGAGACTTGCCTTGAAAACAACATTTCCGATTTTGCACAGATAAAAAACAAAATGAAGGACGATCTTGCAAAATATATTTATCAGAAAACAAAACGCAGACCGATGATACTGCCCATTATAATGAGCTTATAAAAAAACGGAGACAATAATGAAAAAAATTATATCATTTTTTATGCTTGTATCTCTTATTCTCCTCACCGCGTGTACAGGCAATACCGCCGGTACATCTGACGGTGGGACTACATATCCAGATGCATCTGAAGTCACCCAATCCCCGGAAACAGACGAAGAAACAGTCGGCGGCGTAACAGTACCGCCCATATCAGACACGGTAACCGCACAGCCCGTTATACTGCTTTCGACAAACACCAAAGATGATACTGTTCTTTTTGCAGGTGCATGCGAAAAGGGCTCTGTAATAACAGTTAAGGGTGAATATACAGATGAATTCACCGTAACGCCCGACGGCGGAAACTTTCTGTTTTCGGTAACACTTGAAAACAGAACGCCCGAAACACTTTCAGTAAGTGCGAAAGCAGGCGACAAAAACACAAGCGATCCCATTACTGTTGAAGCAAAATACAAGCGCGGAGCTGAGGACAGGGAGATATTTACAACATACGACTCCCGCATTTGTCAGTACGAAATTTTAGATGACCTTTACCACACAAACCTCTTTACAAGCAAAGAGCTTTTGCTGATGCAGAAGCTGGCACAGTCGCGTGTCACAAAAGCAAAGAAGGCTGCTGATAAAACGGTAGAGGTGATATACGTCATCGTTCCCAATCCCCTTACAGTATACGGTGACGGTGTTCCCGAGGATATGAAAGCGAATATCGAGGGTGAGGAAACATCCCTTACACAGGCGGTTGAAGCTTTAAGCGGACTTAAAAATGTGACCGTGATCGATCTTACAGACACAATGAATGCACATAAAGACGAAAAAATATACTATTATACCGATACGCACTGGACAGAGCTTGGTGCATTTTACGGCTACGAAGTATTGATGAAAGAAATTGCAAAAAAATTCCCGGCAGCCGCCCCGCACTCTGTTTCAGACTATGATATCAAGAATGTTGCCGTACCTTATACGGATATGATGTCTTATGCGGGAATAGAGGAAATGGGACTTACGGAAACAGCACCTTTTCTTATAAGCAAATACACGCCTTTAGCACCGTATGACAGTGCGAAAAAAGAGGAAGCATACATCTGGAATTTCACAGATGAATTTTTCTCAAATAAAACATCTCACACGGAAATCGATAACGATGAGCTTCCAAAGGGTATGTTCATATTTGACTCATACGGACTCAATGCAATTCATTTCATCGCAGAGCATTTTTCAAGCCTTACATGTATGCCGATATGGGAATACTCGGTTGACTATGATATAGTAGAGGAAGAAAAACCCGACTATATAATCCACCTTATAAGCGAAAGAACAACAGAAAGATTGCTCGTAAGCGAATAACAAAAAATGGGGTTGGCTCATTTAAGGAAATATACGGAACACATTGCAGGGGCGACCATTGGTCGTCTGTACAAATTGGTTAAAAACGGGAGTGTGGTGCACTCCCCCTACAGGAAAAATATTTTAAAAAACATATGGGGCGACTCATTTTGGAAACACTTACCAAAAATGAGCCTGCCCCATTTTTTATATTGTAAATATCAGATCAAAGATGCAAGATAATCTGCATCGGCTTCGTTAACAATACCGTCACCGTTATAGTCAACAAATTCGTCATGCTCAACCGCGTTACCTTCAAGCAACTGTTTTTTCAGTCTTATAAAATCCTTTCCGTTAACAACACCGTCACCTGTTCCGTCACCTTTAACAACAATGAAACGGTTTTCGATAATTGCACCGTTTTTAATAACTGTCACAATACAGCCTGTTTTGATAACAGAATCATCGGGAATCAAAGAATTTCCTGCAATATCAAATACATATGTTTCATACTGTGAGTATGCTGCTTTGAATTCAGCCGCTGTTTGACCCGCTTCAAGGGGCTGTGTAAATCCATCAGCCGCGCCTGCGGAAACATAAACCTCAAATTGCGCAGTAAACTGCAAATACGATACCGTAACCGTCTGTCTGCCTAATTTGTACGGAGCAAATCCCAAAACGGAATAATCGGTGATCTCGGCTGTACTGCCGTCTGCATACGTTGCGGTTATTACAAGTCCTTCAAGTGAAAATGATTCGCCGTAAAGATATACGAATTTATCAGGCAAACTCGAAATAGCTATTGAAATCACCTTTGGCATTTCCCTGCCGTATGTTATGTTTGCACTTAAAAGTGCATCGTTATAATCATCTATCTGAATTTCTTTCCAGGATTCTTCGTTTCCGTCATAATGAACATCTGTAAGATTATAACAAATGTCAAATGCACATGATTCGACAGACGTAAGGCTTTCAGGTAAGGTAAGCGAAATAAGATTAACCGCACCGCTGAATGCACCTATACCTATCGTTTCAACGCCATCGGGCACAGCGTACTCAGTTCTTTCGTTTCCTACCGGATACTGAACAAGAACTGTTCCGTCAATAGTAAGAAGTGAACCGAACGCATCATTTATGTAATTTGTATTTGCTGTATTTACATTGATGGCATCAAGACTTTCACAGCCGTAAAATGCACCGACAGCTACATCTTTAACACCGCTTCCAATCGTTACTTCGGTAAGATTCATGCAATATTCAAATGCACTTTCACCGATGCTTTCAACGCTGTCGGGAATATTTGCCGTTAAAAGAGTGTTGCAATATGCAAATGCGCCTGCGCCAACATGCTTCAACGTGTTCGGAAGTGTGATCGTAGATGCATAGGAATATTCAAACGCACCGAAAGCAATTGCGGTCGTTTTGTCTTTTACCGTCACTGCATAGCTTCCCGATGTAATGCCCGCATCGACAATGTAAAGCAATACATTTCCGACGTATATTTCGTAGTATTTTCCGCAATTTGTAGCATATGACATTTCATTTACAAACGGAGTATCCATAAACGCATCATATCCAACGTTTTTAACACTGTCGGGCATGGTTACATCTGTAAGATTTACACATGACTCAAAAGCGCTCATAAGTATATCTTCGACACCGTTAGGTATAACAAGCTTTGTCAGATAGTCGCATCCGGCAAACGCACAATAACCTATACTTTTAACGCCTGTGGGGATCGTGTACGAGGTTCTTTCGTTACCGACGGGATACTGTATGAGCAAAGTTTTATTTTTGTCAAATAATACACCATTTGAGTCGGAAGAAAAATATTTGTTTGATCCGCTTACCGAAATTGTCTTCAGAGAATAAGCTTCAAAAAATACATCTTCACCCAAGCTCTCCACTCCTGCTCCCAACGTAAGGTACGTCAGATACTTCGTAGAGGAAAATGCACGGTCAGCTATATTCTTTACGCTGTCAGGTATCGTATACGAACTTCTTAAAGCGCCTGCAGGATATTGGATAAGCGTTGTTTGAGCTTTATCAAACAACACGCTGTTTCTGTCAGATGAATAATTTGCGTTATTTGAATCAACGGTTATTGATTCAAGACTGTCGCAGGAATAAAAAGCAAAATCACTTATCGTTCCCACATTTTTACCGATAGATATCGCAGTCAAGCTGTCGCAATTGGCAAATGCCCATTCACCTATTGTTCTGATGCTGCTTGCCATCTGGATATTTTTCACCTTTGAAAGTCCGTTAAATGCATAATCACCGATACTTGTAACACCGTTTTCTATAACGATCTTTGTAATGGTGTTGCGCGATGCATACCACGGAGCTTTCGATGACGAAGAATAGTTCGTCATTGAGCCGGTTCCGCTTATTGTAAGCGTCACTTCATTTATCCATGCAATTTCCCATTTAAGATTTCCGCCGCATGTACCCGAACCGGTTGCTTTCATATTCGGAATTTCAAATTCTGCCATTTCTATATTTTCCGTTTCAGCAGGAACAGTTACGGAAAATGGTGATAGTGCTGTAGATAGTAACAACGCAGTACAGATCAAAAATGAAAATATCTTTTTCAAACGCATATCTATGCCCTCCTATTTTTATATAAAATCGTATTATAATTTATTTTATCATATTACACTATCATATGTACAATAAA
>JAZTXA010000079.1:0-6266 GCA_045636245.1 Eubacteriales bacterium | reverse complement strand
TATCCCTTTATGTGTGCGGGTACACCTATTTCGTGTATTATTTTTGTGATCTGTGTTTCCATTACGTTATCGTCAAGCGAGGGCCTTGAAAAAGATGTGTCCGTGTTATTTTTCATTGCATATAAACGACGCATACGGTCGATAAGCACACTGAAATCAACGGGCTTTGTCATGCAGTATGATGCCCCTGCCTCGTCTGCTTCGATATAAATGTTTTGATTGTTTATCACCGACAGTATGATGAAGTCGGGACAATTATCTGCGCCGAAGCGTTTTTTCGCTTCTTTTACGACATGTATGCCGTCGATTCTCGGTAGCCATGTGTCACACAGTACAAAATCATATTTTCCGTGTTTTATCTTTTCAAGCGCGTCTTCACCGTTGGATGATTCGTCAACGCTGCAATTTATGCTTTTTTTGAAATTTTCACGGCATTGCATTTTGAACTCAAGATTTGCATCGGCTACAAGTATCTTGATTCTTTGTTCCATAATTATTTCCTTTCTGTAATATACTGGTTTTTACAGCACTATATTACCATATTTTGGAAATATTTGCAATACTTTTCTTTGCTTAAATTTCAACGAATTTTACATGCAGCAATTGTGCACAATGACCAACAAAATGTAAAAAATGGAAATAAATGGCGAATTTAATCGGTATTTCAGTCCTCGCAAACGGATTTTTTAGCTGTTATCGCCTTGAGTCTTGTGCAGTCAAATTTCGGTCTTCTGTCAAAGTAGAAAAGTCCGTTCTTTTCCTGATGCACGTCGGTCAGCTGTGTATAGCAGAAAGCACATATCTGATCGTTTTCCAAAAGGCTCGTTACAAGTCCGTCATATCTTTCGATAAAATCGTCAACGGTTTTCGGTGCGTTGCCGTAGCCCCAGCTTTCGGATCTGTTTTCATTGTTTTCATCCCAATGCGCACCTCCGAACTCTGAAACGAAGCAAAGCTCCTCGGACATCATAAGACCTACAAAATCGGGCTCATCACGAAGTCTTATAAGACGTGTGAATTTTTCAACGTCCTGCTCGTACAAATGGCAGTCGATCATATCGCATGCGCCGTCAACGTGGAACCAGCCGCTGCAATCAATGAAAAGACGTGAAGGATCGGTAAGCTTTGTCAGCGTGTAAACTGCTTTTATAAGCTCATTATCCTGATTCCTCTGTGTTTCGTTGAACGGACACCAGCCGATGATGGACGGATGGTTATAGTCACGCTTCATTATCTCACACCATTCTCCGATAAAGCCGCGCCAGCCGCCGGGTGTTGAAATATCAAGCCCCCAGTTTGCATGCTCATCCCATACCATATATCCGAGCTTGTCGCAGTGGTAGAGGAAGCGGGGCTCAAATATCTTCTGGTGAAGCCTTGCACCGTTATATCCGCAATTTTGCGACATTATGATGTCGTTTTTCAGAGCTTCATCGGTGGGCGCTGTGTAAACACCGTCGGGATAATAGCCCTGGTCAAGAATAAATCTTCCAAAAATACTCTTGCCGTTAAGATACATTCTGTGATTGCTGTATGATATTGTTCTTATGCCGAAATAGCTGTAAACGGTATCTTCGCCCAACGTGAGCACAACATCGTAAAGATTCGGCTCAACTGTGTCCCAAAGCTTGGGATCTTCAATTTTAAGCGCCATTTTAGCACCTGCACCGTCAACCTTACATTCGCCCTTCGCAACCGTTTTGCCGTTGAATATGATATCAGCTGAAAGTGTCATGCCGTGTGCATTTTCTGCTTCTAATGTCAATGTGACATCGCCTGTGATGAGCGAGTCATATTTTACAGACTTAATGTATGCCTTCGGTACAAATTCGAGCATAACAGTCTGCCAGATTCCCGTCGTTCTTGTATAGAAGCAACCAAAGTTGCCGTAGCGAGGGCTTTGCTTACCGCCCGGCTGCTTGCCTGAGCGTATATCGTCCTCGGCTGAAATCGTGATTATGTTGTCACCCGCTTTGAGCTTATCACCGATAACAACTGAAATGGGTGTATATCCGCCTATGTGTTCCGTACAGAACGTGCCGTTTACCCAAATCTTTGTTTTATAATCGCACGCACCGACGGTAAGGATGACCTCACCTGACAGCTGACTTTCATCAAGCACTATGCGCTTTTTGTACCACACGCGATTCAGAAAATCCGTGTTGGCAATTCCTGACAGCTCACTTTCGGGACAAAACGGAACAATTATTTTATCTGAAAGCGTTTCCTGTTCAATAAGTCCGCGCTCTTCACCGCTGTTTGCGCCGTCAATTTCAAAATCCCACTGTCCGTTAAGATTGATAAAGTTTTTTCTTTCAAATTGCGGATTGGGGTGTTCGTTTCTCGGTATTGTGTTCATGTTTTAACCTCTTGATTTTTTATTTTTTATTTGGTATAATTTTAAATCATAGCACTTGTTCGCAAGTATTCTGCCATGGCACAGTTGTGAAACAGCCTGCGGAATCGGAAAATTTTGTCGTTTGCACGTGTATAGTGTACTCTGTTTGTCAAAAGTACGGCAAACATACCCGTTTTTGCATCGACAAAAAGGGAATTGCCCGTAAAGCCGAGGTGTCCGTATGAGCCGTATGCAAACAGATCCCCCGATGGCGACAAGGGATGCGACGAAAGGTAAAATCCAAGCCCCCTGTCCTCGCCCGGTAAGTCGTGCGTGTAGTTGAAAATTGCCTTGTCAAAGGTTGATGGTGTCAGTATATAACGCTTTCTGTATTCACCTTCATTTGAAATCATAAGCGCAAATTTGCAAACGTCGTCAATTGTGGAAAATACACCTGCATTACCCGAAACACCGCCTGCAAAGCGTGCGTTTTCGTCGTGCACTTCACCTATGATGTACTTTTTACTGTGCGGTGAATATTCCGTACATACACAGTCTAAGTCACGAAGCTTCGGATTTGTGCGGGGATTATATCCTGTTTTGCTCATTTCCAGAGGCGTGAAAACATATTCCTCTGCAAGTGTGTCAAGGCTTTTTCCCGACACCTTTTCGAGTATCTTTCCGAGCAAAATATATCCCATGCACGAGTATTCGACACCTTGACCTGTGGGATAAATAAGATCACTTTCAAGTATGGTTTTAAGTATCTCATCGGGGCTTTTGCAAATATTGTAAAGCGGTATATGCGCCTGCAGTCCGCTTGAATGTGTCATAAGCGACTGTATGTTTATGTCCTTTTTGTCGGCAGGGCAATCGAAAAATCTGCCGACGGTGTCACCGAGGCAGATCATTCCGTCCTCGATCATGCGAAGGGTTACGACAGTTGTTGACATTATTTTTGAAAGCGATGCCATATCAAACAGCGTGTCGGCTGTTATCTTCGGTGCATCGTTCGGTATCGTGCCGCCAAAAACATCTGTCGGAGCTTCATCGTTCATTATAACTCGGCTGTATCCGTAAACGCCCTTCGTATAAAGACCGTACCTGTCGCCTACGGCATATGCCGCACCGGGGAAAACGTTTTCCGAAACGCCGCGTTTGATCAGTTCTTCTGTTTTTTTAAAGAAATTCATTTTATTTTCCGAAATATTTATAATTGGTAGTTTGAAATATGTACTGTAATCTTTGTCCGAGAAAATGCGGTGTTGACCGCATAAAAGCAAAAGGGTTCTGCTCAGCCCCCGCTTCTGCGAAAGCGGCAAGAGCAGCGCTTCATATGTGGGAAGAACCGCCGATATCCGGTAAAAACGGTTCCGGCACAGTGTTCTTTTCACACTGTAATCTGAAGTGTGTCTTTTGCCAGAATTATAAAATAAGCGATGGCGGTTTCGGTGTAGAAACTGATGCACATCGCCTGTCTGAAATATTCATGAACTTGCGTGATATGGGTGCTGAAAATATCAATCTTGTAAGTCCCACTCCGTATACGTATGACATACTCAGGGCACTCGAATTGTGCCGCGATAAGCTTGATATACCCGTTGTATGGAATACAGGCGGATATGAAAGTGCCGAAACGCTGGAGCTGTTACGCGGCTATGTTGATATTTTTTTACCCGATTTCAAATATGTAACGCCAAATATTGCAAAGAAATATTCGAATGCCGAGGATTATCCCGCAAATGCTTCAAAAGCTCTTGAAACAATGCTTAAGATCGTCGGTGATGAAGTGTATACAGAGAACGGAATGATGAAAAAAGGTGTCATTGTCCGCCATCTTGTTTTACCGTCACATTCAGACGAATCCGTAAAAGTGCTTGAGCATTTGAAAAAGAATTTCGGCACATACGGTTATTCTTTAAGTCTTATGAGGCAATACTACCCCTGCCATAAGGCAAGTGAGTATAAAGAAATAAACCGAAAACTTACAACGTATGAATTCAATAAGGTTGAAAATGCGGCAGAAGCCCTCGGCTTCCACGGGTTTTCTCAGGATAAGGGGGCGGATAACAGCGCGTATACCCCTGATTTTGATCTACTCGGTATCGTCAACTGATGTTTCTTCTGTATCTTCCGCATATTCAAGGATATCTGCGGGCTGACACTGAAGCTCTCTGCATATGGCTTCAAGAGTTGAAAAGCGTATCGCTTTTGCCTTGTTCGTTTTCAGTATCGAAAGGTTTGCCTGCGTTATGCCTATTCTGGAGGCAAGCGTCCCGGAGGACATTTTTCGCTTTGCGAGGATAACATCTATGTTTACAATTATGGGCATTTTGTTCTCCTTATATCGTCAGGTCGTTTTCGGATTTTATCTCGACCGCTTCACAAAACAGGTTTTTGACAACACGTATGATAAGTCCGAAAAATACCGCAGCAATAGCTAAAATGAACGAAAGGAAAATGTAAAATCCCAAAACAAAGAAAACAGCACCTGCGATATAACAGCACCATGAAATGTGGCGTAAATACTTGACATTCGTCCTGTCAAAGACGATGTCTTTTTTTATGTTCGAAAGCATTCTGTCAAGGGCGACCACGGCAAAAAATACGGGAACTGTTGCAAGATAAAGCGATATGATAAGCGGTATTTTTATATGCTGTGCTGTTTCGGCAACGAGTGTATCGCAGTAGATCTGTGCGATGAACGGAAGCGCTATGGCAAAGGCAATTATCAAAACGATCATTGCCTTCACGAGAATGTGGGATAAGGCAAGAGACCTGTATCTGTTCCAGACATTTTTCATTTTCAGTTCTCCGCAATATCCTTTTTGTATATTTCTTTTGTGACGTTTGTTGCCTTGATCTGGTCGATTATTGCCTTGATCGTTGTGTCAAGCTTGCTTCCCTCACGGTAATCTGTGTGGGCAATATAGCTTACTCGACCCTGCTTCAGGAGAGTCACAGCCTGATCCTTTTTATCCTGATATACAGCCACGGAGTGACCGCCACTCGTTTTTACAAGCTTCATACAGGGAACATCGGAAAGGCCGTCGCCGATGTATATCATGTTTGAAAGAGAAATACGTTTCTGTTCATCGGGTACGGAGTCGTTCAAGTCGTCGTGCTTCGTTACGTCAAGCACGCCCTTGTTTATTCTGTAGACAAACTGCGTCTTACTCGTGTAGTTAACAGCCATTGCGGGCCAGATAGCCTCGCCGTCTTCATTATACATAAACTCGCACGCATATATCTCTTTAAAACAGTCGGCTATGGGTGTACCCTCGATTATTTCTTTAAGTCCCGAGGAGATAACGTAATGCTCTATCTGCACACCGTGTTGTTCACCGTACTTTGTGATACGGTCAAACCATTCAGTCACACCGTCAAACAACACAACATCCTTACCCTGATTGCGGAATTCCTCACGGCTGAGCTTAAGGTTGTGCTTTTTTGATTCCTCGACCATGCAGTACATATATGCAAGAATCGAATCCATGCCGTTTGTGCGCATTATAAAATTACATTTTGACCAAAATTCTGCCCCCGTCATTCCTATTCCCGGAATAAATGCATATTCCTGCATATCACGGGGAGATAATGTTTTATCAAAGTCATACATAATAGCTACTATAGGTGTCATAGATTTTTACCTCCGAGATAAATTTGCGGTAAAAACCGCTTAATACAGGGATATTGTACCATACTTTTTTTTGATATTCAAGCGTTGACGTGAAAAAAATTGCTTTTTGGTGTAATATTTATATAATATATGTAAAATTAATACATTTATTATAGGTTTTCTGCCGATAAAAATGGTTTAATGGGAAAATTTACAATTAGTTAACATATTTATGGGTGGGCATGCTTGACATGCACATTTATATATGATATAATCTCTCTGCTTGATGTGCGATGAAGCGGGAGGTTG
>JAZTXA010000078.1:0-9010 GCA_045636245.1 Eubacteriales bacterium | reverse complement strand
GAAGACCGCTTACCTTAACGGAATATGAATATCCGCCGTCTACCTTCTTGAATGTTGTTGTGTTTACTGTCTTCTTTGCAACCGTCTTACCTGTTGCTGTATCAACAGTTGTGATAACAAATCCGATCTGACTGTACTGATTGTATTCAAACTTACCTGTAAATGTTACGTTGCCTGAAGCATCAACAGATGTTCCTGTTACATCAAGACAAGCAAACTGAGCACATGATCTTGTGCCGGGAGTTCCCTTGGCCTTTTTGATACCGTTATCAACACCCACGGTAACAACGTTTGTTTCACCTGCGGAATTGAGGTTGATATACTGATTGAGTGTCGTGGGATATCCTGCAGTTGTATATGAACCCATAACCTGCGCCGCATACGGAACTGCCGCAAATACGTGTGTATATGTGCGCATGGGCTCCTTCTGTGCCTGCGTTGATGCGTGTGCATATGCTTCATAATCAACGTAGTTGTAGAAGTTGCGTGAACCTGTTTCCGCTTCTGTCGGATCTACGATATGAATGGCGATCGAGTCAGCTCTGTTCTGAAGCTCTGCTGTCATATTGTATGCAAGAGGAGCATCAGCTGTTGCTGTAAGCTTGTTGAGATCTGTTCCGTTTTCAAGTCTTGTATTGAGAGCTGTATTTTTGATAAGTGAGAATGCAGAGATCGCCTTTTTATCGGGCAAGAAGCCTGCACCGCATCCGCTGTTGATGTTTGTAGCGGCATACACATCCTTACTGCCGTTGTGGATAGCCACGGGAACGACAGTAACGTTTGTCATATTACTGCCCTGTGATGTCCAGTAAGATTTGAAGTTATCAACCGTAAGCGATCTGTTTGCGTATGATACAAACCAAAGAACAACCATGCTGTTGGGCTTAACGCTTATGTTGTAGGATGAAAGGTTTATCTTATCAAGAGATGTAAGCGATGTATCGGAGCCTGTGCCCGATGCAAGACCGAGAACGGCATTGTATCCGTTGCTTTCGTACTTACCGCTGTTTGCAAAGCCGAATCTGTACAGAGAGTACTGATTGAGGTTTACTGTTTTATCGGATGTGTTTATGATCTCCATAAACTCATACGCACCGTTTGAGGGAGTTGCGCAAATCTCGCTTATTGCGAGATTCTTTTCAGCCTCACTCTTTGTAAGCTTGATGACCTTGAACTGCTGTGCCTTGGATGTTTCGGAATACTTTGCAAGCTGAAGCTTTGTTCCGCTTGCTGTACCGCCGCCCACAACCTCAAGCGCACATTCTGTTGTACACTTGGGAACAAGCATGTAATTGCCGTTAACCTCATAGATGAACCATCTCTGAGCATTAGTGTTGTTTGAAACGTATGTATTTACAGCTGTTCCGGCAGTACCCAAACCTGCATTACAATCAAGAGATTTACCGTTTTTAAGGTTTGTTATCTCATAGCTTCCGTCGGAGAAACGAATGAATCTCCAGATCTGATTGTAGCCGGCATTGGGGTAACGAATAAGAGCAGTATCGCCCGAAAGTGCAATGTTATAGTTCGAGCCAACACCTCTGATGTTGCCCCAGAAGTTACTTCCGATATTGGCGGGCGTAATAGATTCAGATTCGCTTACGGGCGAAATCTTAAACTGCTGACCTGCGGCACCGTTATGCGTGTTCATCTGAACATTTGCGCCTGCTGCAGTTGAGTTACCGCTAACACTCAAAGCGCATGTTGTGCCACACTTAGCACGGAGAGTATACGTACCGTTTGTGTTCTGATAAATGTACCAACGCTGTGCGTTCGTGTCGTTGCTTTCGTAAAGATCAACATTTGCGCCGTTTGCACGTGATGCGGCGTAAACGTCAAGCACCTTGCCTGTTGCGTTGTTTGTGATCTTATAGCTTCCGTCGCTCTGTCTTGTAAGCTTCCATGACTGATCTGCACCCAAAACGGGCGTAACAGTCCATACATTTGTACCTGAGTATCCAAGGTTCATACCGCCGGAATTCATCGAAATTCTTACATCAATATCTGTTCCGAGGTCAACGGTGGGTGCTGTCACACGTGATTCGTTGATACCGTATGAAATAAAGTGATTCATAGCACTTTCACGGTTCGAACCAAATGCAGCCTTAAGGTCGGCATTTTTCGTCAGATAATAGTCAACACTGAACATAGGGCTTGCCTGGCGACCCTCTTTTATACCGTTGTTGATGAAGTGATTGTAAAGACGTGTCGCATCCGTGCCGAATGCTGCTTTAAGATCGGCATACTTGTTTGCATAATACGTTGCATCAAAGACAACCGACTTTACATTCGACGGTATGGATACAGCGGCGATAGCCTGAAACGGTATTATTGCCGCTACCAACATGATTGCCAGACACCACGCTGTCAAACGAATGATTTTTTTCATATTTCCTCCTGTACATTGGTTTTACACACATAAGTGCATATACTTTTTTATGATTTATTATACTTTATATAATATGTTTTGTCAATTAAATTAGTTAACAAAATGTAAAGTTTTCATTTTATTTACAGGGTATGTTTTTTATTGTCTTGTTTTTCATCAAGTTTGACACTTGATTTATATACACAAAAAAAGGAGCTTCAGATAAAGTAATAAAGCTCCTTTTAAACACAGATATATTTACTTGGTGGCGGGATATACTTCGTTTGTTTTAACATTACTCGTCGTATTGAATGTCAATTTACTTGATTTGCAGTTTATTATTTCGGGAGTACCCGGTGTAAAAAATTCATTATTAGTCCAAAATCCGCTTTTGTTATTGAATATGCCGCAAATACCTCCGACATAACATTTGGTAACCTTTTCCGAACGGTTTTCCAAAGTTACATTTTCCACAGCGCAGTCTTTGATTTGATAAGCACCATATCCGACAATACCGCCCGTAATATTCCATATATCTTTTGTATCATCGGCAGAGATATCTGAAATTATTTTTGATGTTCCTCCGCCGTCAAATGAGCATGCATTTATAGAAATAACATCTCTGTGGTAAGGTCCCATATCCCAACCCACAATACCGCCTGCCGAGCTGTAATTTTCGGGAGATCTTGAGATAATATTCAAATTATTGCCCAAAACATCACAACGGTACAGCTCACCCGTATGCTCCAATCTTCCGATAATACCTCCTACATTTGTTCCGCCTCTTGCATCATCAGTAGATCCCCTTTTTTCTGCTACGATATTTCCGTTTGTAATTTCAACAAAACATTTTTTTGCAACAAAATTATTGAATGTACATCCCACAAGACCGCCTGCATCCACTTCATCTCCCGATTCGATGGAGGCATAAATAATATCTTTTTGCTGTGACCCCACCGCTTTTACTTTGCAGTTCAACAATTTGTTTCCTATTTTTCCGAAATCGGATTTGTTATCGGATCCTTCACCCGAAAAGCCCAACATTCCGCCAACAGAAAAATTGGCACACCAAGCCTCTGTATCAACAACATATCCGTTAGCATATAAAGTTCCGTCTGTTAATGTAACATTACAGTTTTGAATCACCGAATATGTACAATCCCCAACAAGACCTCCTATATACGCTTGATCGACATCTTTTTCATCTTTGCCGAAATCCACCCCGACTTTAGCGTTTGATACCGTTACATTACAGTCGCTGACAAGACAGTTGCTCATACTGCCTGCCAAAGCACCGAATTTTACAATATCTATACATTTGCTTATCAGAATATCGGTTTCAATTTTTACATTGGTGCCTAAAATTTTGGCATTTTTTGCATCGCCGAATAAACCTATATGATGATTTGTATTGTTATCAAGCGGTATTTTTCCATCAGACTTCAACGTAACAGTTTTACCGTTTCCGTTAAAAATGCCTTCAAACGGATGATCCTTACTGCCTATACCTACAAAAAATGATTCATTATTTCCTGTTTGTACAGTTAATGTTATATCATTTACTAACTTGTACGAAGCAGATGTAAGATAAGCTATTTTCGCCTCGGTGTCAACTATATCTTCGGGTAAATCAAAATGATCGATATCAGAATTTATGTCATATTCCGAACCGAAGAAATTTGTTTTGGTTACTTTCAAAGCCAAAATTCTCTCCAAAGAATACACGTCTTCTTCGTCATCAATTTCAATATACTTTGTATCTTCGGGAATATCAACGGATATTTGCTCTATTGTTTCATCAACATCAAATGAAATATCTCCATCATTATTACTTTCATCTATGTCCCATGATGGTTTCCATTCGTCCCCTGTATATATCGGATACGTTTCTGTACCTTTGTCTTTACACGAAACAATACTTGCCTGGCTAACAAGAATTACTGCAATCATTAAAATCAAGCCAACCGTGCTTTTTCTGTTTTTTCTGCCGTTCATTTTATATCACTCCATAATCCTCTCGGATGCTGTTTATACCCTGTAAATATAGTTACTTTTTCTCGGTCTCGGAGAGCTTAATGTACCTTCTTTATAACCCAAAATACAGTTACCGACACCGATATAATTATCGCCGATGCCCCACTTTTTAAGAAGTTCTTTTCCCTCTCTTGTTTCAAAAACTTCCTTTGCGCGGTGTATCCAACAGGAATCTACGCCGAGGGAAAATGCGGCATTCATTAAATTGCCCATAACGAGGCTTCCGTCCTCAACACAAGTCCATACATTCTTATCGGCTAAAACGACCACTACCGTCGGCGCACCGTAAAAGGGATCGCCTGATGAACCCATAGCCTTTGCGTTAAGATGGCTCAAGGCGCTTATCGTTTCGGGGTCCTGAATGACCACCATAATCGGTGATTGGCTTCCCATCCCCGTGGGCGCATACGTTCCCGCTTTTAAAATAAGCTCTAACTTTTCTTCCTCCACTTGCTTTTTCGTATATTTTCTGACACTTCGTCTTTCAATAAGTGTTTTTATAACCTCGTTTTCCATAAACCCTCCGAATTATTTTTTTTAAAATTATATCACACGTATTTAAATTAGTCAACGGTTTATTTACGGAATAAGTATTTGTAATTTTGAATAAAATAAACATAAATACTTTTTAGAGGTATAAATATGAGCAAACGAAATATGACACTCTGGCAATTTATCGGCTTTGTCTTCACATCGCTCGTTGGAACACTTTTACATTTTCTTTACGAATGGACGGGAGAAAGTGTATGGTCAACCCCCTTTTCGGCAACAAACGAATCTATTTGGGAACATATGAAGCTTATCTTTGTTCCGATGTTTATTTTTGCGATAATAGAAAATAAATATCTGAAAGAAAAATACAACTGCTTCTGGAAAATAAAACTCAATGGCATTTTACTTGCTTTAATACTGATTCCCGTTATTTACTATACGTATAACGGTGCTTTCGGAAAGTCACCCGACTGGTTGAATATTGCAATATTTTTCATCACAGCCGCTATCGTATATATTTACGAAACACATCTGTTCAATAAAAATATGTACTGCAAGTGCAACACTGTATCCATTGTAATACTGTGCTTAATTGCGGTTTTCTTCATCGTTTTCACTTTCACACCGCCACACATCCCGCTTTTTGAAGACCCTGTCACAAAAACATACGGAATACAATTTTAAATAAAAAAATTCTGCGGAAAATTTCCGCAGAATTTTTGATTTAGAACAATATTATCAAGAACTGTGACACGAGGACGACGGCGATGAGTGCTATCGGATATGTTGCCGCATAAGCTGCTGCAACATCTTCTGTCTTTGCGACACCGATAAGTGTTCCGAGTGCGGGAGTACTCGTCATACCGCCTGTAATCGCACCGAGGTTATTGAGAAGGCTGAGCTTCAAAACATACTTTGCGAATATAAATCCGATTATCATAGGAATGATTGTCATTATGATACCGTATACAAAGTACATCGGGTCAAAGTTAGCAACAAAGTCAACACCGCCGGGGATACCTGCGCCAACAAGGAACAGAACCAAGCCAAGCTCTCTGAAAAGCTTGAGGGTATGTGTGTCGGGCATAAGGTTTACCTTACCTGCTCTGCCGAAGTGGCCGATGATAAGGGAAACCAAAAGACAGCCGCCTGTTGTTGTAAGAGAGAAGCAAGTACCGTCAAGACCTTCTGCACTAAGCGGTATCTTTATCTTACCTACAAATGTACCGAGAACTGCAGCAAGTGAAAATGCCGCAAATCCATGCTCATCAATATTGAAAAGTTTACCGACAAAACTCTTTTTGCTTGCAGCATCAACCTGAACGAGCTTTGCGCGTTCAGCATCCATATCAGCCTTTGAAAGCTTCGGAACGAGCTGTACGAAAAGTACAACACCAATAACACCGAAGATATAAGCAATACCGTGACCAACCGATACAAGCGATGTATAGGAAGCGTCAACAGTTGCTTTTGCAGCTGAAAATGCGGGAGTTGATGTAAGTGAGCCTGAAAGAAGACCAACTATCATTGCAACAAAGCCATCCTGATCGGCAATGCTTGCACCGTATCCGAAAACTTCGCCCATACCGATACATGCCGCCGCAGAAGCTCCGCCTGCAATTATTATAACAAGACCGAGAAGCACATATGATTTAAAATTCTTCTTCATGTTTCCGAAGAATTTAGGACCTGCAATAAAACCAACGGATGTTACAAAAAGTATAAGTCCGAGACTTTCTATAACATCAAGCGCTTCGATGAATATTTCACCGTATTTAGCGCCTTCACCGAAGATAGTATCCTTGAATATCGCACCAAACAAAAGCGCAACAACGAATACGCCTGCATCGCCGAGGCAAACACCCTTTATCGTTATTCTGCCAAGCGCATAGCCGATAAAAAGAACGGCAAATACGCAAAACAGAACAAATGAAACACCTGTAACGGGAATTACTCCGCCAAATAAATTCATTTTAAAATGACCTCTTTTCCGAATATATTACTTTCTTCTGTAATCCGGCAAAAGCTTGGGGGATACAGAGTTTGTTTCAATGCCTGCTGAGGCAATTTCCTTTTCAAAGCTGTCGATGTGAGCAAGTGTCAGCTTACCAACTTTGACATCCTTGCATTTAGCCGCCGCGCTCTTACCTGCGCTTCTGCCAAATACGATGATATCAAGCAGTGAATTACCGATAAGACGGTTACGTCCGTGGATACCGCCGACAGCCTCACCTGCAACGAACAGGTTTTCAACATTTGTCGTCATACAGTCAGCAGTTATATCAAGACCGCCGTTCTGATAGTGAAGCGTGGGGTAAACAAGGATAGGCTCCTTACGGATATCAATGCCGTATTTACCGAACATTCTCATCATAGCGGGGATTCTTGCCTCAATTGTTCCCTCTCCACCTATCTTTTCTATCATAGGTGTGTCAAGCCAAACGCCGAGGCCGTTACCTGTTTCAACACCGTTTCCTCTGTCATTACATTCACGGATAATGGAAGCGGCAGACACGTCACGTGTTTCAAGCGGATGCATAAATGCTTCACCTTTTGCGTTTATAAGCTTTGCACCGAGTGAACGTACCTTTTCTGTAACGAGAGCGCCGAATATCTGCTCGGGATATGCCGCACCCGTGGGATGATACTGAAGTGTATCTGCATAAAGGAGCTTTGCACCTGCTCTGTAACCGAGAACAAGTCCGTCAGCCGTTGCGCCGTAGTGGTTGGATGTGGGGAAGCCCTGATAGTGCATACGTCCCGCACCGCCTGTTGCGATTATAACCGTCTTTGCTCTTGCAACGAGCATTTCCTGTGTTTCCATATTGAGAAGCACAGCGCCTGCGGCGTTGCCGTTTTCATCGAGAATAAGCTCAATTGCCGCTGTAAAATCAACAACGGGAATACCTCTGTTCAGAACCTCGTCACGGAGTGTACGCATTATTTCAGCACCGGAATAGTCCTTTGCGGCATGCATACGCTTGCGGGATGTACCGCCGCCGTGCGTTGTTATCATATTGCCATCGGCATCCTTATCGAACTCAACACCGAGCTCGTTAAGCCACTTTATAGCTTCGGGAGCATCGCAAACGAGCTTTGAAAGAAGCTCTCTTTTAGCCGCATAGTGACCGCCGCCGAATGCATCTACAAAGTGTATTGCAGGAGAGTCATTTTCTTTATCTGCCGCCTGAATACCGCCCTCTGCCATCATTGTGTTGGCATCGCCTATACGGAGCTTTGTAACGATCATAACATCAGCACCCGCTTCGTGTGCTTCAATTGCCGCAGACGAACCTGCGCCGCCGCCGCCGATAACGAGAACGTCAACGTCGTAATCGGGGTTTTCAAGGTCAACCGCATCGGATGTTATACGGCTGTGTGCCTGAAGCATCTCTGCAAGCTCTGTGGGAACCTTTTCGCCCTTGTTGGGGCCTATTTTGAGCTGTACAAACTCATTTTCCTTATAGTCGGGGTGATATGCCTTAAGCAGATCTTCCTTCTGCTGTGCAGTCATACGTGCGGGCTCAAGCTTGATGTTGGCTTCTCTTGCCGCTTCAACCGCCTTCAACGATTCTGTAAATTTTTCCGAATACATATCTTCCCCTCCTTATTTCTCTATTTCTCTGTTATTGTAAAGCTCTTTGATCTCGTCAACGGGCTTTTCCATAAGTGCTGCGATAAGATCATTGAACGTACCGTCCTTGATCTCCTGAACACGATTTTCAAGGTGTGCCGTCTTGGGAGCAAGATACTTACCGTTAAGTCTGCGTGCAAGCATTGCTACCTGAGGATGTGAGATGCCTGCGGGGCAACGTGAAGAACAAACACCGCACATTACGCAGTCAAACGATTCTTCTGCGCACTTTTCGTATTCTCCCCTTTGAGCATATGCAATATACTGCATTACGTTCTATTCCTGAGTACAGCTCTTTGTACAAGCATTACAGCCGATACAAGCGTATATCTCGGGATAAAGCTGCATCATTATCTGCTCTGTGGGCTTTACTTTTTCTATATCGTATACTTGCTTTACAAGGGGGAAGAAAGGAAGAGTTGCAATATACATATTGTCCTCAACCTTTGTCTGACAAGCAAGACAAGTTTTAAGTTCCTGCT
>JAZTXA010000077.1:0-4073 GCA_045636245.1 Eubacteriales bacterium | reverse complement strand
CAAAGGGTGCACGGTATACACAGCATATTTTACAAGAAAACAGTTGTGATGGGTGAGCCAACCATATCACGGTAAGACATCGAAATCCATTACGATAAATAATCAGAAATCAACACTGCTAATTGCTCATCTTCAAAAAAGAAATATCCGTATTGATTTACCCCTGAACGGTTAAAGCATTGTGCATCTGCGTGTATGAAATCGAAATCTCCGTTTTTATAGCAAATTTGAATAACAGTATATCCGACATTCAATTGATAAGGATCCCCCCAATTCACGGAACATTCCACATCGTGAAGCCGGTCTATAAAATCTGCAATATCACTGTCGCTTATTTGCGAAAGTACAGTATACTCATATCTGTATTCACCGTAAACATATTCATCTAAAGTGATAATTTGAACAGACTCTACATTATCAATTTCACAAATATACGACTGTGGGTAAAATAAACCGCAAGAACAGAAAAAACATACAGTAACGATGCAAAGTACACACAATGTTGATTTGAACATTTTCATATAATACATACTCCGGCACATAATTGTATAAGACGGATACAAACCGTGCTGTCAGCAGATTGTTTTATCAGACAATAAGAACACGGATGTCAGAGAAGTCTTTTTCTGCAAGTGCATTTTTATTTATCAAAAAGCACAACTCGTTTCCCTTTTCAAAAACGAATGAAACAGTATCGTCTTCGTATGCTTTGAAGGATGCCAAAACTATCATATCATCGGTTGCATTGAATTTTCCACCGTCTTCCTCATCTTCCTCAAATTCTTCAAATTCATCGAAAAATTCATCTTCATCGCCGTCATCTGTAAGCTCAAGGTCTTCGGGATCGGATATCACACTGACATTATAATCTTCCTCTGAAGGGATAAGAGATAACGGGTCGGGCGAAAGATCGTTTCCGTCACTGTCTACAAGGCGGAGCGTTGCAAGCTCATCTTCGTTTTCGTTAAACCAAAAGACCTTAGCCGCCCCCTTTACATTAGGTGTTGCGGGCTGCTCTGCCGCGTTATAGAAGAAATACAGTATTCCCTCTTTCGGAAGCAATTCGCTTTCCAAGTCTTTACAGTTTATCTGCGCTAAGAATGTCATATCTATATCATCGCCGTATCTTGATGTTGTAACAGGCCATTCAAAATATTCTGGCGCATCGGGTGATCCGAACATGTGTGTTTTACCTGTAAGAAATTCAGCATTTTCATTTGATATTACAAAATTTTTCATTATTTTATTTTCGCCTTCCTTATCAATAATTTTGGAAAAGATAATTGAGTCTGCCGTGAGGTGCTGTATCACCATTTGTATACATCTGTTCCATGGTGGTTATCTTTTCTGTACTGTCAGCCCATTTGAAACAGAATTTCACCTTTTCGGATGTAAGACCCAAAGCTGAACGGGGTACTGTTACCATAAGCTCATTACCTTCAAGGATATATTCGGCAGATGCACTCTTTGTATAGCTGTATGTTTTGCCGTTGCCTGAATACTTATTGACATTTCCCCAGTCGATAATGTAGTCATAACCGTACCAGCCCGTAGATGCACTCATGTCGGTATTGAGATACAGGTTTAAATTTGTTCCTGTTTTTTCACTTGAAATATTCTTATCGCACTTCACATAGAAGTAGAAGTTTTTGCTGTCAAAGCAGACCTTTGCATTCGTTATATCGTTTCTGTTCGTTTTGTTTACATAACTTGTATAACCGAAGCCGTGTGTGTTTCTCTCAATAGCATCGCCGTTTGCATCAAGATAATCAACCTGAACGTCAGACCAATCTGAAAGAGTTTCTATGCATCCGTCGTGTCTTTGCGGCTGTATAAGCGTGGGGGCTGTGCCCTTATACCTGTTGATATTGTACATCAGCTGTATATAGTAATTATCAAAATAATAGCCCTTTGCCATTTCACAGTCACGGCTGAATTCAACATCAAAGCAGTCTATGAACATTATCGTGTGTCCGCCTTCGGATTTCTGTCTTTGAGCAACCCATTCGTTCCATCCGGTTACAAGCACAACGGGAACATCCTCTTTTATTGCTCTATCCCATGTTTCCTGGAAATTGTAACCGTACAGATATGAGTCGTCACCGTTATAGCTGTCATTATAATTACCGTTTCGGTAGCTTCTTCCTCTGTCACGTGTGGGACCGTAAAGAGATGCTATACTGAATGTGACAGTCGAGCAGTGCTGTGCAACGGATACGCTTATTGCCTCACGCTCTCCGCTGTCATTGTAATATACTTCATCCCACTTGAAGAAGCTTATCCACGGCCAGCCGTTCACTCTTTGCGAGCTTTCGTTGGGCCACTGCGCTTCTCTTACAGTGAAGAAATTGCGAAGCTGTGTACTGAGTTCAGCTTCAAATCCGACAATTACGGGTCTGTCCTCAAGATAAAACCACGTGTCGGGATAGTATTTTGTCGCATAAATGCTGTTATAAAGCTGTGTTATGGTACCGGAAGAATCTGTATGAGTATAGAAAACTATCTTAGGAGCATCCCAACCCATTGTATTGTATTCGTGCAGAATACTCATAAGTGCCTTTGCGTTTTCAATATACGGATATCCGTTTGTACAGTCGATATAAAGGAAATCGACACCTGCATTTGTAAGCTGTTCGACATGCTTACGCATTACCCACTTGTCATTACTCTTGTAATATCCGTACAGAGGCTCTGTATAAAAATGCATCGATCCCACAGGACCCCACCTTGAAGTATTTTTCGCCGCATCGCTGTACTGCGAAAGTATCTTCATATTATCAAGCACACCGTAGTCTCCGTGCTCGCCGAGCCAGAGGAAGTAGAAAAGTCCTACATACTTTTCTTCTTCAACAACGCCCACTTCGCTGTTCATACCGTCGATGACAAGTGCCGTATCGCTTACACCGACAAGCGGCCCGAATGTATTATTGTTATTATTGGGCGCCTTAAGTCCTTCTTTTGTAACGATATAGTTGCCGTTGACAGAATATGAATCGTATTCGCCGGCGGGCTTTTGAACATTCACACCGTCATCGGGGGCAAAATCTTTGTTTTCGAGGAATACAGAGCGTATTTGCGACATACTTCCCGCTGTAATGATGTAATGTGATGTATACGTTCCCATAGTCGGCAAATATTCATTCGTAAAGAGTGATGCATTTCCGCCCGAAATTTCAATTCCGTCAGCACTCGGAGCATAGATACCGAGGCATGTCGATGCCGCTGTATTGCCCGACGCAAGCCAGTGTTCCGCATTTTCTCCGAATTGAATACTTGAAGTTATTTTTGAATGTGACGCGCCTTCCCACGGTGTATCACCCGTATATGCATAGAACGTTCTGAAGGAAGTTGAGGGAATGACCGTCGGCAGATACTGCTTTTCCCTGTTTTCGTGGCCGAATTCGTAAAAATCGCTCACACTCACCTGTACCTGAACACAGTTGCTAAAAAGTGTGTATACCGTTTCAATGTAACTGTCGGCAAGTTTATCGTTTGAAACATCATACGGCTGTATCTTCACGGTAATTTCCTTTGATGTTACCGAATAATCTATCAGCTTTCCGTATGTCTGATCGAGGGTATATTTATCACCGCTGTGAGGATATTCGTCACTTCCTTGGTAGCTGTTATAAACGAGATTTACAACATCTCCCGTTCCCGATGCAAGATTTGCGTAATAATTTACGGCACCTCCGTAACTGAGATCGACACCGAACTTGACTGTATCATTCTGAATATACAGCTGATTGTCAGGCATTTCCTCATACTTTGCGGAAAGTGACGTCAAATGCAATTTTTCGCTTTTTTCCGTCGTATTTGCGAACTCATAACCGAGAACCGTGTCAGCAACAGCACCCCATAACGCATCTTCGATAAATGCCGTATATTCTATGTCTTCGCCTGCGGGAAGATAAAAATATTCCGTCATTTTTTCGTTGCCGTATCTGTATGTTATCTTCGCTTTCATATCGGCAGTTGCCGAATAAACGACTGTGAATTTATTGAACTCCTGCTTTGGTGCATTTACAGTTTCAACAAGTCGGGGGCCAAGCGGTCTTAGGAAGACAACTGTG
>JAZTXA010000076.1:0-9774 GCA_045636245.1 Eubacteriales bacterium | reverse complement strand
GGTAAAAATGTAGTTATTGCGGTAACCGTTTACCATGCCGTCAAAACCAGACACATTTGCCGAAAAAGCACCCGAGAGTGAGTTTATGCTGGCAGATTCACAAACTGTAACAGCTTCTGCCACAGTTTCCGTATAAAGATCAGATGACGTATTATAAAGCTTTTTGCACTCACTGTAATAAGACACGCTGACAGGAGAAGAATATTCGGTTACAGACTTGCCGTTTTGTGAATAAGACGCGTATGCAACCGCAGTATACATAGTTGTATAATCTTCCTTTGATGATCCGATATCGGAAAACGCCCCGTCAAACACTAACTTACCCGAATCGAACACAGCACCGTCCGACGGTATATTTACAGCATTTTCCGTTTCAAGTGTCAGAGTATCTTCAAGCATAAATGACGGTATTACAAGTGTGCCCAAACTCAGCTCTGTGTCAGATACACTTTCATACTTTCCTTCCTTGCTGAAATTTGTTTTGAAATTCAGTCCGACAGGATCTGAGATAACTTCTATATCTGTAATCGTAAGTATCGATGCAATATCTTCTGATACCGTGCTGTCACTTTGAACTTCAGTTTCGTCATTTCCGCCTGTGCACGAAGGCAAGACAGAGCAAACAGCCATAGCGAATGCAAGCAACGTTGCAGCTATTTGTATTTTTTTCATAAATTTCCACTCTCTTTCGGGAAGATTTTGAACATTATAGCACATGTTAATCTTATTGTCAATAAAAATTCTTATTAATTAGCTTGACTAACATATTTCACAATGGTAGAATAGCGGCATATTAAAATCGAGAAAGGAATCAATATGAAGCAACCTGATTTTTTTGACAAAACAAAGGTTTCCGCAGGAAAATTGAAGGGCATAGTTATCGCCGCAGTGATAATTATATTTGCCGTAGTGCTGATATCGACATCGTATTACACGGTCGATGATAAACAGCAAGCGGTAATAACGACATTCGGAAAGGTAACATCCATTGCCGATGCGGGAATACATTTCAAAATACCGTTTGGTGTGCAAAAGGCGCACATAGTGGATGTTAATATTTCAAGAAAGCTTGAAATAGGATACAGAAGCGACTCCGAGGATTCAACTGTATTTGAAACAGTTGAAAAAGAAAGCAAAATGATAACGGGCGATATGAACATCGTAAATGTTGATTTCTTTGTTGAATACAAGGTTTCCGATCCCGTTAAGTTCCTTTTCAACTCAAAGGAACCCGAGATGATACTGCGCAATCTCGTTCAAAGCCAGATAAGAAACGTTATCGGTTCTGCCAAGGCTGACGACGTACTTACATCCAGCAAAGCCGCACTCCAGCAGGAAATAAAGAGCCTTACAATAACAGAGCTTGAGGGTTACGACATCGGACTTATCGTAACAGACGTGCGCATACAGGATGCGGAACTCCCTACAGATGCGGTAAATGAGGCATACAAAGAGGTCGTAAACGCATATCAGGGCATGGAAGCGGAGATAAACCTCGCAGAAGCATACAAAAACTCGGAGATTCCCAAGATGGAAGCCGAGGTAGACAAGATACTCAAAGAGGCTGAAGTACAGAAGCAGGAGAGGATCAACGAGGCAAATATGAAGGTGGCAATGTTCGGCGCGATGTATGAGCAGTATGCACTCAGTCCCGAAGCTACAGTCACAAGAATGTACTATGAAGCAGTAAGCAAGATATTACCCGGTGTAAAGCTTTACATCGATGCAACAGACGGAGATACACAAAAGCTGTTACCGCTTGAATCATTTTTAACAGATAACACAAAGGAGGCAGAATGACAATGAAAAAGACATTGAAAATAGTAATTCCCGTTTTCCTTCTTATAGTTCTTATTTCCGTTGCATCACAGGTATTTTACGTTGTCAAAGAAAACGAATACGGCTGTACGGTACGCTTTTCAAAGATAATCGATACAAAATCAGAGCCCGGGCTTTATTTCAAAGTACCGTTTATCGACACGGTAAAAACATTCCCGAAAACAATGCTTTTCTATGATATTCCCCCGTCAGAGGTGCTTACTCTTGACAAAAAGAGTATGACCGTTGACAGCTATATCACATGGCAGATAGACGACCCGCTTTTGTTCTATCAGACAGTCAGCACAACCACAGCGGCAGAAAACAGACTTTACGACACTACATATAACGCTTTCAAAACAAAAATGGGTATTCTCAATCAAGACGATATTATAAACGATCTTCCCGCAGAAGAGCGCAACGTGATCTACGAGGAAATAAAACACGAGGTCATGGAAAAATCAAAGGACTACGGCATAAGCGTTGTTGACGTTAAAATGAAGCGTCTTGACCTTCCCACCGAGAACGAGGAAGCTGTATACACAAGAATGATATCAGAGCGTACAAGAGATGCCGAGCAGTACCGCGCAGAGGGTAAAAAGCAGGCAACACAGCTCCGCACAGATGTTGATAGGCAGGTAGGCGTTTCCCTTTCAAACGCGCGCGCAGAAGCCGAAAAGATAATTGCCGAGGGAGAAGGCGAATATATGCGCATTCTTTCTGAGGCGTTTAACACAAGCGAAAAACAGTCATTCTATGAATTCGTTCTGTCAATAGAGGCACTTGAAGCATCTATGAACGGTGAAAATAAGACTGTTATCCTCGGCAAAGACAGCCCTATAACAAAAGTCCTTTTGAGTGATAAAATAGAAAAAACACCGAGTGTTCCCACAGTTCCCGAATCATAAAAATACGTTGCCCGTGCGATCGCACGGGCAATTTTCCTATATTTCTTTATTTGTTTTGAAATTATAAGTAGATTTCTTAATATATTGATGCTACGATGATGTCTTGATAATATATAAAAAGGATGTACTGATGCTTAAAATTGGTTTTGTTTCGCTCGGATGCAGTAAAAACCAGGTCGATACCGAGGTTATGCTTCATCTGCTCGATGAAAAAGGTTACGAGATAACGACAGAGGAAATTGATGCCGACGTCATTATAATAAATACCTGCGCATTTATAGAAAGTGCAAAGAAAGAAGCCATTGACAATATACTCGATATTGCGTGGCTGAAGGAACACAGAAAACTGAAAAAGATAATCGTTACGGGATGTCTTGCCGAAAGATACCGTGAGCAGATACTTGAGCAGATGCCCGAGGTGGATGCTGTTGTCGGTGTCGGAAGCATACACGAAATATGTGACGTTGTAGAACGTGCCGTAAAGGGTGAAAGATGTACCGTGGCAGGCGACAAAAACACATCTCCTTTAGGCGGCGGAAGAATGGTGACAACACCGACACATTCCGCTTATATAAAGATCGCCGAGGGATGCGACAACAAATGCACATACTGTGCAATTCCCTCGATAAGAGGTAAATTCCGTTCAAGAACAATTGAGGATATCGTTGAAGAAGCAAAGCTTTTTGACCGTGACGGAACAAAGGAGCTTTCGCTTATAGCACAAGACACATCGCGTTACGGTATTGACCTTTACGGCAAATATTCACTTGTTAAGCTGATACGTGCGATATGCGAAAACACTTCAATTCCACACATAAGACTTTTATACTGCTATCCCGATAAGATAACCGATGAGCTTGTTGAGGAAATACGTGACAACGACAGAGTTTTGAAATACATAGATTTGCCGATACAGCACATAAATGACAACGTCTTATCAAGAATGAACCGCCACGGCGGAAGCGCAGTTATCAAGGATACCATCAAGCGTTTGAGAGAGGCTGTGCCGGATATTGTTATAAGAACAACTGTCATTGTCGGTTTTCCCGGCGAAACAGAGAAAGAGTTCGGTGAGCTTGTGGATTTTGTCAAGGAAACGGAATTTGAGCGTCTCGGTGCATTCACATATTCCCGCGAGGAAGACACACCTGCATACGACTTTGACGGTCAGATAGGCGAGGAAATCAAGGACGAAAGACTTGACACCATTATGACACTTCAAGCTGAAATAGCTGAAAAATACAGCGCCGCGCAGGTCGGCAAGATACTCGATGTACTTGTAGATGAATACGATGCTGCCGCAGGTGCATACGTCGGACGAAGCTTTGCTGATGCACCTGATGTTGACTGCTGTGTATTTTTCGATGTTGACGGCGATAAAACAAAATACACATCCGGTGATTACGTTAAGGTCAAAATAACAGACTTTGAAAGCTATGACTTAATAGGCGAATCTGTAAAGGAGGCGAAATAATGAGCAAAATGAATATTCCCAACAGACTTACCGTTCTGCGTATCATTATGATACCGTTTGTTATGGCATTTATACTTCTGCCCTTGGAGGGACAGGTGTGGCATTATTTCGTTGCAGCTGTGCTGTTTCTCATTGCAACGATTACGGATTTCATCGACGGTTCACTTGCAAGAAAGCACAACATTGTAACAAACTTCGGTAAATTTCTCGACCCGTTGGCTGACAAATTCCTTGTGTTCGGTACGTTTTTAGCAATGCTTGGAAGTGACATTCCGAAATTCAACGATATGAAATTTACAATAGCCGTTTCAGTTGCAATTATGATATTCCGTGAGCTTGCGGTAACAAGCGTAAGACTTGTGGCGAAAAATTCAGACGGTACTGTAATTGCCGCCGCAATGCTCGGAAAGATAAAAACATTTTCGCAAAGCGTTTGCATAATTTACATGCTTGTGTCAGACGTTATATTCCCGCCTTCCCTCGGCGCAATTTTCGAATATCATGTGATTGATTATATACTTTTGATATTCACCGTTATTATGACAATAATTTCGGGATTTCAGTACATGCAGAAATATTTTAAATACATAGATCCCACGGAATGAGTGGGAAAAGGAGAAACATATGAAGATGTGGGAGGGGCGCTTTAAAAAAGAGCTTGCGTCCGAAGTAAACGATTTCAATTCTTCCCTGCCGTTTGACTGCAGAATGTATAAGCAGGATATCTGCGGAAGTATCGCACATGCGGGCATGCTTGCAAAATGCGGTATCATCGGAGAAGATGACGGCGAAACAATTATAAAAGGTCTTAAAGGAATACTTGCCGACTTTGAAAGCGGGGCACTTACGTTTGATTCCGATGCGGAAGACATACACATGTATGTTGAGCAGATACTTACATCAAGAATAGGCGATGTCGGCAAAAAGCTTCACACGGCACGTTCAAGAAACGATCAGGTCGCACTTGACATAAGACTTTATTTAAGAGATGCGGCAAACGAAATAAGAAGCCTTTTGTCACAGCTTATAGATGTTATCTGTAACAAAGCGGAGGAAAACATCGACACGGTAATGCCATCATATACGCATTTACAAAGAGCGCAGCCCGTCACATTTGCGCACCATCTTTCAGCATACGGTCAGATGTTCAGACGTGACTGCGAAAGAATTGACGATGCTTACAAGAGAATCAATATGATGCCCCTCGGCGCTTGTGCCGTTGCGGGAACTACGTATCCGACGGACAGACAGGCAGTGGCGGATGCACTTGGATTCGATGCGATAACGGAAAACAGTATGGACAGTGTTTCGGACCGTGATTTTGTTATAGAATTCTGCTTTGACCTTTCACTTATTATGATGCATCTTTCGAGATTTTCCGAGGAAATGATAATGTGGTGCTCTGCCGAGTTTTCCTTCATTGAGCTTGACGATGCTTACTCCACAGGCTCGTCCATTATGCCCCAAAAGAAAAACCCCGACATAGCAGAGCTTACACGAGGCAAATGCGCAAGAGTATACGGCGACCTTAACACACTTCTCGTTATGATGAAGGGACTTCCCTTGGCATACAACAAGGATATGCAGGAGGATAAAGAGGCTGTATTTGATGCAATAGACAACACATCTATGTGCATTTCAATATTCACAAAGATGCTTGAAACATCAACCGTAAAGCCTGCTGTTATGCACAAGGCGGCTGAAGGCGGATACATAAACGCAACAGACTGTGCAGACTATCTTGCAAAAAGAGGTATTCCTTTCCGCGATGCTTACAAGGTAACAGGCGGACTTGTGGCTTACTGTATTGAAAACGGTAAGACACTCAATTCCCTCTCGCTTGAGGAATACAAGATGTTCAGCCCTGTATTTGAAAATGATGTTTACCACGCGCTTGATCTCTCAACTTGCGTTGAAGACCGTAAGAGCGCAGGCGGTCCCGCCCCCATAAGAGTGCGCGAGCAGATAGAATCACTCAAAAAGTTCAATCAAAAATAGTTTTTAATAAAAAATGCGGCAATTTCTAATCTGAAATTGCCACATCTTTTTATTTTTTTGTTTTCAAATTTATAGCTTTGAAAAATATATCTGATTTGCTGTCAGTCATTTACAAAACTCATACAATTCCGAAACGGTGATCTTTTTAATATCAACAAAAGCTTTTTCACCGCATGCCGAGAGAACAAAATCCCCCTCATACAAAGTTACAAGCTTATACTTTCCGTTTTCGGTTTTATTTTCGGAAAAATTGTATTTTGTCATTGAACCTGCGATTCCTGTGCCGATGCATTTCAAAATACTTTCCTTGAGTGTCCAAAGTGTTGTGAACTCAAGTGGTGGATCATCTGATGAGATGACCGAGTTTTTTTCTTTTTCAGTACACACACGGCGCATAACTGTTTCATAATTCGACACTTTTTTTTGAATATCAACACCGACAGATGCATCACCGACAGCGCACGCCACAGCCCCGCTTGTATGGCTTATATTAAAATAAACAGGCGAATTTTCAAAAAACGGCTTACCGTATTCGTTATATATCACGGTATGTTCTTCATTATCACCGTTTAAATACAATGCATAACGGAGCAAAACATATGACACAGCACTTAAAACTCTGTCTTCATACTTTCTGTATCTTTGCGCTTTTGCCTTTCTTTGGTCATCCAGTACACTTAAAAAACTTTCATACTGTTCATTTGTAACCGTATTTACATCCGTACAATAAAGTAACATAGAATATTTTCCCTTCACTGCAAGAGGAGAATTTTTCGTATTTTTTCAACATCAGATTCTGTTATACCCGCAGATAAAATAAAGTTTTCGCATTTTTTGTTAACGGAGTCATCGGCTGTTCCGTATTCATCGAGAATACTTAAAAATCCGCGGAACTGTTCCGAATCGGAGCTGCGTTCCCCCCACATCGAAAGAGACGTAAGCTCATAATCCAAAAATAGATCTTCGCGCTTTACACCGAGAATGGCGGAAAGCAAGAATATGACAGTTCCCGTTCTGTCAGCTCCGCCCCAACAATGGACATAAAGCGGATAATTTGATATATCCGTAAACAACGAAAATATCTTTTTACACGTTTCCTTGTCTTTTAAGAAATCGGAATATGCGGCACACGGAATAAGGGAAAAATTACAGCTTTCGTCTATTGCCGATCTTTCAATCTTCCCTACCGCTTCACCTCTTAAATCAAGGTCTGTTTTTATACAAAGCTCCTCTGACAGCACGCGGCGTCCCGCCTCTTCAATCGTATAATGAAATTCCATTTCACATCCGCGGAACACAAGGCCTTGCTTTATTTTTTTACCGCCATATCCTTTCCAGCCGCCGATATCACGTATATTCCCAAGTCCCTCTGCCAAAATCCACCTCGGCGTTTTTTCCGATGTTATAAAAGAAAAAACGTCAGAAAAATCATTTTTTCCGTTTTGAGAGTGTATACAGATCCGCCAAAAGTATTTTACACCAAGCTTTAAATTGACAAGCGAGACTTCATTTTCACAGGCACGGTATATTTTGTATTCAAAAAATTCTTTGTCTTCGCTCAAATACAAAAAGGTGTTTTCGTTTTGATTTGATTCTGACAGCCACTTCACCGTGACGGGTTCGGGAAATGTTCTTTCTTCTCTTTGTTTTATCAAATTCAAATAGTCAACAGATGTATTCTTGCCTTTATTACCGTTATGAAGCAAAAATTCAGTCTGCATATCGGTGTGCAAACAAACCGTTTGTCCGTTTTTCGGTGATATTACATTTATTTTCATTTGCACATCTCCTTTTCATATCGTTTTTACCGCTTGTATATTACCATACTTCTAAAAAAAAGTAAAGTATATATTTCCTTTTAATTCAATTTTGTTTGTTGCATGAAAATTTTTATAAATAGCACCGTAAATAAAATCTGTTATTATTGATTTTTTTTGTATAATATGATATCATGTAATAGTATTTAACAAATCAAAAACACAGAAAGGATTTTTGTATGAAAAAAAGATTACTTTGTGCCCTTTTGAGCATTTCTCTCTTATTTTCAACGCTCGGCACAGTTGTTGCCGAGGAGGTAACAGGTGATTATATACTTGATGCCTCGACAAAAACTTACACCGTTTATACAGCCGCGGGATTTAAAACCGTTGCAGGACTGATAAATGGCGGTAACTACTCACACAATATCACCCTTGCGAAAAACATCGCTTTGAGTGAGGCTGTCAACATCGGTACAAGCTCCTCGGCTCCGTATTCGGGAACGATCAATGGAAACGGATATACCATTTCCGGTGTCGTTTCTAACGGAAGCGGGGCAGACGGTCAGGCTTTGATACTTTACAGTGCGGGTATGACAGTAAAGAATCTTCATCTTAACGTAAATATCAGTGCAGGCTCAAATTCATATGTTGCCGGTTTCTTATACAAGAATATATCGGGTGCAGCATTCGAAAACTGTTCCGTTTCCGGTAATTTGTCAGGTGCAGGATACATAGGCGGTTTTGTTGCCTTGAACGCATCATCACTCACTATTAAAAACTGTTCTTCAAGCGTTAATATAATGGCAAGCGCGGGCACAGCGGGCGGATTCATTGCATCATCCACAGGCACGGCAAACATAATCGGCTCCGATGTATACGCAAGAACGATATCGGCAACAAGCAACGTGGGCGGTATTGCAGGACTTTCCTCCGGAAGTCTTTCTGTCGACAATTCATCTGTATTCGGTGTTTCGCTAACATCAACGGGTAATTATGTCGGCGGTGTCCTCGGCCGTCTTGGCGGAACATATCTTTCATGCGAAAATGTAGCTGTTGAGGCTGACATTTCTGCTGCGTCAAATTCCGGCGGTATACTCGGCGGTGACGGATATTCAAGCTCATCGGCATCAAATATCACAACATATCCCAAAATAATCTGCAAAAATATCGTAACTGCGGGAAGTTATAATTCCTCTACAGCATACACAGGCGGTTTTATCGGTTATAACGTAAATATTGACCTTACACTTACAAACTGCGTTTCCTTTGCAGATCTCACCTCCCCCGATTATGTAGGCGGTTATACCGCACATCTGCGTGGCGGTGTACTTAATTTCACAAACTGCATATACGCAGGCGACATAACTTCCGCAGGAACACACAAAGGCAATGTAACGGGTTTTGTTGAAATAAAATATGCAAGCCAGACAGCGACATTTACAAACTGCTACATCTGGGGCGCCACAAAGGTTGCCATGGTGTCACAAATCTCAATAGCAGACGGTGTAACGCCCGTTGTAACAATTGACGGTACATCTACAACCTGGGCAAAGGCACAGGCAACACATCTTACGGCGGCAGGTATTAAATCAAGGATAACAAATTATATGAAGGACTTTAACGACGATCTGCTTTCACTCGCAAAATACTGCCAAAATGAATATACACATGGTGAGCCGGGAGCTCTTGCAATAAGCGAGATAGCTCATTGTCCTGCAGACAACAGCTATGAATACATAGAAATCGTAAATACTTCTGACAGCAATGTTACGCTTGACGGTTATACAATAATAAGAAATGCATGTGCGAACTCAGG
>JAZTXA010000075.1:0-2185 GCA_045636245.1 Eubacteriales bacterium | reverse complement strand
CCACCCTGTTTACGTAAGATTCTCCATAAAAAAATAAAAATTTCCCGTGCAGACAAAAATCTGCACGGGACTTTTCTTTTTGGTATTTTCTAAATCATTTTACGAATAATATTTCACAAAATAAAACTTGACACACATTTTATGATGTATTATAATAACGCTGTAAAAGAACGTAAGGAGGTATCTTATATGAATATAACAGATTTTCATACACACATACTTCCTGAAATTGACGACGGAAGCCAAAGTATAAAAGAGAGTATACAGCTTGTAAAAAGCCTATCGGAGCAGGGTGTCAAAAAGATAGTCGCCACACCGCATTTTCATACAGAATCAGGACATCTTAATCTGTATCTTAAAAAGCGGAACGAAGCTTACACAAGGCTTCTGCCGCGTTTGCCGCAAAATTCACCGAAAATAGTACTCGGGGCAGAAATCGAATATTATGAGGATATCTGTTACGATGCAGATGACCTTAAGGCACTTTCTATCGAAGGAACAAATTTACTTCTTCTTGAAATGCCAAATTGCAAGTGGGGAGAAAATACAATAGATGAGCTTGTGGATATGGCATCATCCGAAGAATTGAAAATTGTCCTTGCCCATATCGAAAGATACGTTTCAAAGCAAAGCACAAAACAGTTAAAACGGCTTATAGACAGCGGAATTCTTATGCAAGCCAATGCCACATTTTTCACCTCTGTATTCACACGCCGACGTGCTTTGTCAATGCTTAAACACGGCATGATACATCTTATCGGTTCGGATTGCCACGGCATAAACCGCCGTCCTCCGTATATAAAAAAAGCATATGAGGTAATAGAGAAAAAATTAGGGACTGAACATGTCGCAAAGCTGTTGAGCTTTTCCGATTCCCTCTTTGATGATAATAAAGAATAACAAACAGCCGAGGCAGGTATCCTGCATCGGCTGCGTTTTACTTTCTTTCCGTTTCACTTTTTTTTCGTCTTTGCCTTCTCATTCTGTTTATATGTCTTTCAAAATCACCGCTGTTAATCAGTTCTGCAATAACATATTGCTCAAACACGGGAACGGTACAGGAATAAAATCCGAGTTTGCTTTGAAATTCTTCTGTAAGAGTCTTCGGAAGCACCATATATCCAACACGCATTGACGGCGCTATTGTCTGCGAAAAGGTGTTTAAGTATATCACGGAGCCGTTTTGAGAAAGAGAGAAAACGGTGTCCTCATTCTTCATTGAAACTGTAAGCTCCGATGAATAATCGTCCTCAATAATATATCCTTCTCTGTTTTCAGCCCATTTTATATACTCATTCCGTTTTGAAATGTCAGCGGAAATGCCGCTTGGAAAGCTGTTGAACGGGGTTATGTGAAGGACCTTTGCTTTTGTTTTTTGAAGTTCCTCTGTCTTTATACCGTTACTGCCAAGCTTCAAGTGTTCCAGTACTATTCCGCCTGCGGAATAGACCTTTTTAATTTTATCGTATGACGGAAATTCTATACCGAAAACGGAACCGCTTCCGAAAAGCTGTGCAATAAGGCTGTAGAGATATTCGGCACCCGAACCTATAATTATCTGTTCGGGCAGAACTGTCATTCCATTGGAACGCGCAAGATATGATGATATTGCCGCCCGAAGCTCATAACAGCCGTGATTTGGAGATTTCACGAGAATATCGTCACCGTAATCCAAAAGCACCTTGCGCATCGTTTTTGCAAGGACAGAAAACGGCATTACATCCTCGTGTGTGTGGAGATTTTTGCTTTTTGTATGAATGTCGCCGGTACTTTCGTTTACAGACAGAAAATCGTCTTTTTTGTATACGATAAAGTAACCGCTTCTTTCTCTCGGTTCGATATACCCTTCCTCGGAAAGTATTTCATAACAGTGCTGTACCGTTATAACGCTGACACCCGATTCCTCGGCTAAAAGGCGCTTTGACGGAAGCTTCATTCCAAATGAATAAATGCCGCATACAATGTCCTTTTTTATCTGCGAATAAAGCTGTAAATACGCCGGTATCGTGTCGCTTTTGTCTATTCGGTATTTCAACACCCTCACCTCCGAAATTAGTGGCAAATATTTTTAAAAATCTATTGAAATTCCCAGCAAAATGTGGTATCATATATGTGTGGTTTTGTGAACGAACTATACAAAAAAATTAAATACTGTGCCTGCATAGTAAAATGGATATAATAAACC
>JAZTXA010000074.1:0-6086 GCA_045636245.1 Eubacteriales bacterium | reverse complement strand
TCCGACTTCTGTTAAAGGCGAGGTCAAAATATCCTGCTTCGGCAATCAGGCAATAATCGAGGATAACGGCAAGGGTATGACCGAAGAACAGCTACTTCACATCACAGAACCGTTCTACCGCACGGATAAATCCCGTTCCCGCGCCGAAGGCGGCGCAGGTCTCGGACTTGCCCTGTGCAAGAGGATAGTATACACCCACGGAGCCGATATGCGCTTCGAGTCAGAGCCCGCCAAGGGCACAAAAGTATTTGTCACTTTTACAAGTTGACAACAAGACGAAGATAAGTCGGCAAAACAAAACGGCTAAAATACAGATGCAAGGGTAAAAACTCACTAAAAACGAAAGGATACAGTACAATGAAAGAAAAAATTAAATTTATTATAGTTATAATATCTTTGCTTCTTTTGTCCTCCATCATTCTCACAGGCTGTATGCTGGCTATCGCCGCAGATAACGGGAAGCCAAAGCCGTATAATTTGCAAGTTCAAACAAATACTCCGACCGATGACATAATATCTCCCGATGAGGAAGTTCCAAGCTACGACCACATCATTGAAGATGCCCCGCAGGCACAATCACCTCTGATAGGAAAATTCAAAGAATATATCCATGAAGAAGAAAATGCCGTTACGGTTTTCTCAAAAGAACAGTATGAAGAACTTAAATCGATACGTAATGACGGCAAACGTGTACCGCTTACGTATGACGAGGTAATTTTTCTTATAAACGACTCCATCAATATGTATTTTTCATACGATGAAATTCGTTTGTATAACGCTTGCGTTGACCATATTTTGCAGTTACGCTTATCATTAGCTTCCCTTCAAAGCAGTAATACTTGCTTTATTTACCCTTATCACGGTGACTTTTCCGAATTTGAAACATTTTACGATGCAAAACTCAGATACGACAGAATGATAGAAGAGATATATGGAATAATTTATTACCGTATTTATATGCACGATGCAGGATTTGAAACGGTACATCATGCATATTACAGCGGTAAACACCAAATCTTCGGCGACCGCTATAACGCACATCTCGGACAGATCAGCGGTGCTGTTCCGCTGGGCGGATATCAGATGCTTGCCATAGACGGCGCCGACTTCAGCGGAATTGAAAATGAAGAAAAGTTAGTGAATGAATACACGAAGATCGCAGCGTGGGAGAGTGAACACTACACAAACCACATTGATCCTGATAAAAAATTCCAAAAGTTGAATTCAAAAATATTGAAAACAAAAATTATAAACGATTTGCGTCAGCCTTTGGAATACACGTTTTGCATATATGATTCCGATAATACAGTTCAGATAGTTTATCCGACGCCGGAGCTTAAAAGCATGGAACCTCACCTTGAATTTTATTACGAAGCAAATACGGCGTACAGCACATCAGAGCACGTCGAAATCTACAGACCTGTATTTTCTTTAAACTACGAAAATAAAACATTTTCAATGAGTGCAAGCGCATACATGTCTTTTGCGCTTATCGGTCCTTTTGACGAACAGGACGGTGTGCTAAAGCTCTATCCCAAAAATGCAGGAGATTACGGCGTATACTCCTATGTATTCCACAAAAGCGGCGACAATTATGTTTACATCCCCAAAGACTCCAAGCCCATTGAGACTGGCGGATTTGACTGGATTGATGAGATCGTATTCGAAATGGTCCATATGGGTGTATCAAATGCCCCTGTTCCTGCCCCGCCTGCCAATGATGAGCCTGTTACCCCCTTACCCAATATACCCGTGGAAAACGAAACAGCAGCTTTGAAATTTGTTCCCGATGGTGATTATTGTTCCCTGATGTTTCAAGGAAACGGTGTTATCGATGGCGGCAGTTATGTTAAAGACGACTGCAAAATGGTATTTCTTTTCAAAACATCATACGGTGTATATCAATATTATTTTGAACATCTTAAAGAAAATATGTATGTTTATATAAAGGGTGAATCAGAGCCTGTGCCGGGGTATGAGTTTGAAGACGGAACAAAATTCGTCCTGATCACATTTAAAGACTCCACCAGCTGTTATTTAAAAGTCGACAGTTCAGAAAACAATCCTACAAGCGTAGAGCCAATGGAATATAGCCGATACTATCCTGATGAATTATTCGGTCTGTATGATCTGTCAAAAATCGTGTCTTGGGAAGAAATTTATGCCGCGGAAGAATTATTAAAGAATAATGAGTATTTTTATAATGAACAGCTTCCGCCCTTATATCTGATGATACGTCACTTGAATATAAGCAAGAGAGATTTCATAAAAGCTTCAGAAAGCGTAAGCCTTGAACAAATTGAATGGTTGTTTTCGGATGCCGATATTCCAACGATAATGATAAATCTGAAAGCAGATTGGGCATTCCATTACAAAGGCAAGCTTTACAATATTTACGAATTGGCTGAGATGAATAAGGATATGCTTATAGAATTCAAAAATAACGGCGAATTAGATGAATATATCGCTTATATGGACTCACTCGATGAAAAATTTGAAGCACTTGAATATATAAAAAATTCAATAAAATGACAGGGGTGATTTAATGAAACGAATACTTGCTACGACATTAGTACTTATAATAATATTTTCGGCTTTATCCGGATGTAATTCATCAAGTGAAGACACGGGGCATAATTCATTAAGTGAAGACACGGGGCATAATTCATCAAGTGATGTACCGCCGTCACCGCCTGAAATAACCACATCGTGTATATCAAAGGAAAACGGCGCATATATTCTCACGCTTCCGAAAAGCGGTGAAAGAATAAAGCTTGAAAACGAAGAACGGCTTTATGCTCCGTTTATCACCGATGAGCTTGTGACGGCTGCCGAAAACAAAATAACGGATGCACTTTCAAAATACAGCAGCCATTCGGAATTTTATCTGCAAATAAATGACGGTTATCTTTGCCTTACCGCCGAGGTTATCAAAAAAATCGACATTACCGTTTCGACGGAAGAGGGCGGTTTTGCCGAAGGCGGATGCGGCATTGACCATGAGCATCTTTTCATCAGCGAAAGAATAACTTCATCGCCTATAGATACACAGTCAAGCGAACCTACACAAGAAAACGGACGAAAGATACTGAAATATTTTTCCGAATATCTGACAAACATCAATTTTGTCCCCGAATTATCGCAAGGAGAATTTATTTCTCTGGCAAAGCAATTCACCGCTGTTACGGATTTTATCGGAGGCATGCACTACGACGGTATACACGGCGGAGGCTGGCAAGCATTCAGTGAATCTTACGGATTTTATAATGACTACACAGCATCAGACGACGGAAAGAGCGCAAAATATTCAAACAGTCTTTTTACAAGGACGGAGCTTGCAGGACTTGAGCTTCCCTACGGAATAAAATTCACCGACACACCAAAGGATGTTTTTACAAAAATCGGTATTGAATCAAACCCTTGCTTTGATTTTACGCCTGATGAAGGCTCCGACACGATGATGACTGTATACAGTGACGGCACATCAAGCCTTGTTTTTGAAAATCTGAATCTGTCAAAAAACCCCATTGATTTTGAGTTTCCGTATGTACTTACATACACAGAAACGTATGATATCGATCGTGATAACGGCAAAACAACAACCGTAAAGCGCACTGTAAGCTTCAGCTTCGGCAATCTTCCCGATGACACACTGAAGAAAGTCAAAATAGAAGTTGAGGAAACAAGAGAGCTTTAACGCACGATAAAAAATCCCGAACATCTGAATATTGTAATATTATCTCTTGAAATTCGATGTCTGATATGTTATAATTTCAAAAAACAAACACCGTAAGATGCAGAAAGGGATTTCAGATGGGAAATATTTTCAACTCCCCGGCATACGAAGAAGCACAAAAACGTGCCAAAGAATTGCTTAAAAAAATGACTCTTGCCGAAAAAACAGGTCAGCTTTCACAGTTCGGCACATCAATATATTCAGATGACGAAAACACATTTTCAGACCACTTTGCAGAAGGCAAGGTCGGTTCTTATCTCACAATAAAGGGCGCATCTCATACCAACAGCATACAGCGTGATCTGCTCAAGATAACACGTTTGCCCATTCCCGCACTCTTTGCCGATGATGTAATTCACGGATACAGAACGACATTCCCTACCCCACTTGCGCAGTCCTGCTCATGGAATCCCGAAATAACACGCAAAACATGCGAAATATCAGCAAAGGAAGCGTACCGTGCAGGAATCAAATGGACATTTTCCCCCATGGTGGATATCGCAAGAGATCCGCGCTGGGGACGCATAGTTGAGGGATATGGAGAGGATACATATCTTTGCTCACGCTTTTCCGAAGCCGCCGTGCGCGGTTATCAGGGTGACAGCGATAACATCGGCAAGGATCATATTTATGCATGTATGAAGCACTATATTGCATACGGTGCTTGCATCGGCGGACGTGATTATAATACATCGGATATATCACTTCAAACACTTCACGATGTATATCTACCCCCTTTCAAGGCGGGAATAGATGCGGGTGCGGCAACTGTCATGGCATCGTTTCAGGATGTAAACGGCGTGCCGTCAACGGGCAACAAATATCTTTTGACAGATGTGCTTCGTGATGAATTGGGATTTAAAGGCTTCGTCATTTCCGATGCGGGAGGTGTTGTTGAGCTTATCCCGCACGGATTTGCGGAAGATTTGAAAGATGCGGTAAGACTTGCATTTGATGCAGGCTGTGATATGATAATGGCAGGCGACCCGTACAATGATTTTCTGCCGAAGCTTATAGATGAAGGCAAAATAACAATGGAGCAGGTTGACCGTGCAGTGCTTTCTGTACTGACGCTTAAATACCTCTGCGGTCTTATGGATGAACCGCTTGTTGACGAGGACGGTGAGGACTGCTTCTTCTGTGATGAGCATATGGATGTTGCACGAATAGCCGCAAGGGAAAGTGCCGTACTTTTGGAAAATAACGGAATTTTACCGTTGTTACCGCAAAACTATGCAAAAAAACGTGTAGCATTAGTAGGCGCGTTGGCGGGCTATGACGGAAAAGTACATTTGCTCGGCGGTTGGTCGTGTCTTTCTGACCACAATTATACAGTATCAATAGAAGAAGGATTAAAGGAAGCCCTCAAAGACTCTGAAATAATTTACTCCCGCGGCTGCGGAATAACAGCACAGCCGACAGATAATGAAACAATAGCAGAAGCTGTAAAGGCATCATCAAGTTGTGATGTCATAATAGCAGTCGTCGGTGAAGAAGCAGGTATGTCTGGTGAGGCAAACAGCCGTTCCGATATTACTCTTCCCGGAAACCAGCATGAGCTTATTGAAGCGCTTATCGCAACAGGCAAGCCTGTTATACTGCTTGTTGCCACAGGCCGCCCGCTGATACTTACACCTTACAAAGACAAGGTGGCGGCAATGATGCTCATATGGCAGCTCGGAAGCTCTGTAGGACATGCCGTGGCTGATCTTATTACAGGTGTAGTTTCCCCTTCGGGACACCTTACAACAAGCATGCCCGTATGCACAGGTCAGGTACCGATATACTATAACCATACAAACACAGGCCGTCCTGCTTTGGGGCGTTGGCCGTTTGAGTCAAAATATCGTGACTGTCAGATAGAACCCCTCTACCCCTTCGGTTACGGAATGTCATATACGACTTTCAGTTATGAAGATATCACCGTTTCAGATAATAAGATGACAAAGGACGGTCAGATTACTGTTACACTCACTGCACGTAACACAGGCAATTTTGACGGCTCAGATGTCGTTCAGCTTTACGTACGTGATCTTGTAGGAAGCTGTGTGCGTCCCGTTAAGGAATTAAAGGGATTTGAAAAAGTTTACCTGAAGTCAGGAGAAAGCAAAACAGTAACTATCACCTTATCAGCATCCGAATTGGCTTTCCATAACTTCAACATGAAAAAGATCGTAGAGTCGGGAAAATTCAAGCTTTGGATCGGACAGTCTTCCGCTGACGAAAAATTTGAATTTGACTTTGAAGTCGTCTGATTTCACAATTGATGCCGCTTTTCATTTCGTAATATACCACACTTAAACATTTTTCAAAAGGCATCACCGTCCTGCAAAATCAAATGAAAAATCCC
>JAZTXA010000073.1:0-10893 GCA_045636245.1 Eubacteriales bacterium | reverse complement strand
TATTATGAAAGGAACTGTATCCGGCGGATATTCCCTTGAAAATTCAGAAGAAAAATATATTTCGTATTTAAAAAACGCAAAGCTGATAGTATAAGGAGGAAAAATTATGCAAATTGAAAGATTGACAAAAAAGTCGCTTCTGGCATTGCAGGACGCACAGAGTATTGCGAGTGAAAACGGCAACTCTCAGGTAACATCGGAGCATTTGTTTTACGCACTTATTTTTCCGAATGACGGATTGATACGTCAGCTTTTTGAAAAATCCGGATTTGATACTGAAGCGGTGTTGCTCTCGCTTAAAAGCATTATTCAAAATATGCCGAAGGTAAGCGGCGGCAGAGAAGCTGACAAAATTTATATATCACCGGACTGTGACCGTGTGCTTGCAAAAAGCGAACAGATAGCAAACTCCCAAAAGGACGACTATGTTTCAGTAGAGCATATTATGCTTGCACTGTTCGATTCACCGACAGATAAGATAAAACGAATATTCGGCGAAAACAAAATTGACAGAAAAGCATTTGAAAAGTCACTTGCATCTGTAAAAAACAGCCGTGTTACAACTGACAGTCCGGAGGAAACATACGATGCGCTCAGTAAGTACGGTACAGATCTTGTCGCAAGGGCAAGAGAACAAAAGCTGGATCCCGTTATCGGACGTGACAGTGAGATTCGTGACGTTGTGCGCATACTGTCAAGAAAAACGAAGAATAATCCCGTTTTGATAGGTGAACCGGGTGTCGGTAAGACAGCAATAGCAGAGGGACTTGCACAGCGTATAATGCGCGGTGATGTTCCCGAAGGGCTTAAAAACAAGACGGTGTTTTCTCTTGATATGGGCTCGCTTATCGCAGGTGCAAAATTCAGAGGTGAATTTGAGGAACGCCTCAAAGCCGTGCTGAATGAAATTAAAAGCTCTGACGGAAAGATAATTCTCTTTATAGATGAACTTCATTTGATCGTTGGTGCAGGCAAAACAGACGGTGCAATGGATGCGGGCAACATTCTCAAACCCATGCTTGCAAGGGGTGAGCTTCATTGTATAGGCGCAACAACACTTGATGAGTACCGCAAGTACATCGAAAAGGATGCCGCGCTTGAGCGACGCTTCCAGCCTGTTTTAGTCGATGAACCTACGGTTGAAGATACAGTATCGATACTCCGCGGACTTAAAGAAAAATATGAGATATTCCACGGTGTGCGCATACAGGACAGGGCAATAGTTGCCGCCGCAACGCTTTCGCACAGGTATATAACAGACAGATTCCTTCCCGATAAAGCAATAGATTTAATTGATGAGGCGTGCGCTTGTATCAGAACAGAAATTGATTCTATGCCCGAGGAGCTCGACTTGCTCCGCCGTAAGATAATACAGCTTGAAATTGAGGAAACGGCACTTAAAAAGGAATCTGACAGCCTTTCAAAGGAAAGACTTGAGAAGCTTACCGAGGAACTTGCCTCTGACAGAGAAAAGTACAACGAGCTTAAAAGCCGTTGGGAAAACGAGAAAACGGCTGTTGATGATGTTAAAAAGCTGAAAGAGGAAATTGACCGTGTCAATGCACAGCTTGAAAATGCACAGATGAATTATGAGTATGAAACAGCATCGCGGCTTCGTTATTCTACTTTACCGGAGCTTGAAAATAAACTGAAATCAGCCCTTGAAAAGGCGGAAAAAACAAAAGGTGAGCAAAAGCTCGTTACAGATACCGTAACGGAGGAAGAAATAACGGAAATCGTATCGCGCAGAACGGGCATACCCGTTTCAAAGCTTTCGGGCGGCGAACGTGAAAAAATACTGAATCTTGCGAAAACGCTTCACTTACGTGTTGTCGGGCAGGATGAGGCGGTTGAAAAGGTGTCGGGGGCTATTATCCGTTCACGCGCGGGTATATCCGATCCAAACCGCCCGATAGGATCGTTTATGTTTTTGGGTCCGACGGGTGTCGGTAAAACGGAGCTTGCGAAGGCGCTTGCCGAAGCGATGTTTGATGATGAGCGTAATATGGTGCGCATCGATATGAGTGAATATATGGAGAAATTCTCTGTTTCACGTCTTATAGGCGCACCTCCCGGATATGTCGGTTATGATGAGGGCGGTCAGCTTACCGAGGCGGTGAGAAGAAAACCGTATTCCGTTATACTTTTTGACGAGATAGAAAAAGCGCACCCCGATGTTTTTAATATACTTCTTCAGGTGCTTGACGACGGACGTATCACGGACAGTCAGGGAAGAACCGTGGATTTCAAAAACAGCGTTATTATACTGACGTCAAACATCGGCTCACAGTATCTGCTTGAATCATCGGATAACGGCGAAATATCGGAAGAAATCCGCAACGGTGTTATGGCACAGCTCCGTGCATCGTTTCGCCCCGAGTTTTTAAATAGACTCGATGAGATAATCTTCTATAAACCTCTCACACGCGAGAACATAGGGAAAATTGCCGATATACTGATAAAGAGGATCGAGCTTCGCCTTAAAGAAAAAGGACTTTGCCTTGAAATAACGGAAGATGCAAAGGACAAAATAATAAGTTCCGGATATGATCCCATCTATGGTGCAAGACCGATGAAAAGATACCTGCAATCAAGTGTTGAAACGCTTCTTGCAAAAGCAATACTCTCTCGTGAACTTAATATAGGCGATACACTCACGGTTGATGTTGACGGCGGAGAGCTTTTTGTTAAATAACATCGCATTATTTTATATTCGTATCCTATGCGCCGATTTATATGGCGCATAGGATAATTTTATTTATAAATGTCTAAATCGCAAACAGTTAGAGGATAACTTATAATTTTATTAATAATAGGTTTAAAAAATGTCATTGATATAAAATGCACAATTTGGTATTGTATACGTGTATACTTTTTATATATTTTTTATAAAGGAAAGGTGAAAATAATGAAACGTTTATGTGCATGCTTACTTTGCATCTGTATGGTGTTCGCTCTTGTTGCGACTGTTGTACCGTATGACGTGCAGGCGGTTTCCTATTCAGGCTCCTCGGCATATATGTCAGGCCCTTATTATCAGAATTTGAAAAATGTCAAACTGTCGGGTAACCAAAGACGGGATATTGTAAATGTTGCAAAATCTCAGATAGGATATCAGGAGGGTAACAACTCCTCGCAGATTGCAGGTACTGTTCAAGGCTCGAACAACTATACGGAGTACGGACGCTGGTACACATATCACAAGGATGATTCTTATAATTTTATTGATGCGCAGTGGTGTGCAATGTTTGTTTCTTGGTGCGCATATAATGCGGGTATTCCGCAGAGTATCGTTCCGTGTTGTCAGTACACGGAGGATCAGGTTCGTCCTTTCAAAAATCAGGGCAGAGCATACAGATGGTCTCAGGTACAGTCAGGTGCATACTCACCTAAAGCGGGCGATATAGTTTTCTTCCTGTCTTCCAGCGGTGCGGCAAGCGGAAGAACGGTAAACCATGTCGGAATCGTATCCGGATGGGACGGCAGAACACTTTATACTGTTGAAGGTAATACAAGCTCTGCATATTTTACAACTAACGGCGGATGCGCTGCTGATAAAACATACGATATTACAAGTACATATATCGCATATGTTTGTGAGCCTGCATATACAAATACAGATCCCATTCCCGAAGAAATGCGCACAGCAGTCTTTGATGCGGAATATTATTCCGACTACTACACAGATATTCGTGATGCTTTAGGTACTGATGCGGAAAATCTTTATAACCATTTCACAGAAAACGGCATGAAAGAGGGAAGACGCGCAAGTGCAATATTTGATATCAGATATTATCTGAGTGCAAATGCTGACCTTAAAGCTGCTTTCGGAGATAATTATGAGGCGGCATTCAACCACTTCTTCGACAACGGTTACAAAGAACCGCGTTATACAGCTGAGCCGGCAGATATCGGTGAACGTTTCTTTGCAAAGATAAATTATCAGTCAGCGGGTCTTTCTGTGGCGGTATCAAATGATAATGTAATAACAGCGGCGCCTGTTTCAGGCACGGATCAGCTGTGGTTCTTTGACAGAAACAGTGACGGAAGCTATATTATAACAAGCTATTCTACAGGCAAGGTGTTGACCGTTGAAAATGGCTCATATTCAAAGGAAGCGAACATCGGTCTTACTGAGAAGAACGGTTCTGATGCACAAAGATGGTTCTTGTTTGAAAATGTAAACGGTACGTATTCATTCAGAGCAAAGTGCGCACCGATATGCGTAATGGATATTTACGGTGCTTCAACTACGGCAGGGGCGAATGTACAGAACTATACATATAATTCGAGTGCCGCACAGCAGTTTACGGTAATAAAAGATACTACAGTTTCAGCTGACCTTGATTTTCACCCTGAAAATTCAACGATCACCGTGTCGAAAGCATCTGACGGTGTGAACCTTTTAAAGGGCTTTGGTATCGGCACCATCGGAAGTGATGCTGCATCAATGTTTTCCGATACCTGCAAGGTATATAACGAAAGCGGTATCAGAGTAACTGACGGCAAGCTTTGCACAGGATATACACTCAAAAAGTTTATAGGATCGATTGAAGTTCAGAGTGCTATTGTCGTTGTTACAGGTGATGCAACGGGCGACGGTGTTGCAAACGGTAAAGACTTAATAAGAATGAAAAAACAGATGTTAAACGGTGATGCTGTTAAATATGCTGAATATGCAGATGCTAACGGCGACGGTAAGGTTGACGACTCCGACCTTAAATATCTGACCTCAAACATGGATTAAATTCAATACAAAGCAAACAAAAAGACCGACTTGATCGGTCTTTTTTTATACCTCGAAATAAGAAAGAAAAAACAAAAAAAATATCCTTTAAAATACTTGAAAAAAATGACACTTTGTGATACAATACCGAATTTGGTATGATACATTTATAATAACAAAAAAGAAGGTGTTTTAATGAAGGATCTTAAGCCGGCACTTTTTTCCTCGTTTAAAGGATATAACGGAAAAATGTTTGCAGGGGATCTTATTTCGGGAATAATCGTTGCGATCATCGCACTTCCTTTGTCTATTGCCTTGGCGCTTGCATCGGGTGTCGGGCCCGAGGAAGGACTTTACACGGCAATTATTGCAGGTTTTCTGATTGCATTTTTCGGCGGAAGCCGTGTGCAGATATCGGGACCGACTGCGGCATTTGCCACAATTGTTGCGGGTGTTGTTGCCCAAAACGGTATGCAAGGGCTTATAGTTGCAACGGTGCTTGCGGGAATACTGCTTATTCTTATGGGTGTTTTCCGTCTGGGCGGACTTATAAAATTTATTCCGTTAACGATAACCACGGGATTTACGGCAGGTATTGCTGTTACAATACTTATAGGTCAGCTTAAAGATTTTTTCGGTGTCACATATGCAAACGGCGAAAAGCCCGTTGAAACTGTTGAAAAGCTCGAAGCGCTTATCGAAAATTTTGCATCGTTCAATATTTGGGCGCTTGTGGTAGGTATTGGCGGACTTTTGATAATAATATTCTGGCCGAAGATAAAATATCTTAATAAAATCCCCGCATCTCTCGTCGCTGTTTTGGCAGGTGCTTTGGTCGTTTCGCTGTGCGATTTGAATGTAAATACGATAGGCGACCTTTACACGGTAAGCAGTGCGCTTCCGAATTTCAATCTGCCGTCATTTGATTTTGCTACAGTCAAAACAGTGCTTCCCGATGCGTTTACAATTGCTGTGCTTGCCGCTATTGAATCGCTTCTTTCATGTGTTGTTGCCGACGGTATGACAAACACAAAGCATAATTCAAATGCAGAGCTTGTGGCACAGGGTATCGGTAACATCGGTTCGGCTCTGTTTGGCGGAATCCCCGCAACGGGTGCTATTGCAAGAACTGCCGCAAACATCAAAAACGGCGGTAAAACTCCCGTTTCCGGTATGGTACATGCCGCTGTGCTTTTGCTCATTCTCGTTTTGCTTATGCCCTATGCGGCACTTATTCCGATGCCTATTATTGCGGCTGTCCTCTTTGGTGTTGCATACAATATGTGTGGCTGGCGTACATTTGTAAGGCTTGTAAAAACAGCCCCCAAAAGCGATGTTTTAGTGCTTGTGCTGACGTTTGTGCTTACCGTCGTATTTGACCTTGTTGTGGCAATTGCTGTCGGTATAGTGCTTGCATGTGTTATGTTTATGAAGCGTATGAGTGATGAGGCGACTGCCGAATCCTGGAAATACGATGACAATGTTGAAAGTGAAAGCTTTGCGAATATCCCGAAGGAAATAAGAGTATATGAGATGAACGGCCCGCTTTTCTTCGGCGCGTCCGATATAATTGCACGCATTACAGTGAATGACTACACGAAATGCCTTATTTTGCGTATGAGAAGCGTGTCAGCAATCGATGCAACAGCTATGAACGCACTTGAATCCCTGTGCGTCAAATGCGCAGAAAACGGCATAACAGTTGTTCTTTCCCATGTCAACAAGCAGCCCCTTCGCGCAATACAGAAGGCGGGACTTGACAAGAAGATAGGAGAAGAAAACTTCAAACCTCACATAACAGAAGCGCTTGAACGTGCATATGAGGTTGTCGGAAAAATATAATTTGGAATAAAACGTAAAATATAACACATCAGGTATTGCAATATCCGAAAAAGTGTGATATTATAAGAGAAGTTAATAACCGTCTTGGTTTATGCAGGAGGAAATTTTTATGAAAAAAGTCAGAATCGGCGTCATGGGCGCATTCCGCGGAACAAGTATGATAAACTACTGCCTTAAGGCTGATAACGCAGAGGTAGTTGCTATCTGCGACAAATGGGTAGAGGGTATTGAAAAACAGAAGCAGCAGCACCCCGATGCCAATATTACATACTACACAAGCTTTGATGAGTTTATAAATCACGATATGGATGCAGTTGTTCTTGCAAACTATGCAAATGAGCATGCTCCTTTCGCTATTAAGTGCCTCAACAAGGGACTGCATGTATTCAGCGAAGTGCTTCCCGTTCAGACAATGAAGGAAGCAGTTGAGCTTGTTGAAGCAGTTGAAAAAACAGGTAAGATATACGCTTACGGCGAAAACTACTGCTATATGCCCGGTCCTTACGAAATGCGCAAGCTCTACAAGGAAGGCAAGATAGGCGAATTTGAATACGGTGAGGGTGAATACATTCACAACTGTGAATCCATCTGGCCCAGTATCTCCTACGGTGATCCCAATCACTGGAGAAACCTTATGCACGCAAACTTCTATTGCACACACTCACTCGGTCCGATCATCCATATCACAGGTCTTCGTCCCGTTTCCGTTGTCGGATTTGAAGGCACAAAGACAGAACGCCGCCGCCGTACAGGTAACAAGGCAGGTCAGTTCGGTATCGAAATGGTAACATTTGAAAACGGCGGTATTGCAAAGAGCATCCACGGAGACCTTTACAAGAACTCCGTATGGTACACGGTATACGGCTCAATGGGCAGAATGGAAACTGCAAGAGAAGACGCATATAACGGCGGTCAGACACACATTTATGTCAATGCTGACAACTACGACGGCGAATACGGTCCCGAAAACGTTCTCAGCTACAAGCCCGAAACAGAATTCCCCACAGCAGACGCTTCTTTCGGTCACGGCGGTTCTGACTACTACTCAATGTACAACTTCGTTGAGAAGATAAGAGGAAACGAAAATGCCGATATAATCGATGTTTACGAAGCGCTTGATATGGGTATTGCAGGTCTTTTCGCTTACCGTTCCGTGCTTGCGGGTGGTGTAACGCTTGAAATCCCCAATATGCGTGACAAGGCTGTAAGAGAGCAGTACAGAAACGATACAACATGTACTATCCCCGCAGTTGCAGGCGATATGCTTATCCCCTCATTCTCCAAGGGTAACCCCGAAATTCCCGACGAAGTATATGCAAGAATGAGAGAGCTGTTTGAAAAGGACTTCAACAGCGATGACGGTTATGTAAGCGCAGCATTTACTCAGGGCGGAGATAAGAAGGAAGAAAAGAAAGATGAAGAATAAAGAGATTTCTTTGCAAAATCTCTTTCCCGATGCTGACGGCGAAGCGCTTGAAAGTCTCGCTTGGACGCTTATAATGAATGATAACTCACAGTACTCACACCTGAAAAGGTGTGAGTACTATTCTAATAAGCTCAAAAAAGCAGGAAAGGGCTTAAAGATAGGCAAAGGTGTAAAGATAATAAATCCGCAGTACATCGAAATAGGTGATAATGTTACGATATCAGATGATGTCACGATCATATGCAGAGGTGAAGGCGGAATAAAAATTGACGACAATGTAACACTTTGTGAAAGGGTGTATCTTGATACGGAGCGTGATACACAGGGTTATATCCACATAGGAAAGAATGTGTATATCGGCACAGGCACAACGCTTTTCGGTCATGTAGGACTTGAAATAGGTGATTATTCGTTGCTCGCACAGAATATAACGATAACACCATACTCACATATTTTTGACGATCCCGATCAAATTATTGCTGTTCAGGACGGACACACAAGACGTGTAAGCATCGGACGTGACTGTTATATCGGTATGGGTGTTTGTGTTATGTATTCGGCAGACGTGGGTGAGGGCTCAGTTGTGGGTGCAGGCTCCGTTGTGGTAAAGCCGATACCGCCTTATTCCGTCGCGGTAGGAAATCCTGCAAGAGTCATTAAAAAAAGAGAAAAGAAACCTGAATAACAAATACGAAAGGCTTTTTTGAAAATGGACGAGCTTATTATAAGACACGGCAGACCCATAACAAAGGAAATGCGTTTCATATATGAAATGAACTGCTATGATATGCTTGATAACCTCGGCATAGAATTTGACAGAATAGATCACGCACCTGCAGAGAATATGGAGCTTTGCCGTGCGATCGACGAGGCGCTTGGCGCTGAAATATGCAAAAATCTTTTCCTGTGCAACAGACAGATGACAGATTTTTATTTGCTTATGACTCCCGGTGATAAGCCCTTTAAAACAAAAAATCTTTCCGCTCAGCTTGGTGTTGCAAGACTTTCGTTTGCAAGTGAGGAAAAGATGTGGGAATATCTTAAGATACGTCCGGGCGCTGTCAGCGTTTTAGGACTTATGAATGACACCGACAAGCGCGTAAGACTGATAGTTGACAAGGATATACTTGAAGGCGAATATATCGGTTGCCACCCCTGTGTCAGCACGACAAGCCTCCGCATCAAAACGGAGGATATACTCGGAAAGTTTATAAAGGCTGTCGGACATGAGATGACAGTCGTGGAATTGCCTTGGGAGACTGACTGATCAGATAGTTGACGCGATATTACCAAGGTGCATGCCGAGGGCAACAAATATCCAAAAAAGAAGACCGAGTACTGCGGCGCTTATCAGCACGCCGAGTGTTATCATCTTTATCTTTCTTAACAGCTTCTTCTTTTTTAGTGAGTTATTGTTTTTCATCATTTTTTAATATTTCCCGCTTGAATAAAGCGGCCTTCATGTGTAGAATTGATGTAGTTAATTTATCGAAAGGCAGGGTATAGCTTTGGAAGAAAGAGAATACGAGCCGGGTTTTGAACCGTCCAAAACGTGGATAGTTATAAAAACAGTATTCAAGGCTTTGTTTATAGGTCTTATAATATTTATATATGCGTTTTTTATGCTGAGATTTTGCACAAGTGAGCCTGATACGAAAATAATATGGACGCAAAAGGCGCTTGATGCAAAAGAGAAGTACGGTGATGCTTTTAAGGTGTACACCCAAAAACAGCATATTTTTATTGATGAATACAAGAAGATAACCACAAGCGAAAATGACCTTACATTTAAACGCTACGGTTATAATATTTCAATATTCGATGTGATGTATATCCCCTCTGCCCAACAGCTTTTGGTAACAGTCAGATACAACAAGAGCATAATGGACGACTTGAAGGACGAATATGGCATCACAGGAGATATTGCGGGTGAGCCGTTTTTGTTCACACTCAATTTTGAGGACGGAACGAGAATATCCACATACAATTACACCGCAAGCGAAACGAACAGATACTATTTCAGATATCTTGTGTTTGACGGCGTTGACCTTGAAAAGTATGAGCTTGTGGATTTCAATGAAGAAAACTCCGCCATTGTTGGTGAAGACGGCAAAATTATCGCACATGAAACGACAGCTGACGGCGGTAACATTCTTTACGAAAGTGACGAAAACGGTATGGAAAAGGTATATATAAACGATTATGTTTATCTTGATACGTATTTCATCGACGACGTGGATTTCAAAGAACAGCCGATATCATGTCTTATCGTGTTCGAGCGTGATATAAAGCTCAAAGAAGTAAACTACGAAAAGTGCGACAAAAACGAGGGAACACTTATCCCGTCACCTGCGTTTTTTACGGAATAAAATGTGTTTTTATACGGGATGTCGAGGCGCCAACCCCTACTGATTTGTTTCACTTAAAAGTTACATTTAAGTTCTTTTCATTAATATTGCGTTTGGCATTTTCTTGCGCCCCTCCTGCCCCCATCAGTTGACAAAGTCAACTGCAATAGGCGGTAGGGCGCAGATTTCCTACGGAAATCTATTTTGTCAACTTTTAAGTGAAAAAGGTACTACGCTGTTAATCTCGGTTCAAATGACAATTAACATTAAGGCTTACTCAAACAAATTTGAGTAAGCCTTATTTTTTTGTTTACATCAGAATTTGAGCTTTTCTGTGATGTATGCCTTGAGCTCGGAAATGGGCAGACGAACCTGCTGCATCAAGTCGGATCGTAGCCATGTCGTTCTGTGAGCCAAGGAGTTGGGTACCACAGTTGTCTTCCTAAGACCGCTTGGCCTCCGACTTCTTATTTTTTTGTTTACATCAGAATTTGAGCTTTTCTGTGATGTATGCCTTGAGCTCGGAAATGGGCAGACGAACCTGCTGCATC
>JAZTXA010000072.1:0-9682 GCA_045636245.1 Eubacteriales bacterium | reverse complement strand
AATATATTTGTAAATACCAAAATTTTTATGATAATTGCCACGCACAGCGAAAGCAAAAGACACAACGAAAAATATATGCCTAATTTTCCAATATTCTTGAATACACATTTAAAATAGTTTTCGTTTTCTAAAAAAGAAGTGTTGAAACAGATCCCATGATGTATAAATGAATATACAAGATATATACCGACTGCAAAAAAAATAATGATCAAGCTCTCATGAGGTTGAATATATCCTTGGGTTATTAAATTCATCGGCAGAGTCAAAGCAAAGTATAAAAGAGCCGTTTTGGTCACCGCATAAAAAGATTTTTCGAAAAAATTCTTGCCTGTCAAACTGCCGATAACAAGGCAAAAAACAGACAAAACAAAGATCAAACCTTCAAATGACGCGAACATTAAATGATTCGAAAGCACGCTGTTTTTCAAGATATTTACAAGCCGAAGTGCGCCGAACACAAACGATGTAACAGCGGTAATTATTAACGCATCTCGATATATTTTTTCTTTTATGTTTTCCATATTTTCCTCCGCTCAGAAATAAAACAGTTCTTCAAATGTTTTGTCAAGTGCGATGCACAAGATAAGTGCAAGCTTTGCAGTCGGGTTGAACTGCCCAACCTCAATGGAGCTTATTGTGTTTCTCGACACACCGACCAAGTCAGCCAGCTGTTGCTGTGACAGCCCCTTTTCTCCTCTCGCTGTCTTCAGATTATTTTTTAATATGAGCTTGTCATCCATAAATACACCAAAGCTCCGATAGAAATCGTTGCCATAAAAACACAAATAATACCGAAAATTAAATCAATTTTTTCTTTAAGATGCGCAAATATTGTCAGCTTTAAAGTTGCTTGCATCGAAAAATGAACTGCAAAGCCTGCAAACGCAACCATCGGAGATGCCATATATCGTCCGGCAATAATCAATGCTATACAAACAGCAAACCCAACGTAAAGGCTTCTCCTTGATGCTTTGGCAAATATGCTTTGCTCATATTCTCCTGTATCTACACTGTTTTCTTTTCTGCTTTTTTTGAGTATTTCTTCTTTATCCATAACCGACTCCTTTGCCAAGTTTTGTTGTCATAAATTATACACATGACAAGTTTACTTGTCAATAGATCTTTTCAAAACGTTACATTTTGTTCAAAAAGGGATTTGATACACAGATCAAATCCCTTTAAATCATACTTATATTATTTTCCTTTTGGATATATGGGCGCTGATATCGTATTCATCAGCCTTGCCCGCACCAATAACTGTGCAGGATATCGGCTTTTCCGCAACTCGCACAGGTGCACCCGTGATTGACGATATGAGCTTATCAAAGCCTCTTATAAGACTTCCGCCGCCTGTCATAAGAATTCCGTTTTTGGCAATATCCGAAACAAGCTCCGGCGGGATCTTTTCAAAAAGCGTGCATATTGCTTCGACAATTCTTGCCGTAGGCTCCTCAAACGCTTCAAGTATATCCTGTGCCGTTACAGTTACGCTTACGGGCGTGGGGGTACGCTCACCCTTGCCTTTGACAACAACATCGGATGCCTCGCCTCTCCACACGCTTCCTGCCTTTATCTTTGCTTCTTCTGCTGTGGCATCGCTTATGGAAACACCGTATTTCGCCTTGACGTACTTTATTATAGCTTCGTTGAAGTTGTTTCCTCCGCATTTGACGGAAACAGACTCAACAATACCGCCGAGTGATATAACAGCAACGTCTGTTGTACCGCCGCCGATATCTATCACCATATTTCCGACAGGTGCCAGAACATCGATGCCTGCACCTATTGCCGCGGCAAACGGCGCATCAACAAGATACACATTTTTCGCCCCTGCTTCTATGGCGATATCCTTAAAAGCCATTTCCTCAACATCCGAAATACAGCACGGTACTGATATCGTTATATCGGGACGCACGACAAATTTTCCGCAGCTTCTTTCAAGAAATTTGCGAAGCATAACGAGTGTGTGCGTATAGCGGTTGATAACACCTGCATTTATCGGGAAAACAGTTGTGACATTTTCTGACGTACGTTCTGTCATTTCCTTTGCTTCCCTGCCCGCCTTTATTACACGGTTGGTCACGTTATCAACGGCAATTACCGTAGGCTCCTGTAAAACAAGCCCTTTTCCTTTTATATATACAAGCACAGATGAAGTGCCTATATCAATAGCAATTTTTTTATTCATAGTAAAATTCCGATCGTGTTTGATACTTTATTATACCGCATAAAATATCATATTGCAACACTTTTTTACATATTTTTAACCGATGGCGGCGGAGTTTTTGCCGCTGAGAAAAAACGCACTGATGATGCTCCTGCGTTGTGCAGAAATGCGGAAATGCATACAGCCGTTGCACCTGTTGTGATAACATCATCTATCAAAAGCACGGTTTTGCCTTTTAAAAATTCAGATGCTTCCTCTTTGTCTTTAATATAAAAGCTTTCAAATGCATTTTGGGCTCTGCCTTCATAGCTGAGATACTTCTGCTCTTTACTGCCCTTGTTGCCTATCCCGTGGAAAACAGGGATCTTTGTTTTCTCACTGAGTGATTCCGCAATCATTTTAGCATGGTCAAATCCGTATTTGCGAAGGGATGAGGTGCTTCTCGGAGGATATGCAATAACACAGTTTGAAAAGTCAACATCGTACATCACATATATGTTGTTCATAAGCTGGCGCGCTGTAAATTCAATAAGCTTCTTTTGGCTTTTATATTTCAGGGCAACTATAAATTTTTTAGAAAACTCACTTTCATACATTATACAAGATGAATAAAATGAAATAAGCCCTGTTTTATTCAGCTTTGCCGTGCAATTACAAAATGCGGCGCATCTCAAGCATTTTTTGCACGTCTTTTCGCGTTCTTCGTTCCATTTTTCAAAACAGTCTTCACACAAAACCCCATCGTCCCCGTCGCTTATGTCAAGCAGCTTACCGCACACAGGACACTTCGGAGGAATGAAAAATTCAAGCAAAAAAGCGGAAATCTTTGAAGTGCTGTTTCTTATAAAGTTTTTAGTCATATACCGACAGCATCTCCCCTAAAGATGTATATCGCATTGTCCTTTGATTGTTATCGACCATCTTCTTTACAACCGCCTCATCGCCTACAAGAATGACCATTTTCTGCGCCCTTGTTACTGCGGTATACAAAAGATTTCTCGTTAACAGTCTGTTAGAATAGCTGTATATCGGAATGATAACAACGGGGTATTCGCTTCCTTGGCTTTTGTGCACGGTTATGGCATAGCCGTGCTCAACCTCGTCCATCATCGTAAAATCGTACCTTGCAATACGGTCATCAAAATTTATAGTCACATATTCGCCCGACGGGTTTATTTCTATAATCGTTCCGATATCGCCGTTGAATATACCGATACCCTCGTGGTCGTCCTTATGCCATTCGATATTGTAGTTATTTTTTATCTGCATAACCTTGTCGCCTTCTCGGAAAACGACATGGCGCAGTTTTTTCTCCCTTTTGTCGGGGGAAGGTGGATTGAGTACTGCTTGCAATTTTTCATTTAATATTTCCGTGCCTGCATTTCCCTTGCGTGACGGTGTTATTACCTGTATCTGACGCACAATATCGGCGCCGTATGCCTTCGGCAGTCTTGTTTTGCAAAGCTGGGCAACGGTATAAGCCGTCATTTCGTCATTCTCCCTCGACATAAAGAAGAAATCGTTTGATTTCGTCGTAAGGTCGGGATATTTTCCGCTGTTTATCGCGTGGGCGTTTGTGACAATAAGGCTTTGCTCTGCCTGACGGAATATTTCAGTAAGCTGTACCGTGTTGAATCTTTCCGACGAAATAATATCCTTCAGCACGTTACCTGCACCGACTGACGGAAGCTGGTCGAAATCTCCTATCAGCATAAGCTTCGCCCCCGGCTTTATTGCTTTCAAAAGTGCCTCGGCGAGCGAAATATCTATCATCGATGCTTCATCAACGATAATTACATTTTCATCAAGCAGATTTTTTTCGCACCTTATAAACTTCGGCTCAAGTCCGTCATTATATTCCATTTCAAGCAAACGATGTATCGTTTTCGCCTCACAGCTTGTAGCCTCTGACATTCTTTTAGCCGCACGTCCCGTGGGGGCGGCAAGGGCGATTTTGTACCCCATTTTTCCGAATATGTTTATTGCCGCCTTGATAACGGTGGTTTTACCCGTACCGGGGCCGCCCGTCAGCACCATGACACCGCTGTTTACGGAAAGGGCAATTGCCTCCCTCTGTCTTGGGGCGTATTTTATACCCTCTGTTATTTCAATATTATCTATCGTACGGGTTATATCGTTTATTCCGTATGAAATATTTTTTTCTTCCAGAAGCTTCAGCTTTTCGCAAACATATTTTTCCGCATCGTAAAATTTTCTGAGATAGACACATTTACGGTCGCCTACACGTTTTTTGCATACCGTGCCTGCGGAAATAAGCTCATCAAGTATATCAGAAAGCGGCTCTTTATCCATATTCAGCACTTGCACAGCTGCGCCGAGAAGCTTTTCTTCGGGAATATAAGTGTGTCCGTTTTGGTTTGCATTATGAAGAAGTATGTACTTGAGTGCCGCCTCTACACGCTCAAGACAGTCCTTTTTCATTCCGATGTCCTTTGCAATTCTGTCGCAGTCGGCAAAAACTATGCCGTATATCTCGTCGCACAGCACGTACGGATTTTGCTTTATAACCCCGACTGCCGAACCACCGAAGCGTTTGAAAATGCGCACGGCTGTGGATGGTGAAAAATATTCACTGCAAAACGCCATAACGGAACGCATGCCGTGCTGACGCTTGAAGTCCTCGCTTATCTGCTCTGCTTTGGCGGCTGATATCCCCTTTATATCCGTCAGCCATTCGGGATGGTTTTCTATAACATCGAATGCTTCGGTGCCGAACTGTTCGACAATTTTTCTTGCCACAGCCTTTCCAACACCTTTTATGGAGTTTGAGGAAAGATACTTAAGTATCGTTCCTTCCGTTGACGGCAGTTCCTTTTCGTAATATTCCACCTTGAACTGGCGTCCGAACTGCGGATGCACGGTGAACGTGCCGTAAGCCTTTATTGTTTCGCCCTCTGTTATGCACGGAAGTATGCCGACGATTGTCAGAAACTCCGCTTCGCCTATGGAAAGCTCTGCCACGCTGTAACCGTTGTCGGCATTTTGATATATGACTCTTTCGACGGTTCCCTCCGCCATTTCCAAATTTGCCGTGTCGAACAAACCGTCTCACCTCCATAAATCCAAGTGCCTCAATGCAGGCGCAAAAAATGCCGTAAACACAGAACACCGAAAGTAAAATATCGCATATAACAGAACAGAACATATATTTCTCCAAAATTAGATTTTGATATCAATATATGTTCTCTGTTTTGTAGTGGTTAAATTAAATTTTGAAGTACTTCAGAAAGATCTCTTTTTTCCCAGGGAGCATTTATATCCTCGCGTCCCATATGACCGTATGATGAAAGAGGTGAGTAGATGGGGCGGCGAAGATCAAACTTCTTGATTATTGCCGCAGGTCTGAAATCAAAAGACTTCATCACCGCATCGTATATCTTACCTTCATCGACCTTGGCTGTGCCAAATGTTTCAATAAGCACGGAAAGGGGCTTCGCAACGCCTATTGCGTATGCAATCTGAACCTCACACTTTGCGCAAAGTCCTGCCGCAACGATGTTTTTTGCAACGTATCTTGCGGCATATGCGGCACTGCGGTCAACCTTTGTGGGGTCCTTACCCGAGAAAGCACCGCCGCCGTGACGGGAGTAACCGCCGTATGTATCAACGATTATCTTTCTGCCCGTAAGACCGCTGTCTCCCTGCGGACCGCCTATAACAAATCTGCCTGTGGGGTTAACATATATTTTCGTATTCTCGTCCATAAGAGCTGACGGAATAACGGGGTCTATAACGTATTTGATAACATCTGCCTTTATGGTGTCAACAGATGTATTTTCATCGTGCTGTGATGACACGACAATCGCATCGATCCTTACAGGCTTGCCGTCGTCATATTCAACGGTCACCTGTGTTTTACCGTCGGGACGGAGATATGAAAGCGTACCGTTCTTTCTTACCTCAGTAAGCTTCTTTGCAAGCTTGTGGGCAAGCGATATGGGAAGCGGCATAAGCTCAGGTGTTTCGTCACATGCAAAGCCGAAAACCATACCTTGGTCGCCTGCACCTGTATCAAGACCGTCCGTCATCTCACCCTGTTTCGCTTCGTATGCCTTGTCAACGCCCATCGCTATATCGGGCGACTGACCGTGTATGCAGTTAATAACAGCGCAAGTATCGCAGTCAAAACCATATTTTGCGCGGGTATAACCTATTTCTCTTATTTTTTCTCTTGCAATACTCTGAACGTCTATAACGGCATTTGTGGTAATTTCACCCATTACCATCAAAAGTCCCGTGGTTGCGGTACATTCGCACGCAACACGTGCCATAGGATCCTTTTCAAGGATTGCATCAAGCACGGCATCGGAAATGCCGTCACATATTTTATCGGGATGTCCCTCGGTTACAGATTCAGATGTAAAAAACTCTCTCATTTATATATCCTCTTAAATAATGATTTTATGCAACATTAAGCTTGCTGCCAAGCATCCACTCAAACGCGGAAAGCGCACCCGTACTTATCAAAGTAACGATAGCACCCGCAATAAGTACACCGAATATGCAAGACAGTATCGCACGCTTAAACTTCATATTCGTGACAGCCGCAACAAGCGCACCCGTCCACGCGCCCGTCATGGGGAGTGGAATGGCAACGAATATCATAAGACCAAAAATACCGTATTTGTTTACAGCTTCAGTATTTTTGTCGGCTTTGTTCTGTATCCAACGAGAAATCTTTTTAAAAAATTCGAATTTGGATTCGCCCATCCATTTTATAATTTTTTTAACGAGCAGCAGTATAAACGGTATCGGAACAAGGTTTGCAATACAGCAAAGAATATAACATTCGTACCACGGAATATCATATGCCAAAATCCCAAGCGGAATAGCACCTCGAAGTTCCGAAACAGGAACCATTGCAAGACCGAACATCGTCAAATATTTCAACCAAACAGCCACAAATAACCTCTGAAAATAATATATTTTATATTATTATAGAATATTATATATATTAATGCAATATATTATTTGTAAATTATTTAGTTTCAAACTTCGCAAAAAGAGGTTTTACAGTGCTGTAAAGAAATGCGGCAATTATAACACAGATAACGCCTTTTACAAAATTGAACGGTACATTAAAGAAAAGAAGTGCTTCGAATAAAGAATCGACCGTAGAATTAAGCTCCGCATACATTCCGATGATCGCATCTATAGGCATCATCTTAGAGTATACGGGATATGTTATATAATAGTTCACGGGCAGGCTGACAATTGCCATTGCCAATGAGCCTGTAACACCGGAAACGATCAGTGAGAATTTTTTATCTTTTAAAAAGCGGAATATGTATCCGGTCACAAGCACAAACACCGCACCTAAAATAAAGTTTGCAACCTCGCCGATACCACCCGTTGTTGTAACGATCAGATGTACGGCATTTTTTATAAGGCACACCAAAACGCCCGAAGCGGGCGAAATAGCAATAGCGGCAAAAACACCGGGTAATTCCGAAAAATCAAATTTTATAAATCCGGGCATAAACGGAGTGGAAAATTCAAGCATCATAAGTATAGAGGCCAGTGCGCCGAGCATGGCGGTTGTTGTAAGTTTAAGTACGGAATTTCTGTTTTTCATAATATTTCTCCATAATGCCGAGTACCGGCAAACTCAAAGTATCGGTGTGATATAATACGGTATTTGGCATCTTGTTTTGTTAATTTTATTCAACGTGGTGTTGTAGGTGATCTCACCATAGACACCACGCTTAACCGCATAACAGCTCACTTTTTCAGAGGGGCGTCACAATTCACATCCGTGAATTTGACGGATGCGCACATAGACGTTATAATTTTTAATATGCACTTTCGGGTGCGCACAGTCAGTTTCGCAAAATGCGAAACGTGACGCCCCCAATAATTTTAAACCCGTTTTTGTTCATTTCATTCACATATGTATTGCAAGGGATTCACAATGTTTGCGCCTTCGCAAAGATTTCATACACAGCGGCGCATTTCAAGCGATACTTCACATTTCATACCCACACGTCATTTCTTTTTTAACCTATTTGGGGGTTGTTTTATTCGGAAAGATTGTAGACACCCCCCTGCAAACCCCATTTCTGTTTATTTACGCAAACGGTCAATAATCGCACCTGTAACTCGTTTGTAACTCAATTACGTTAATTTTATAAAGGAGGATAATATCCTTCCCTGCAAAGGTAACGCATACATTTGAATAGCATAAACATACAAAAATAACCCCTCGGTAAAATTACCGAGGGGTTTGTTATGTCGGATATATTACGGCGCCAAAACGCCATAGTGATCTGACTTAATCATTTTCTCTCATCCGGACTTTACCGTCGGCACAGGAATCTCACCTGTTCGGCATACGATCTGTATGTTAGCGGGCTTTACCGCCGGTTTGGAATTACACCTAACACGATTTTCTCGTGTCCCTCGAAAACAATCAATATTAAATTTTGGGATTAATTATTCGATGATTTCAGAAACGACGCCTGAACCAACTGTTCTACCACCCTCACGGATAGCGAAACGGAGACCCTTTTCAATAGCGATAGGTGTGATAAGCTCAACAGTCATATCAACGTTATCGCCGGGGCGGCACATTTCAACGTCAGCGGGAAGACCGATAACGCCTGTAACGTCAGTTGTTCTGAAGTAGAACTGAGGTCTGTAGCCGGGGAAGAAGGGCTTTTGACGGCCGCCTTCTTTTTCTGTAAGAACGTAAACCTGACCTACAAACTTTGTGTGAGGCTGGATGGAGCCGGGCTTACAGATAACCTGACCTCTTTCGATCTCGTTCTTCTGGATACCACGGAGAAGAAGACCGATGTTGTCACCTGCCTGAGCAGAATCAAGAAGCTTTCTGAACATTTCAACGCCTGTAACAACTGTCTGTCTCTTTTCGTCGGAAAGACCAACGATTTCAACAGTATCAGACATGTTTACGACACCTCTTTCAACTCTACCTGTAGCAACTGTACCACGACCTGTGATGGAGAAAACGTCCTCGACAGGCATAAGGAAGGGCATGTCAGCCATTCTGTCAGGTGTAGGAATGAAGGAGTCAACTTCGTTCATAAGTTCGAAGATAGGAGCGTAGCATGCATCGTTCATATCTGTGGATGTGGATTCAAGAGCTTCTCTTGCGGAACCTCTGATGATAGGTGTATCATCGCCGGGGAAATCGTATTCGTTAAGAAGTTCACGAATTTCCATTTCAACGAGGTCGAGAAGTTCAGGGTCGTCAACGAGGTCGCACTTGTTCATGAATACAACGATTGCAGGAACGCCAACCTGACGAGCGAGAAGGATGTGCTCACGTGTCTGCTGCATAGGACCGTCTGTACCTGCAACAACGAGGATAGCACCGTCCATCTGAGCTGCACCTGTGATCATGTTTTTAACATAGTCAGCGTGTCCGGGGCAGTCAACGTGTGCGTAGTGACGGGGATCGGTTTCATATTCAACGTGTCTTGTGTTGATTGTGATACCTCTTGCTCTTTCTTCGGGAGCGTTGTCGATCTGGTC
>JAZTXA010000071.1:0-2309 GCA_045636245.1 Eubacteriales bacterium | reverse complement strand
AATGTGTTGATTTTTGTGATTTTTTTTGTGATTTATACTATTGAAAAATTTCGGTTTATAATGTACAATGCAAGTGAGGTAATGGAAAGGAGGTATTTCATAATGCAAAATGTTTGTCTTGAAATGAACGGCATACACAAGCGTTTCCACGGTGTACACGCATTGAAGGGTGTTCATTTGGACTTAAGATTTGGTGAAATACATGCACTCGTTGGCGAAAACGGTGCAGGAAAATCAACGCTGATGAAAGTACTGACAGGTATTCATCAAGCGGACGAAGGTCACATCACGTATCTCGGTTCGCCATATTCGGTAAAAAATATCGGTGAATCTCAAAAGCTCGGCATCAGTATGATACATCAGGAACTTAACATGATGAACCACCTGACTGTTGCTCAGAATATTTTTATCGGCAGAGAACCTATGGCGGGAAAGGCCTTTATTAAAGACGGCGACATGGTCAAGGAAGCCGAAAAGCTCTTTAAACTAATAGGAATAAAAATAGATCCCCGCGCAACTCTCGGAAGTCTGACTGTCGGAAAACAGCAGATGGTTGAAATTGCCAAGGCAATATCGAGAGATTGTAAGCTCCTTATCCTTGATGAGCCTACAGCGGCGCTCACACAGTCGGAAATAGATGAGCTGTTCAAGATCATGTTCGATCTCAAGCAAAAGGGAATCGGCATGGTATATATCTCACACAGAATGGATGAGATAAAGCTTATATCCGATAGGATCACGGTAATGCGTGACGGCGAATATGTCGGAACGGTAAATACGGCGGAAGTCACAAAAGACGAGATCATCAATATGATGATCGGACGAGTTGTTTATGAAGACCCGAAAACTCACAGCGAAGTTTCCCCCGATGCAGATGTTGTTCTTGAAGTCAAGAACCTTTGCAGCGGTAAGTCGATAAGAAATGTAAGCTTTAAGCTTCGCCGCGGTGAAATTCTCGGCTTCTCAGGACTTATGGGCGCGGGAAGAACAGAAGTGGCACGTGCAATTTTCGGCGCCGATCCGTTTGATAGCGGCGAGATATATGTAAACGGCAAGAAGGTTGATATAAAATCTCCTGCGGATGCTGTTAAAAACGGTATAGGATATTTGTCAGAGGACAGAAAGCGTTACGGCTTGATGCTCCTTAAGTCGGTTGCTGAAAATACAGCGATCGCCTCTATGGACAGATATATTACAGCGGGACTTATTGATGACGGAAAGCTGAAAAATGAAGCTGAAGTGTATAACAAAAAGCTCCGTACAAAAACTCCTTCAATGGAACAGATCTTAAAGAATTTATCCGGTGGTAACCAACAGAAGGTTATTATCGCAAGATGGCTTATTCAGGACAGTGATATACTGATATTTGATGAACCTACACGAGGAATTGACGTAGGTGCAAAGAGTGAGATATACACACTTATGAATGAACTGTCAAAACAAGGTAAGTCAATAATCATGATATCTTCGGAACTCGTTGAGATCCTGCGTATGAGTGACAGAATCGTTGTTATGTGCGAAGGAAAGAAAACAGGCGAGCTTGATATTGCCGAAGCTACTCAGGAAAACATTATGCAGCTTGCCACTATGCGAGAGGAGAATTAAGGTACTATGAAAAATCAGAACACACCGTTTGGTGCAAAATTGAATCTGCGCGGAAGCGCACGTCAGACAGGCGTTAAGCTGACCAAATATTTGAAAACAAACGGAAAACAGAATATCGTTATCGTTTTCGCTACCATCGCACTTTTCGTTATATTTACACTTATCAATCCCGGATTTGCAGATAAGTCCGTGCTTTTGACAATGAGTAAGTCGCTTGTTCCTTACGCAATACTTGCTCTCGGTGTTACATTCGTTATCGCAACAGGCGGTATCGACCTTTCAATCGGTACTGTATGTATCGGTTCGTCGGTTTTGGCAGGTGCTATATGCAGTACAGGTGTTACACAAGACGAAGGTACACTTTGGCTTACCATTCCGATAATCCTTATCACAGGTCTTTTGTTTGGTCTTCTGAACGGTGTACTCGTTGCAAAATGTAAAATAGCACCGTTCATTGCAACACTCGGTACGATGCTTGTCTCCCGCGGCCTTACAGCCGTTATTTCCGAAGCAGTCAGAGAAACATCTTCCGCTGTTAAATATCCTACCACAGGTTGGATGCAGAAGGTATTTACAAATTACAACGGTTTCCCGATAGGTATAGTTTGGGTTCTCGGTCTTTTGATAGTTTGTATGATAGTTATGTACAAGACGAAGGTGGGCCGTTACATTCTCGCTATCGGTAGTAACGAAGAAGCAACACG
>JAZTXA010000070.1:0-30613 GCA_045636245.1 Eubacteriales bacterium | reverse complement strand
AGTTATCTGACAGAGCTTTTATGTATTCCGCAATAAACGAACCCGATTCCGAACCGAATGTGATATCATCACATCCGAATCCTTTTGCTGTCAGATACTCTCTGTACATTTTACAGATAAGCTGTGCCTTGTAGTCGGGCGCATCGGAAGAAAGCATATTTATGATGTGTTTTCTGTATTTGTCCGATAAAAGCTTCTCGGAAAGGCAGATGCCGACGCTTTTGCCGCAAACACTTGCCTTTTCGTAATAAGTGTTGAGCTTATCGTGTCCGTTGTCTTTAGTGCATATAACAGCAAGAGAAATACGGCATATAAATTCACGAAGCTCCGTTTTCAACTTGAACGAAAGAACCTCATGGTTTCCGCACATAAACAGCAGAATTGCGGCAATATATGCCTCATCAAATTCGCATATTGCGCTTCCGGAGGAAAGGCACGATTCCGCTATCTGTATAAAAGCCGCATCAAAACCGAAGTTGCTTGATGCATGAGCCGCCGTTGCAAACTCACGGTATGAAGAATTTGCGACACCCTTGTGGATAACGCTGTACGCGGCATAGACATTTGTAAGCTGTGATTCGGATATAGTATAAAAACAGCTGTCAATGAAGCTGTGAAACGAGTCGATCTCTGCATAAGAGTGAACCATGGAATTAGCCAAAAATGTAAAAAGTGCGTCCGTCGTGGGATAATCGGGAAGATCACAGTGCACCATGTCGAACACACAAAGTGCATTTTCTCTTATATATTCTGCAGTCTTTTCATTTATATCATCGGCACATATTCCGCAAATACGGAAAAACGGAGCGTCGTCGTACGGAAGAACAGATGTCGTGAAGCTCAATTTTGTTGCGATGTGACGGGGAAGCGAGTAATATACAGCGCCTATCCAAAGCGGTATATTTTCCTCTTTGTCGCATATGACAACGGAGCTCTCCTTGTCCTCTGCCTTGATCACTGCATAAAGCAGCTTTTTGTATGCTTCAACACGCTCATTCGTGTTGAGAAAATTCATCACTCTGTTCAGCGATACGGTCTGCGACGGGAAAAACTCAGTGCGTTCAAGATAGTCTGTGCCGCCGTCAAAGGTGATGCTGTCCTGTGTGACGTTACTTATAAATGACGGTGATGCGATATATTCACACGGAAGCCCTTCGCAGTCTTTCTTGCAAAGAACGGTGTGTGTAATGCTGTTGTCGGTATGTGCACCGTCTGATGTATATACATCGTTTTTCGGTGTTCTTTTTGTAAATACCGCTGTTTTATTTCTGTATTCATAGGAATATACAGCACGCTTTATGCGTCCCGGACAGCATGCATACTCTTTGAAATCACCGTGCGGGAAGCTTCGGCTTTTGCTTAAAATACCGTATCCCGTGGCTCCGTCAAAGCCGCTTTGTTTGACGGTGGATATCATATGCTCATATTTCATAAAGGCTTCCTTTCAAATTTCGGTTATCAATGACAATATCTTCGGACTAAATATTATACATCAATATATGAAAAAAATCAACACTTTTTTGCAAATAAAACGGAATGATATATGTATTGTTATTTAAATTAAATTTACATCTAACTGTTTTCTTTGTTTTTTTATAATGTTATAATGTGTATTGATTTTCTGCTGATTATTTGTGCAGAAAAAGTATTAAAAAGAGGTGCGGCGATTATGTCCGAAAATAATACAAACACGGAAACAAACAGCAGAGGTAAATTTATTGTACTTGAAGGGCTTGACGGCGCGGGAAAGACAACACATTTAAGACTGCTTGCGGCGGCGCTTGAGAAAAAAGGCAGGCGCGTATACATAACTGCAGAGCCGACAAGCACGGTTACGGGCGGTCTTATAAGAGAAGCGCTCAGCGGTGCATCGCCGAGATGCACGGAGGAGCTTGCTGCGCTTTTCCTTGCCGACAGAATAAACCACAACACAAATCCCATAAACGGCATAAAGCAGTTTCTTGAAAGAGGGGTCGATGTAATATCCGACAGATATTATTATTCATCCTTTGCTTATCAAGGGCTCGATTCCGATATCGATTGGCTTCTTGACTGCAATCTGAACTGTCCTGCCATTCTTAAGCCCGATTTGTGTATATTCCTTGATCTTGATCCGAAGATATGCGCGGAGAGAATAAGCGCGACAAGGCTTACAAAGGATATATTTGAAACAGAGGAAACGATAAGAAAGATAAGAAAGAGATTTTCCGATGTTTTTGAAAAGATAGGAGATACGCAGAATATTGCTGTAGTCAATGCAGACGGCACATGCGAAGAGGTTTCCGAAAAAGTACTTAAAGCTGTAAACAAAATATTTTAACGATAGAAAGTGAATTTGGAAAAATGGATAAGAAAATTTTGCTTGTAATCATGGACGGTGTAGGATTTTCAAAGACAGGTGTGGGTGATGCGGTAACACTTGCAAACACACCTACACTTGATAAGCTGCTTGCTGAAAAGCCCACAGCGCGCCTTAAGGCACACGGTGCGGCTGTCGGTCTTCCCTCGGACGACGATATGGGTAACAGCGAGGTAGGACATAACGCTTTGGGCTGCGGTCAGATATACTCACAGGGCGCAAAGCTTGTAAATGAATCTATTGAAAGCGGTAAGATATTCGGCAGTTCCGCGTGGGGCGAGGTGCTTGCAGGCTGTAAGGATGGCGGAAGCCTTCACTTCATCGGACTTCTTTCCGACGGTAACGTACACTCAAACATTTCCCACCTTATCTCTATGATAACACGCGCAAAGGCTGACGGGGTAAAGAGTGTCAAGGTTCACGCTTTGCTTGACGGCCGTGATGTTCCCGCAACATCCGCCTTGACCTATGTCGATATGCTTGAAGAAGCTATGGCAAAGCTCAATGACGGTGACTTCAATGCTGAAATTGCATCGGGCGGCGGCAGAATGAAAGTAACAATGGACAGATACCGTGCTGACTGGGATATGGTTAAAAACGGCTGGGAAACACACGTTCACGGTAATGCAAGAGGATTTGCAAGCGCAACTGAGGCAATCAATACATTCAGAAGCGAAAAAGAAGGCATCATCGACCAGGATCTTCCCGCATTCGTTATCGAGAGAAACGGCGAGGCTGTCGGTAAGATGAAGGACGGCGACGGTGTTATTCTCTTCAACTTCAGAGGCGACCGCGCAATTGAAATGTCAATGGCGTTTGACGATGAAGAGTTCCCCTATTTTGACAGAGGTGTAAGACCCAATGTTAATTTTGCAGGTATGCTTGAATATGACGGAGACTTGAAGATACCCAAGAGATATCTTGTAAGCCCTCCCGAAATAAAGAACACACTTTCCGAGCTTCTTGTTGCAAACGGCATCAGACAGTATGCAGTTTCCGAAACACAGAAATACGGTCACGTAACATATTTCTGGAACGGAAACAAGAGTGAGAAGTTCAGCGAAGAGCTTGAAACATTCAACGAAATTCCTTCCGATAAGGTTTCATTTGATGAACGTCCTTGGATGAAGTGTGCAGAGGTTACGGACGATGTTATTGCCGCAATAGAAAGCGGTAAGTACGACTTCATCCGTTGCAACTTCCCCAACGGTGACATGGTAGGCCACACAGGAAATATGGATGCTGTTATCGTTTCTATGGGCGCACTTGACCTTTGTCTTGCAAGACTTCTGAAGGTTTGCGAGGAAAACGGTATTACAATGCTCGTTACGGCTGACCACGGAAACGCTGATGAAATGTTCGAAAAGAACAAGAAGGGCGTACTTCAGGTAAGAACAGCGCACTCTCTTAACCCCGTTCCGTTTATTGTCGCTGTCGGTGCTGACGGATACGAAATGGCAGAGGGCGACTTCGGACTTGCCAATGTTGCACCTACAGTTGCGGAGCTTTTCGGACTTGAAATTCCCTCAGCTTGGGAAAAACCCATAATGATTAAAAAATAATTTTAAAACGGATGCGCCGCTTGCCCTTAAATGGGGAGCGGCGCTTTGGGATTTTTATAATGGAAACAAAAGAAAATAAATACAAGATACTGTTTCCGCTTTTTCTGGAAACATTCAAATTGAGTGCGTTTACAATAGGCGGCGGATACGTAATAGTACCGCTTATGAAAAAGAAATTTGTCGAAAAATTAAACTGGATATCGGAAGAGGAAATGCTTGATTTTGTGTCAATGGCACAGTCATGCCCCGGTGCTATGGCGGTAAATGCTTCACTTTTTGTAGGTTACAAAATGGCGGGCTTTATCGGACAGGCGGCGGCACTTTTAGGTACGGTTTTGCCCCCGCTTATACTGCTTTGTATTATTTCCGTTGCGTATACGGCTTTTGCATCAAACCCTGTTGTAAAGGCTGTTTTGGCGGGAATGTCGGCAGGTGTTGCGGCGGTAATGTTTGATGTTGTAATAACAATGGTCGGTAAATTTGTCAAGAATAAGGATATAATCGCTTTGATACTTGCCGCCTGCGCATTTATTGCTGTTGCATTTTTTGATGTGAATATCATATTTGTTTTAGCTGTTGCATGCATACTCGGATTGATTATCAGTTCAAGAAAGAAGAGGGCTGGAAAATGATGTTTTTGGAGCTGTTCTGGTGCTTCTTTCAGGTTGGTATATTGAGCTTTGGCGGTGGTTATGCAGCACTTCCCATCATATGCGCAAAGGTGACAGACGAAAATCCTTGGCTTACAATGGAGGAATTTACCGATGTTGTCACCATTTCGCAAATGACCCCGGGTCCTATAGGTATAAATGCCGCAACGTTTGTCGGCATGCGCTTACAGGGTATACTCGGAGGAATATGCGCTACACTCGGTTTTGTTGCACCTGCTTGTATCATCGTTACAATACTTGCCATTATATACAAAAAGTACCGTAAATCAGACATAATGGGCGGAATTTTAACAGGCTTGCGCCCCGCATCCGTCGGACTTATTGCCTCGGCGGCGCTGTCTATAATAGTGACAGCATTTTTCGGTACGGAGCTGTTTGATATCAATCTTAAAAATACCGATTTCATTGCTGTCGGTGTGTGTGTCCTGTCGTACATTCTTATGAAAAAAATCAAAAAATTGTCCTCGCCGATTGCAATAATTATCCTTTCGGGCGTAATCGGCGGTGTGCTTTATCTGACACTTGGCGGTTTGTAAAATGAAGCTGACGTATATTGGTGAAAAAACCGTCGAATGTGAAGTAAATTACGGCACAACCGTTGCGGAAGGCTTGCGGAAGCTGGGTATACTGTTTGATGCACCGTGCGGAGGTCTTGGTAAGTGCGGAAAGTGCAGGGCGATATGCAAAGGCGGACTGCTTCCTGCCGGTGATGAAGAAATAAAAGTTCTCGGTGACAGTATAAAAAACGGGTATAGACTCGCTTGTAAAGCCGTAATTTCGGGTGATGTCACGGTATTTGGAAAATGTGATACATACACGGTGAAAGAAGAAATATCAGACATTAAGATCCCTGAAGGTGTTGTTTGCGTTGACCTCGGTACAACAAGCGTGACAGCGGGATGTGCCGTCAACGGTTCCACGCATTTTTATACTTTTAAAAATCCGCAAGGTGTTTACGGTGCTGACGTTATTTCAAGGATATCAGCCTCGGAAACTTACCTTGAGGAAATGTGTGGGATGATAAAAAAAGCACTTGCAGACACAGTTCCCAATTACGAAAATTTGAAAAAAATTATCTCCGCAAATACGGTAATGCAGCTTATATATTCGGGACAGTCGCCCTTGTCACTCGGACATTGTCCGTATGAAAGTACGGATCTTTTCGGGTATATATCAGGCCTTGTATCATATATGCCGTGTGTCGGAGGCTTTGTCGGCGGTGATGTTGTAAGCGGTCTTTTTTATGCCTTGCAAACCGGAAAAATAAAAGAAAAAACAGCGCTTTATATCGACATCGGAACAAACGGAGAGGTCGTGCTTATTCGTGACGGCGAGATATTATCGTGTGCCACAGCGGCGGGTCCTTGCTTTGAGGGGGCGGGTGTTGAGTGCGGTATGCAGGCATCAAACGGCGCTGTGTATGATGTGAAATTGCAGGACGGAAAAAGCGTTTGTTCCGTAATCGGCGGCGTAGACCCGGTCGGCATTTGCGGTTCGGGTATCGTCAGCCTTGTTTCGTCTTTGCTTGAAGCGGACATGCTTTCTTCCTCGGGGTACCTTGCGGAGGAAAAATACTATATCTGTGACGGTGTATACATCACACGCAAAGATATCAGAATGATACAGGGTGCCAAGGCGGCAATAGGCGCGGGTATTTCCGTTTTGTGTAAGCGTGCGGGGATATGTGTAAACGATATCGAAAAAGTGTATGTTGCGGGAACTTTTGGGGAACATCTGGATATCAATTCCGCAAAAAACATCGGTCTTTTACCTGATGTGATGTGTGACACACTTGGAAACTGTTCGCTTTACGGCGCGTGTTTTGCATCGCAAAGTGATGAAATTTTTGAAGAAATATGTAATTTTGCAAAGAGAATTAAGTATATTGAGCTTTCGGATGTACCCGAGTTTGCTGATGAATATATAAATGCATCCGTATTTTCAGGGTAATAATTTACATAAACTTTGCACAAAGGTTATATACAACGCGATTTTTATTTTATATAATATAATAATCTGATTGATTAAAATATCGTAAACGGATCGGAGGTGCGCAAAATGAATACCGAAAACAAAACAAACGGTGAAAAAAAGACCGGCGACGGCAAGAAAATAAGAATTTTTTACCTGCCGTATATATACATTGCCGTTTGCACTGTGCTGTTTATGTTGGGCTTCACGGCGCTTGTTCATATAAACGGTGTTTCCGATTGGCGGATAACCGCACTGACAGCGGTTTTATATATTCTGGTAACATTTGGCGGTAGCTTCATCGTGAAACGTTTTTACGACTCAAAGGTCGGAAAAGACGGCGAGGAAGTGCACACTGATGTATTCCGCGCTTTTATATCAAAGTACCACGAGGCGGTTGCAGTCATAAATGACGAATCAAGGATAGATTGGGCAAACCGCACATTTGTTTCTAAATTTTGCCCGTCCACCGATGTTGTGGGCAAGAAATTAAGCGATATTGCAGATCCCTTGAAGCTTGCCGATATATATTCGGCAGGCAGGGATGGGATGTATGTCGTTATCGGCGATTCCAATTACAATGTGCATTGTTTTAAAACCTCTGCTGACGGACAGACAAAATTCGTTGTCACGTTTGATTCCTCGGACGAGCTTAATGCCATGCGCGCTGATTATGAGGATAAACGCACGGTCATTGCGTATATCATTCTTGATAACCTTGATGCCTCCGTGGTATCGCTCCATGACGTAACACGTACGGTATCGGCGCGTGCGCAGGAGATAATGTACGAGTGGGCATCGGAGTACGGTGCATTTATACGCGAATACGAAAGTGATAAGTATATTGCGGTGCTTGACGGTAAGAGCTATTCTGCCCTCGTCAAGGACGGCTTTAAGATACTTGATAAGATAAGAAGCATAAAGATACCCGAAAGTGATATAACCGTTACAGCATCGGGCGGTGTTTCCGATATTGTGGGAACGATGGAGGAAAAGGCGGCGGCGGCATCATCCGCACTTGAAACCGCACTTCAGCGCGGCGGCGACCAGATCGTTGTCAAAACAGATGACAAGGTGCTTTACTTCGGCGGTAATACAAAGTCGGCTGTCAATGCTTCAAGAGTGCGCGCGCGTATGTATGCGCTCATGCTTGAAAAAATGATAAAGAACGCTGAAAATGTCATCGTTATGGCACACCGCGCAATAGACTATGACGGTTTTGGTGCCTGTGTGGGAATTGCAAAAATTGCAATGCATTTAGGCGTTAAGGTGAATATAGCTGTAAATCTGCCTCAAAGTGCCGATGACAGCGCAATGAACGATAAAAACCTGCGTGTATGCCTTGAAGAAATAAGAAAGCTTCCCGAATATGACAACGTATTTGTAAATAAGATCGAGGCACAGGACTTGACAACTCCGTCAACGCTCGTTATCGTGACGGATGTAAACAATCCCGCACTTCTGGAAGCGCCGGCGCTTCCGGATTGCACGGAAAATCTCGTCTTTATTGACCACCACAGAAAAGCACCCGAAAATAAATACGAAGCAAAGCTTATGTACATTTCTCCTGCGGCATCTTCCGCGTGCGAAATGGTTGCGGAAATTCTTGAGGAGCTTTTGCCGCAGGGCATTATGCAGAAGCCCGAGGCAAATCTTATGCTTGCGGGAATCACGCTTGACACAAAACAGTTTTCACGTTCCTGCAGTGTAAGAACATACGGTGCGGCGCAGTATTTGAGACGTCAAGGCGCGGATCAGGGGGACGTTGCCAAGTTCTTTGAGATGAACCAAGAGGAATTCAGTGCAGAGCTGAAATTCAGACGTGATACAAAGTTGTATAAGGGCATGTTTGCAATAGCTGTCAAGAAGGGTGAATCCGTTTTTGACGACAAGATAACGGCGGCAAAGGTTGCAGACGGACTTCTTGATATCACGGGAATAAACGCATCGTTTGCACTTTGCAAAATAAACGGTGCAGTTAATATTTCGGCAAGGAGCACAGGCAAGATCAATGTGTCGAAGATGATGGAAAAATTCGGCGGCGGCGGTCACTTTGACAGCGCAGGTGCACAGCTTAACGGCGAGAATCTTGAAAATGCGGTGACACTTCTGAAAGAAGTGCTCGATGAATATCTTGCGGAAAATAAAGAATCAGAATAAAAAGACGCATAATATATCCGAACAGAAAGGAAAACAAAAATGAAGGTTATCTTACTTAAAAATGTGCCCGGACAGGGAAAAGAGGGCGATGTAATAAACGTATCCGACGGATACGCAAGAAACTTTTTGTTTCCCAGAAAGCTTGCCGCAGAGGCTGGCGCACAGGTCATGAACGATCTTAAAAACAAGGAAGCGGCAAGACTTCATAAAATAGAGGTTGAAAAGGCGGCGGCTAAAGAATGTGCCGAAAAGCTTTCGGTGACAACGGTTAAAATATTCGCAAAAGCAGGCGCTGACGGCAGATTTTACGGCTCCGTTACAACAAAGGATATTTCTGAAGCACTTGAAAAACAGCATGGCATTTCCGTTGACAAACGCAAAATGCAGCTTGCGGAGTCTATAAAATCCTTCGGAACTTACCACGTTGAATGTAAGCTTTATACTGAAATTTCGGGTAAGCTTACGGTAGTGGTAACAGAACAAAAATAAGGAAAAGAAAAAATGGCAGAACAAATCACAAGAAGATTGCCCTTTTCCGTTGAGGCTGAACAGGCGGTTTTGGGTTCTGTTCTTATAGATCCCGAGGTCTTCAAGGAAATCGTTACGCTTATCAAGGGTGACGATTTCTATATGTCTGACCATGCCGAAATATTCAATGCCATGCAGGAGATATTTCTTCAGCAGGACAAACCTATTGACGTCATAACCCTGCTTGATATGCTTGTAAAGCGCGGTGTTTATACGGAGCGTGACGGCACACAGTATATCCGTAACCTTGTTCAGATCGTGCCGTCGGCATCGAATGCAAAGGACTATGCGCAAATAGTCAAAAATAAAAGCCTTTTGCGCCGTTTGATAGCGGCGACGGATGAAATTGCCGAGGCGGCATATGCAGAGTCCGAAAAGGTTGAAAATATCCTTGATATGGCGGAACAGAAGATATTTGAAATATCCGATGTCAACGAAAGCAAAGGATTCACTCACATTAAAGATGCGCTTGTACGCACGTATGACAGACTCAATCAGCTACAGACAAACAGGGCTGAAGCACTCGGAACTCCGACACAGTTTGAAGGACTTGACAATGTGCTTGTAGGTCTCGGTAAGGGTGACTTGGTGCTTGTCGGCGCACGTCCCGGTATGGGTAAGACGAGCTTTGCTCTTAATATAGCAACGAATGTTGCAATAAAAACGAATAAAACAGTCTGCATTTTCTCTCTTGAAATGCCCGACGAACAGCTTGTCTCGAGAATGATATCGAGTGAGGCGCTTGTAAACAGCTACAATCTGCGCTCGGGTACTTTGAGTGAGGAGGATTGGACGAAAATATCCACAGCTGCGTCAAAGCTGTCGCAGACAAATATCTACATTGACGACACGACAAGCATTACCGTTACAGGAATGAAGGCGAAGCTCCGCAGAATGAAGAATTTGGGACTTGTCGTTATCGACTATTTACAGCTTATGCAGAGTGATAAGCACACAGACAACCGTGTGCTTGAAATAGGCGACATTTCACGTGGCCTTAAAATTATGGCAAAGGAGCTTGCGGTGCCCGTTATCTGCTGTGCACAGCTTTCCCGTGCCTCAGAATCGAGAAACGACAAAACACCTATGCTTTCAGACCTTCGTGACTCCGGTGCTATCGAGCAGGATGCCGACATCGTTATGTTCCTTTACAGACCCGAATATTATAAAGAAGATGCCGAAAAAACAAACCTTGCACAGGTCGTAATTGCAAAGAACCGTCACGGTTCAACGGGTAAGGTTGATATGATCTGGAACGGTGAATTTACGAAGTTTTCAAGCATTGAAGACAGATACGGAGAAGAGCCGTGAGTTTGGTAAAGCTTGCGAAAAAACAGCTTGAGCTTTGCGGGATTTCAAATGAAAAAATAACCGTTGGTTTTTCGGGTGGTTCGGATTCGATGGCGCTTCTTCATACTCTTGCCGAATGTGTCGGCGCAGATAAACTGTGTGCCGTACACGTAAACCACGGTATAAGAGGGAATGAAGCGGACTGTGACGAAGCATTTTGTAAGTCCGTTTGCGAAAAATTGGGTGTTGACTTTGTTCCGATACATGTTGATATTCCGACTGTTTCAAAGGAAGAAAAAACGGGACTTGAGGAATGTGCAAGAAAATACCGCTACCGTGCTTTTTTTGATGTTTCAAAGCAAAAAAACATACATGTTATCGCAACCGCGCACAATGCACGTGATAACGCTGAGGCAGTGTTGTTCAATCTTTGCAGAGGCACGGGTGTGAAAGGTATTTCAGGAATTCCTGTGAAAAGATATGAGGAAGGATTTTTAATAATCCGTCCTATCATAAAAGCGGATAAAGCGGATATTTTACAGTATCTTGAGAAAAATAATTTAAGTTATGTAACCGATGCCACAAATGATGATACCGATTATACAAGGAATTATATAAGACACGAAATTTTACCGCGTTTGTCGCGTGTTAATACCGCTTTTATTGAAAATATATCAAATTTCAGCGATATACTGTCAAACACCGATGAATATATATCTGAAAAAGCAGATCAATTTATCAAAAGTTTTTCAAAAAATTCTACATTCGAAAGAGAGCCGTTTTTGGCTTTGAACAAGACGCTTTTTGCGAATGTAATACAAAAGCTTTCGGGAATATCACCGTCATATAAAATGACGGAGCTTATTTATGAATTTGCCAAAAACGCATCGGTCGGGCAAAGAATGGATATATCAGCCGATACTGTGCTGTATCATAACGGACAAACGCTTACGTTTTCGCGCCGTGTAAATACAGGCGAGTATTTCTATGAGCTGCATGAAGGTGTGAATAAATTTCCTGATTTGGGTTTTACTTTGTATCTTTTTTTTGACGAGAGCTATAAAAAGGAGAATATTTACAAAACATTAAAACCTACTGTAATTAATCGTGATAGAATCAATGGAAATATTTTTATAAGAAACAGAATAGAAGGAGATAGGTACAGGTACGGCGGTATAACACGCACACCGAAAAAAATACTTGCTTGTGCAAAATTACCCACACAGGTAAGAAAAAATTATCCCGTTGTGTGTGATTTAAACACGGTGATATGTATGCCCGGTTTTCCGACTTGCGACGGATATGACGGACGCGAAAGCGAAAATAAAGCTGTTATAATGTACCAAAGTGATTTGTGATGAAACGTTTTAGCGAAGATATTGAAAGAATCCTCGTTTCAGAGGAGCAGATCGACGATATCGTTGAAAAGACCGCGCGACAGATAGATGAAGACTATAAAGACAAAAATCTTTTGCTTCTCTGTATTTTAAAAGGTTCCGTTATGTTTTTCAGTGACCTTCTGAAGAAAATAACAGTACCCGCCGAAATTGATTTTATGAGGGTATCATCATACGGTTCGGGGACGGAATCGTCAGGGGTCGTACGTATTCTTCTCGATATTGACCACGCAAAGATAAAAGATTGCGATATACTTATCATTGAGGATATAATAGACAGCGGAAAAACACTTTCTTATTTGTGCGATTACCTTAAATTCAAGGGCGCAAAGAGTGTACATACCTGCACACTTCTTGATAAGCCGGACCGCCGTGCGGTAAAATTTGTTCCCGACTATACGGGTATTGTGATCCCTGATGAATTTGTTGTAGGTTACGGGCTTGACTTTGATGAAAAATACAGGACTTTGCCGTATATAGGTGTGCTTAAGCCTGAAGTTTACGAAAAATAATTTTTTGGAGAAAATATGAAGTTTAATAGCAAAGTATTTATTTTCTACGCCGTATTGATCGTAGGATTGTTTGTTGTTGTTTCCTCCGTTCTCGGAAATATCGGTGGAGGAGAAAAGATCGAAGATTATAGCGAAGTTGTCGCTATGTTCAAAAACGAAAACGTAAAAGCCTTTAAGATCGATGAAGCAAACCTGCTTACAATTCAGTCGCAGGATGACAAAATGTACACGTATGCTCTGCGTGATATATCTATATTTTACACCGATCTTTCCGAAACTATAGAGGCACAGCGTGCCGCAGGCACTATTGTAAAATACGAATACGAACCGCCGACAACATGGCCGTGGTGGGTTTCATTTGTGCCGTATCTCATTCTTATCATCGTTATGGTAAGTCTTTGGATATACTTTACCAACCAGATGACTGGTAAGGGCGGTAAGATGAACTCCTTCAGCAAGGCGAAGATAAAATTCGGCGATGATGAAAAGAAAAGAGTTTACTTCACCGATGTTGCAGGTGCTGATGAGGAAAAAGAAGAACTGCGAGAGGTGGTTGAATATCTCAAGGATCCCGCCAAATATACAAAGCTCGGTGCAAGAATACCGAGAGGTGTGCTTCTTGTAGGCCCTCCCGGAACAGGTAAAACCTTGCTTGCAAAAGCAGTTGCGGGCGAGGCAGGCGTGCCTTTTTACTCGATATCGGGTTCCGACTTTGTCGAAATGTACGTAGGTGTCGGTGCTTCCCGTGTAAGAGATCTGTTTGAAACAGCGAGAAAAAATCCCGCAAGTATTATCTTTATAGATGAAATAGATGCTGTCGGACGTCACAGAGGCGCAGGTCTCGGCGGCGGACACGACGAAAGAGAGCAGACGCTCAACCAGTTGCTTGTCGAAATGGATGGCTTCGGAACACATGAGGGTGTTATTGTTATGGCGGCAACAAACCGCCCCGATATTCTCGACCCCGCTTTGCTTCGTCCGGGCAGATTCGACAGACAAATAACTGTGCATTATCCCGACATCAAGGGCAGAGAAGATATACTCAAGGTTCATGCAAGAAGCAAACCATTATCACCGGATGTCGATCTTTCGCAGGTTGCAAAAACAACAGTTGGCTTTACGGGCGCCGATCTTGCAAATCTCCTTAACGAAGCGGCACTTCTTGCTGCGAGAAAAGGAAAGGCAATCATTTGCATGCCCGACATTGAAGAAGCTGTTATGAAGCTTATCGTCGGTACACCGAAGCGCAACAAGAAGCGTAAGGACACTGATATAAAGGTTGCCGCTTACCATGAAGCGGGACACGCAATTTCCCGTTACTTCATGGATAAGATAGACCCTGTAACGCAGATATCCATAATTCCCACTGCTATGGCGGGTGGCTATACGCTTTCTGTTCCGCAGGAAGACAGAATGGTTGCAACGCGTGGCGAAATGCAGCAGGAGATCGTTACTCTCCTCGGCGGTCGTGTTGCAGAAATGATAATTTTCAACGACCTTTCAACCGGTGCTTCAAACGATATTCAGCGTGCGACACAGACAGCTACCGATATGGTTACAAAGTACGGTATGAGCGATCTTTTAGGTTCCGTTGTTTACGGCTCATCTCACGGTAACGATGAGGTGTTCTTGGGACGTGACTTCTCAAATACAAAAACTTATTCGGAAAAAACGGCATCCGATATCGATTCGGAAATACGCCGCATAATCGATGAGGCATATAATAAGTGTATGGAAATATTGAATGCCAATATCGAAAAGCTTCACTTCATTTCGGAATATCTTATAAAGAATGAGGTTATGGATGCGGATCAGTTCAAAGCAGTTATGGAAGGTGAGCCTTCGTTTGAAGAGCTTGATGAAATGGTTGCAGAAAAACGCCGTCGTGATGAAGAAGAAGACCGTTTGCGCAGAGAGGCGGAGGAAGCCGCACTTAAAAAGGATGAAGAGAACCGTCTCAAGCGTGAAGAAGAAATGAAAAAGTATTAATGTATTAGTAAATATGGATAAAAAATCGTGCAGTTTTTTGTAAAAACTGAACGATTTTATTATTTTAAAGAAACATGATTGAACGTACTAACTATTAAACATTATATGTTTTTTGCATAATTAACAAAAAGTTATCATTTTGAAGTTGCTTTTTTGATTAAAATGCTGTAAAATTATAGTATCGGCTTGCACCGTTAGTCTATTGGTACGATTTTCCGCGGGTGTAAGCTTTTTATGTTCGTGCATTTTGAAAGGAGAACCTATTTATGAAAAAACACTTAATTCGAATCACGGTGTTTGCGTTGCTTATCGCCGTGCTTCTGCCATGCGTTTTCGCAGGAACGGAGATAGTATCTTCGTTTTTCCCGAAAACTGCGGCACTGTCGTTGGAAGATGCGGCAATTGATGGAGAATATGTCAAAAATATTCCTATCGGCACTACCGCAGAGGAGCTTTTGGGACAATTTCCGGGCAGTGACCACATAACCAAATTCCACGGCTATGATATAGCCTTGGGATCGAGAGTCGGAACAGGCTATAAGCTTGTAATGGCTGATGGAGTAGAATATACGTTACTTGTTGAGGGTGACCTTGACGGTGATACATACGTAACGGGTAAGGATCTTGTCCGTGCAAGAAAGCACCTTATAGCAAACAATGATGTATATTATGAATCCGTGCTTGACTTCAACCGTGACGGTTCATTCACTGAAGCGGATCTTTCGGGATTTTCGGAGCTTATTATCACAGATGAACCTGAACTCAATATTTACGATAAGGAAAGTGCAGATCTCGGTGACAATTTCTATGCAACAATAGATCTTTCTTACACTGATAATGCAATTGCGGCAAATATAGGACACAATATTGTTGCTTCTGATAAGACAACATCCGTAAACCAGATATGGCACTTTGTACGTCAGGATGACGGCGCATATGTTATTAAGAGCCTCGGAATGGGTACTGCTATGGAGGTTTCATATGCTTCGCCGGATCAGGGCGCAAATGTTTCGTTATATAGAGCGCACGGCGGTGAAAACCAGAGATGGTATCTTGTTGAGCATGAGGGTGGATACATCCTGCGTTCAAAGTGCGCAGATGACAGAGTTGTCGATGTTTTCGCAGGCTCTACAGACAATGACGCCAATGTTCATATGTACGGCTTGAATTATTCTGATGCACAGGTGTTCTATATCAACAAGATAGATGGTATAGATACCGAAAGCGATGCATATTTCGATCAGGTAGGACCTTTGACACAGTCAATGTTCTACGCAAACCTCATATTCGGCAGCCGCAGTGTTGCGGTTGAATCGGATGGAAATGTTGCGTTAAAGGCAATCAGACAGTATTGGAAATTTGAGCCTCAGGGCGACGGTACATACAAGATAACCAATGCTATGAACGGAAAGTCTTTGGATGTCTATACAGCTGCAATGGCTGACGGAACAAACATACAAACTTATGATGACAACGGCACAAAGGCACAGAGATGGTATATTTATATGAAAGACGGTAAGGCAATACTTTGTTCTGCGGCAGATAAAAACTTTGTTGTTGATATTCATGGCGGCGCTGATGTGGAAGGCAGAAACATCAACCTGTACACATATAACGGTTCACCCGCACAGCAGTTTACATTTGAGGATTACGCTTTGAAACTTCCCGCATATTCAGTAACAGATCCTTATAATACAGTTGTATACGGCAGATACGAAACACTTGATGCGGCTAAGGCAGCAACAACGGTGTTCCTCGGTCAGGTTGTACATCAGGGACAGAATCTTGTATATAATCCCTGCCCGACACTTATGGCAGCAAAGATGCTTTACAATGCGAAGCTTATTTCTGACTTTGCGGCTATACATGGCTTTGCATACGGTCACGCGACGTACAATCCCGGTTATAACTGGCAGTATCTTGATATAAACAGACCTGTAGCATCCGGCGAAAGACTCAGTAGCTGTGACAGACTTGTTGACTGGACCCTCTGGAGATCAGGTGTTACAAATACAAGAGGCAATACAATAAACAACGGATTGGTTGTTTTCCAGCAGCCCTCATGGCTTGCAAGCCTCGGATATCAGAGGATAACGAATCCTGCGGCTCTTCTGCCCGGCGATATCGTTTTCACAACGTATGACTCAACAAGACCCGGCTCACCTGCTCACGTATTTATCTGCGCAAGCGGTAACATGGGCGGAAATACATATCTCAGATATGACCACGGTTCTGTTCAAAGAATCAGATATGTTCACGGCTCTGAATATTATCAGGGCAGAGCACCGTTCATACAGAGAATAGGAACGGGAGATCAGCCCACATTCTACTACGCATACAGACCTATCGACTGATCTTAATACGGTAATATAATAACATAATCGTACATCGCCCGTCAGGGCGGTGTACGATTTTTTTGCGCAATTCACCTTTTGCAAGCGGTATAATATTATACAACATGAAAATTTAAATTATCTCGAAAGCATAAATTTATATAAATAAAGGCAGAAAGTATATGAATTCCCTTGAAAAAATTCAAAAGATGATGTATTATATAGAATGTTTGCGAAAAGGAGGAGTATTATGCCTGTTATAAAGTTTATAAAGAAAAATGCGGTATTTTGCATAGCGGCGTTTGCGGCAATCGTGACCTGCTTTTTCGTACCGCCGGATAGAGATTATTTTGGGTATTTTGACTGGACTACGCTTGCGTGCTTGTTTTTAACGTTAGCGGTGATTTGTGCATATAGAAATATTAAGTTTTTCACGATAATTTCCCGTAAATTGGTGTTGTTTACAGGAAATCTAAGAAGCTTATTTTTTATGCTTGTAATTATTACGTTCATTGGCTCTATGATTATTGCGAATGATATGGCACTTATAACCTTTTTACCGCTTGGGTATTTTTCTGTGAGTGTTGCAAAACAAGAAAAATACATACCGTATTTATTTATATTGCAAAATATATCGGCTAATCTCGGCGGAATGCTGACACCGTTCGGAAATCCTCAGAATTTGTATCTTTATTCGTATTTCAAAATTCCTACTGTTGAATTTTGCTCAATTATGCTGAAGCCGTTTATACTTGCGGTGTCATTACTTTGCGTTTGTTGCTTATTTGTGAAACCGATAAAGCTTGAAATCAGCGAAAAATTCCCCGAAAAACTTAATATAAAACGTACATTGCTGTATAGTGCGCTGTTTATTTTTTCAATTCTTATCGTATTCAGGGTAATTCCGTTCTGGATCGGTCTTATTATAGTTCCTGCCATCCTTTTTTTGGTTGACAGAGAGTCGCTGTTAATGGTAGATTACGCACTTTTGGGAACATTCTTCTTTTTCTTTATTTTTGCCGGAAATCTTTCAAGGATAGAAACGGTCAATTCTGTGCTTTCTTCACTTCTTGATAAAGATGCCTTGACAGTTTCGGTGCTTTCGTGTCAAGTAATCAGCAATGTACCGTCGGCGATACTTCTTTCACGCTTCACGGAAAATTACGAGGCGTTGCTTATGGGGGTTAATATCGGAGGTACTGGAACACTTATAGCATCTCTTGCAAGTCTTATAACATTCAGTGAATATCGAATATTATATCCGGGACATACAAGGCTATATTTTTATCTTTTTACTCTGATAAATGCAGTTTTTCTTATAATAATGACTTTAGCGGCAAAATTTATATTTTTATAAACGGTACAAAAGAGCTGTCTTTTCGGCAGCTCTTTTGTTTTGAAAAAGTGAGAATATATAACACGGGGAAGCTTTTGAATTTGAAAATTATATTTAAGGGCATTTTGCAAAATTAACAAAAAATTATTATTTTACCCCCATTTTTTTGATAAAAATGCAGTAAAATTAAACCGTTAGCTTGTATGCGTTATACCATAGAGATACTTAAAAGCTGTAATGGGGATCATTTGATGTTAATACGCAGGGGGCTTTTGTATTTATGGGCATTTGAAAGGAGTATATGCTTATGAAAAAACATTTACTTATGATCACGGTGTTTTGCGTGCTTATTGCAGTGCTTTTGCCGTGTGTTTTTGCCGGAACGGAGATACTGACTTCGTTTTTCCCGACGAGTGCGTCTATCACGATAGACGATGTGGTGATTGATGGGGAATATGTTAAAAATATACCGGTCGGAACTACCGCGGAAGAACTTTTGGGACAATTCCCGAACGGTAAACACGTAACCAAATTTCACGGCTATGATATAGCATCGGGTTCAAGAGTCGGAACAGGCTACAAGCTTGTAATGTCTGACGGTGCCGAATATACATTGCTTGTTGAAGGCGACCTTGACGGTGATACGTACGCAACGGGTAAAGACCTTGTACGTGCAAAGAAGCATCTCATTACAGGTAATGTATTTTACTATGAATCCGTTCTCGATTTTAACCGTGACGGTTCATTTACACAGTCTGACCTTTCGGGATTTTCAGATCTTATCATGACAGATGAGCCTGAATTCAATATTTTTGATAGAGAAAGCTCAGACCTCGGCGACGATTTCTATGCAACGATAGATCTTTCGTATACCGATAATTCGGTTGCGGCTAATATCGGTCACAATATTACAGCTTCGGATAAATCAACGTCTGCAAACCAGATATGGCACTTTATGCGTTACGATGACGGTACATACGTTATAACAAGCGTAGGTATGGGTACAGCGATGGAAGTATCATACGCTGATCCCGACCAGGGCACAAACGTTTCTTTGTACAACGTGCGCGGCTCGGACAACCAGCGTTGGTATCTCGTTGAATGTGACGGCGGTTATATTATCCGTTCAAAGTGTGCAGATGACAGAGTACTTGATGTTTCCTCTGCTTCCACAGAAAATGATGCAAACATTCATATGTACGGAATCAACTATTCCGATGCGCAGATATTCTACATAAATAAGGTAGAGGATATCGACGTTAACAGTAACGCTTACTTTAACCAGGTAGGCCCGCTTACACAGTCTGCATTCTATGCAAATCTCGTATTCGGCAACAGCAATCTTGCAGTAGATACGAATGATAACGCTTGTGTCAAGAGTTCAAAGCAGTATTGGAGATTTGAACCGCAGACAGACGGAACGTATAAGATCATAAGCGCTATAAACGGAAAGGTTCTTGACGTTTATTCCGCGAAAATGGAAAACAGCACGAATATCCAGACGTATGACAGTAACGATACCGCGGCTCAAAGATGGTACATCTATATGAAGAACGGTAAGGCTGTACTTCGTTCCGCACTTGATCAGAATTTTGTTGTTGACGTTTACAGCGGATCTGATAATGAAGACACAAATGTTCATTTGTATACGTATAACGGCTCAAATGCACAGCACTTCACGTTTGCGGATTACACGCTTAAGCTTCCCGCATACAGCGTAACAGATCCTTATAACACGATCGTATACGGCAGATATGACACGATCGAAGAAGCAAGGGCAAATGTAAAAGCATATCTCGGTCAGGTTGTACACCAGGGCAGAAACCTCGTATATAATCCCTGCCCGTCATTTATGGCAGCGAAGCTTGTATACAACGCTAAGCGCGTTTCGGATTTCGCGGCGGCAAATGCATTCGCATACGCTCACGCAGATTATAACCCCGGTTATAACTGGCAGCACCTCGATATCAACAGACCTGTTGCATCCACGGAAAGATGGAGTAGCTGTGACAGACTTGTTGACTGGGCGCTCTGGCTTTCCGGTGTTACGGACAAACAGGGTAATAAGATAATTCACGGTCCTGTTGTTTACGAACAGGTAAACTGGATACCTTCTCTCGGTTATCAGAAGATAACAAATCCTGCAGCTCTTAAACCCGGTGATATCGTATTTACATCTCCCGACCCGACAAAACCCGGACTTCCCGGACACATCTTCATTTGTGCAAGCGAAAATCTGGGCGGAAACGTGTATTTGAGATATGACCACGGTTCAACTGCAAGAATCAGATACGTAAACGGTACGGAATATCTTAACGGTAAGGCTCCGTTCCTTGAAAGGATAGGTACGCCTGATCAGCCGTTATTCTATTACGCTTACAGACCTATCGATTAATTTATTCAGCTTAAAAAATTATTTTCAAGGCATCTTCACACTGAAGATGCCTTGTTCTGTCTGTTTATAAGAAAGGTATGTTAGAATATTTTCACAAAACGGATTTTTTTCAAATGTTCATTTTGCCTAAACCAAGGAATAACATATTATTGTACAGGTGTTTTTTGCAAAATTAACAAAAAATTATTATTTTTTTTCCTATTTTTTGATAAAAATGCAGTAAAATTAAATTGTTGGCTTGTATGCTTTATACCGAGAAGATATTTAAAGTTCTGATTGGAACCATTTTATATGAAATGATGCATCGGCCTTTTTGTATTTATGAGCATTTGAAAGGAGTATATGCTTATGAAAAAACATTTACTCAGGATCACGGTGTTTTGCGTGCTTATTGCCGTTTTGTTGCCGTGCATCTTCGCCGGAACGGAAATAGTATCATCGTTTTTGCCGAGAACACAGTTGGCTTCATTGAATGATGCGTACGTTGACGGAGAGTATATTAAAGACATTCCGCTTGGCACTACTGCCAAAGAGCTTCTCGGATGTTTCCCCGGAAGCAGTCATGTCACCAAGTTTCATGGATACACCATCGGTGAGTCTTCAAGAGTCGGTACGGGCTACAAGCTTGTAACCGCTGAAGGCAAAGAATATACATTGCTTGTTGACGGTGATCTCGACGGTGATACATACGTAACGGGAAAAGACCTTGTACGTGCGAAAAAGCACCTTAAAGCAGGTAATAATTTCTACTATGAATCCGTCCTCGATTTTGATGCTGACGGTTCATTTACACAGGCAGACCTTTCCGGATTTTCAAACTTTATAATGAGCGATGAGCCTGAGTTTGATGTTGACGACAGACCCGTAAAGAATCTCGGCGCAAGCTTCTATGCAACGATAGATCTTTCGTATACTGACAATGCACTTGGCGTAAATCTCGGAAGCGGTGATGTTGTTGCATCGGATAAGACAACGTCTGCTAACCAGATATGGCATTTCTTACTTCAGGAAGACGGATCATACATAATTGAAAACGTCGGCATGGGTACGGTGCTTGACCTCGCTTACGCTTCCACTGATATGGGCAATAAGGTAGGCGTTTATAAAAATTCCGGTGCAGAGAATCAAAGATGGTATCTCATTGAACATGAAGGCGGTTACATTATCCGTTCCAAGTGCGGATATGACAGAGTTCTTGATATCTTTTCTGCATCGACAGAAAATGACGCAAAGGTAAACATATACGGCGTAAATTATTCAGATGCACAGATATTTTATTTAGACAATATCGGTCACGTTGATCTTGTTACAAATGCATATTTTGACAAGGTCGGCACGCTTAACGAACCGATGTTCTATACAACTCTCAAATTCAACAACGGCTTTATTTCCGTTGATTCTTCAAACAACGTATGTATCAAGCCAAATGGTCATTATTGGCAGTTCCTGCCTCAGGCTGACGGCACATACATTATCAAGAGCTCGCAGACAGGAAAGGTTCTTGATGTTGTTGAAGCAAAAGCGGCTGACGGTACAAATATTCAGGTGTACGATTCAAACGGCACGACGGCACAGCGTTGGTACGTTTATATGAGACTGGGCAAGATGACACTTATGTCAGCGCTCGGCGATAACTTTGTTGTTGACGTTTACAGCGCTTCCGATGCTGAAAACACGAATGTACATCTGTACACAAGCAACCTTTCGCCTGCTCAGCAGTTTATTGTTGATGATTACAGAACAAAGCTTCCCGAATATATGGTAACGTGTCCTTACGGAACAACGGTTTACGGCAGATACGAAACGCTTGAAGCGGCTAAAGCTGCTGTTCAGGTACAGTACGGTCAGGTAGTATATCAGGGTGGAAACGTTGTATACAATCCTTGTCCTACTATGGCGGCTGCGAGAATCCTCCACCATGCGAAGCTTGATGCAGACTATGCGCGTATTCAGGATTACACTTACGGCGATGCAAGCGTTAACCCTGCGCTTAATAAGACTGAAAAGGTCGTATCGTGCGACAGATTCGTTGGTTGGGTGCTTTACGATGCAGGCTTTAACAGAAACGGTCAGCCCGCAACAAAGGGTTATACACTCTACGGTCCTATGGAAAATCTGTTGAAGAGCCTCGGCTTCCAGAAGCATACAAATCTTGCTGATGTACGCCCCGGTGATATAATATTTGTTGGTTATAGCCATAATTTGGCTGTTCCTGCCAACTATAAGGATTATCCCTGCCACGTATTTATCTCCGCAGGTACGTACGGAGCAAATACATACAGATACGACGCAGGAAGCAATACAAGACTTGATTCTGTACAGCCTTCGTATGAACCTTTGTCATACAGCGATATGCCGTTCAGATTTGCATACAGACCTGTTGATTGATGAAATGAAATACAAAATGGTTATCGCTTCTGCGATAACCATTTTGATAATATGAAAACAAGAGGAAAATATGGGTACGAAACAATATAATAAGCTTGTAAGGGATAAGATTCCCGAAATAATATCACAACAGGGCAAAAAGTGCATTGTTGAAGTTATGGACGATGCTACGTATCTTGAAATGATAGACAAAAAGCTCGGCGAGGAGCTTGAGGAATACTATAAAGACGGAAGTATTGAGGAGCTTGCGGACCTTCTTGAGGTGCTGTATGCGGCTGTTACGGCGCGTGGATATACACCTGATGAGCTTGAAACGGTAAGATGTGAAAAGCTTGCAAAGCGTGGCGGCTTTGAAAAAAAACTTCTTTTGAAGCAAGTTGAAGAATAAAAATGCAGGACGGTTGCAATCAACCGTCCTGCATTTTTTTATTTAAAGAATCAGTTTTTACGTTTTTTAACGATGAATATGGCAACGACTGCAATTGCAACTGCGACGGCACAAATTATTCCTATTATGATGCCTGATGATGAATTTTCATCGCTGTCTGTGTCTGAACTTGAGCTGACGTCTGCGCTTTCGGAGGCGGTGTCAGTCACACCTGCTGTTTCGCTGTCAGCCTGTGTGTTTTCTGTAGCTGTGTCGGTATCCTCTGCGGGGGTTTCTGTTATCACATCGGATATTTCATCTGTTACGATCGTTTCAGTATCTGTATCAGCTTCTGTAACGGCATCTGTGTCCTCTGCGGGAGGGTCGGTGTCAACGGCGGAAGTGGTTGTTGTACTTCCGGGATTGAGATATTCTTTGTAGCTCGGTATTGCACCGTCGGGTAAGTAATTGCCTGCTGTTACCTTTGTTGCCTCGTCGAGTGTTTTACAAAGTGTTATACCGCCGAATGAAAATACCGTGCCGTCAGATGAATTTGTTGTAATTGAATCGAAAATGTCAAGCCTTATGTTGCTTATCTGGCCCCTCCATCCGGTGTCTTTTTCAAGGTTTACAATGTAATAATTCCACTCTTTGCTTCCGTTGATTGATATGTTCTTTGTGTATGTTTCGCTCGGGCCTGCTGACATTGCGGTTGAATAATAAAGCTTTAGCGTACTTGCCTTGTTTATGTTCGTTTTAGCTTTGATAACCATATATTTGTATGTATCCGCTGAAACTGCACCGAGGCTTTCGTAACTGAGTGTTGCATACGGGTCGTTTGAAGTTGATGATATCGTCAGATCGTATGAATTTTCCGCCTCTGTATATTTACCTGTGCAGTTTGTGTGTCCCGATACAATAAGAGGCATCAGGTCAGCCGGAATGTGATATCCCGGGATAGCAGAAAGATTAAGCGGTGCTTTTATATAGCTTGTGTCACCTTGCTGTGCACAGACCTTGTTTGTGTTCCAAACCAATGCAAGGGCATTTATAACTGCACGGGGAGAACCGTCGGATGATTTGCTTCTGACGGTATATGTGCCGTCTTCAAGAGTTACCATTGTTGCCGAACCGCCGCCGTCAAGGAAAAATACGCTGTTGTATCCGGCATCTTTGAGGAATCTGACGCCGGTTGCGTAGTTCAAGCCGAGTCTTGTTCCGTCCTTTGCGGCTGTAAGTGTTGTGAACATTACCGTTCCGTCATCTTTATATCCGACGAATGCACCCGGATACTCGGTACTGCCGCCAAGAGAGGTGTATATTTCACCGTCTTTGAGTGTTATGATATGACCGCCGATGGCTTCTTTTACCGTTTTCCAAAGCGCGGTATTGCCTGTTGTGTCTGAAATGGAGCATTTAAAGGAAACTGTATCACCTATTTTGAAATTTTCCTGCATCGCGGGGATTCTGTTTCCTCTTACTGTGATGATGATGGTGTTCTTATTTATTGCGGGGCGTGTTGTGCTTCCGCTTTCATATATGCGTTTTATCGTTCCTGTTACTGTGCCGTCAAGAGTAAATGCGGTATTGTCCGATTCGATTTCGATTTCGTAAGAATCATCAAGCGCATAGTTTGTGTTGTAGCACCTGTGGTTGTATACTATCATGGAGTTAGGGGCGGGGAGTCGGTTAAGACCGCCCGCATTCATGGAAAGTCCCGTTCTTTCATTTTTAAGCGAAACTGTAATATTGGGACTGCCGACTAAAGGTTGGTTAAGTGCTGTTACGCCGAATGCCGCTTTCGGCGGTGTCGTTGTGCCTCTTTCATCATTCGTTGCACAGGCATTTTCCATACCTATCTGCTGAGTTGCCCAAATCTCACCCTTGGATATCATAATTCCGCGCGGTACCTTCAAAACAGCTTTTGCCATTTCTTTGCCGCTGTGAACATTTGTCATCCAAAGGTCGCCGTTGATTGCGGCAAGTACGGTTTTTCCGCTTTCGTTATAGCTTTCTACTGCTGATTTGACTGTTTTTGTGCTTACCATATAGTCGCCGCAGTTTATAACTTCTACCGAAAGATTTGTGTTTGAAAGGTCAAATTCCGTGAAGCATGCTTTCTTTTCATTAGATGTTGACGGGTTGAAATACGTTTGTTTCTTGATCGTCATTTCTGTTAAGGTCACACCTGTTTTTGTTCCGTTTGGCAATTTGATCTCACTTGTGGTGATGTTTGTCGAACCGCCTATTTTTCCCGGAATCGCCGATACAAACAGCGAAGAAATCAGCGTTATACAAAGCAAAACTGTCAAAATTTTTAAAGCTTTCATTTTAAAAGTACCTCCTTGGTGGTGAACATGCGTAAATTTTACCACAGTTTTGTGTTTGTGTCAATGAGATATATGCAGTATAAAGTAAAAGATATTCATAAAAAAAATTAAGAATAATGTTATGTGTTACGGTGGTAAGGATGTGAAAAAATAATTTTGGTAAAAAATGCAAGAAATGTATTGACAACTTGCATTTTTTACTGTATAATAAACTCAACAAATAAAATAAACAGGGAGGTTCTTACCATGGATAAATCTTTACCTTTATTGTTGCTTGATAACAGCAGTATGATGAGCGTTCTTAACGAAGGCGAATTTCAGTGTCACAATCTGACGTTTGAAGAAGCAAAGCATATCCTTGAACTTCACGATGAAACGGACGTTTTGCAGTGCTTCAGCAATCTTGACATTGAAACTGTAATCTATGATTATTTGGGCGTTACGAAGCGTGAATTGGAATATAAGAAAATTCGAAATATGCGTCCGGGTCAGGATGCCATCGTTTTTAAACTGTACATAACCCCCTCCGAAACACAGCCGATAATACAGGCAGATGACGGAGTAGAGGCTAAAAAAATTCAAAATGTGTACGTTTACTGTCAGTATTTGTCGAGAATAAAGTGAATGAAAAATCTGTGCGGAATTTCCGCACAGATTTTTTTGCTTATTCAAATGTTGCTTTTGCTGCACGTACAACTAAGTGGTTGCCGTAGGAAAAAGGGGTGATGTTTATAAGTACATCATTACCGTTTTGTGTGAATTTCAAATTTTCATTATTATCGAGCCAATAAACGCTTTTAATCTGCTTGTCGGCTTTAAAACGCACTTCATAGTCGGAATTTCCGCTTGCCAAAGCCACGTTGGGGTCTGCCACCATGGGAAGATTATTGCAGAGGATGTAATATGCCTTGTCGGTTTTGAGGACAAAATCCTCATCTTTGTTTTCGATTTTGATATCACACGGAGCAGCATCCATTACCTCACGGTTGATATCGACCCATTTTCCGACTATCTCAAGAATTGCGCTGTCAATGGTGCGCAGATATCCATTGGGAAGCGGCCCGACGTTGAGCAAAAAGTTGCTTCCGCATTTTTTACAAACGGTCAAGTCTTTTATTATATCGGCGGGGGATATATATGAAAGGTCATTTTCGGCATAGCCCCAATGGCTGTTCATGACCTGACACATCTCGCTTGCAATATATTTTGGTGACTCGTCTGTATTTATTTTCTGGGGTCTTCCGCGCTCGAATGTGACACTGTCAAGTTCGATGTGTCCGAGAGCGCCTCTTGCGGAAAGCCCCGTGTTGTTTATTATCATCGCTTCGGGCTGATATTTTCTGATTGTTCCGTAAAGCTCATCCTCTTGCCAATCGCTATTCGGCTTGTGCCACATACCGTCGAACCATATACCGCCTATCTTGCCGTAGTTTTTGCAAAGAAGCTCCACGCTTTTTCTCAAATAAACGAGATATTCGTTAAAATCGTTCTCGTATGAGGGCATGTACCAATCCATCAGAGTGTGGTAGAAAAAGGGAATGATGCCTCCTTCGTTGCAGGCATCTATAAACTCACGTATAAGGTCACGTCCGCAAAAATGCACCGTATCGTATTCATTAAGTCCGCACGTGTCATAAAGCGAAAAACCGTCGTGATGGCGTGTTGTGATTGTTATATACTTTGCCCCCGCTGTTTTTGCGTGTGCCACGAGCTTTTTTGCCCAATCCCCGTGTGGATTGAACTGTTTTGCATATTCTGCATATTCTTCATTTGAAATGTGCAAAACCGCCTTTGACCATTCACCTTTGCCGACGACGCTGTAAACGCCGAAATGAACAAACAGACCGAAACCGAGTTTTTCAAAATCTTTAATATACTGCTTTACTATCATACGCTACTCCTTGGCTTTTTTGTCATATGTGAATTGTACCACAGTTATTTGAGTTTGTCAATTGTAAGGTGAACTTCAGAGAGTGTAAAATTGTATCGCCGTTGAAGAACTAATATAACGTCTTGAAAACAAATTATTGCCAATAGAATTTAAAAAAGACACAAAAAATTTAAAATATGCGTAGTACCGGTGCAATATTTAAATGGTATAATCTCACCATCCACATTATATTATATATTAATGTATATTTGCATGCACAATCTAAATCTTCAAAAGGAGAATATCAATGGAACAAACAAAGAAAAAGTTTGGTTTGAATCGAATTTTATCGGTCTTTCTATGCTTGTCAATGCTTCTTTCGCCGATTGTGGCACTTGCCGAAGGTGAAATGCCTATTGCTGAGCCTGAGCTGATAACGATTCAGACGAGCACAAAAGACACAGTTTACAAACTTGTGGAAAACTACACACTGTCTGATCTTGTAAACGGCAATAAGACGTTTATGATAGTCAGCACGGACGAACCCGGCACTAATGCTGCTGCATTAGGCGCAAGTGAGACGAAAAATCATGGGTATATGGAAACAAAGACCGGTCTGACGGTTTTTGAAATACCCGTTGATGTCGATACTCTTGAAGCCGGAACATACACGACAAACCCCTTCACGAAGACTTCGAATGTCGGTCTTTACGGTGAATGGAAGTTTGAAAGCGCCGGCAATGGCAGATATCTCCTTTCTACTCCTGCTTTTATACAAGATAAGGATGGAGCAGGTAATGTCACTAATACCAGCCATGTAGGATACTTGTCCACTCATAATAACGGCGGTAACAACGGTTACCATTCCGGACATATGATGCTGGTTTCAAATTTGGCTGTACAACAGAATTGGACACGTTTGGGCAAATTCACAATGGCATCGGATAAGGTGGACCTTGCAGGTCTTAACACGGTTTATCCCTCGGGAACCAATGAAAAGCCCTGGGGTGTTACCGCGGGTGACGACGGCTATCTTAGCTACGGTGAATATGACGGTTATTATGACGATACTTATCAAGGAAAATTTACAAACTTCAACATTGTAACAAGCGGTTCGGCTAAAACGAGAGTTCAGTTCTATGAAAAAGTAGGCGAAAGAACTATACCCGAAATAAAGGGATACCTCTACTCCAAGAACGGTATTGTTGCTGTAGGTACAGGCAAATTTGCACCTACAGGTGCATACGTCCACCTTTACGTTGACGGCAAGCTTACACAGGTTCCCGTTACAACGGATATGCTTTCCGGCGCGGATCTTACGAAAGCCGGTACATACACAAATGTCAAGGTGAACTATAACGGTGTTGAGCTTGCAGATGACTTTACACTTGAGGTTAAAGCTGCACAAGCGTTTATTCAAAACGATTATGATGAATCATCAAAGAACTCATCAATGTTTGTACTTGCCGATCCGGATAACACAGACTCGTTTGTAAATGGTGGTTATATCCACATTGCGGAAAGTGCAGAAGCCGGATATACTCGTCTTTTATCATACAGTACAGATCATGTACTTGGAACAGTATCGGATCGAGCGTATGAAATATATGTTGGCGGCGAGAAACAGCTTGTTATAAATCTTGCAGATGCATCCTCGATTTGGGAAACAGTAGCAAACGGTCACTCAGGTATTCCCAATGCAAAATTCTGGAACCTTAAAAGCTTACATCACGGTCGCCTTTTGGGTTATGACTCGAGTAAAGATGTGGGTTCAAAGCAGAACGGTGCAGGTGAAACATATGCGCTTTCCGCTTATAGTGGGGAACAAGGCTGGAAGACGTTGTGGCATCAGAGAAGTGAAAAAACAGGTATATCTACGTTTGATGGAAGCGGTAATGCAGATAATAACTGGCGTACGATGTATTACAACTATAAAATAAACGGCTTCAGTATGCGTGTTGAGTATGCAAACCACAATGCGTCAGGATTTTCTCCCTCTGAAGCGCCCTATGATAAAAATGATTTGAAAGAGTCTCAGCCTTATGACAGAGTATACTTCTACACACGTACGAGCGATTATGCAAATGTAACCGTTTACCTTTCGTCAAATGAGGGTACTGTTTCCTACGGTGCAACAGGCTCAGATTCGCCCAAGGGTCTTTACATTGTAATGACAGTTACCGATGCTTACGGTGTATCGCATATCACTAACATTCCCGTAACGCTCGACATGCTTGGTTACAACGGTGACAACATAAAGACGATGACAGCAGTGGACAGCGACGTAGTGTGTAATAATGTAACAGTTACATATCAGGGTATGGTTATTGCCAACGATCTTACTATCACAGTTGAGCAGAAGCTGCCTGAAAACAACTACCCCGCATATCCCAACCCCGGTTCTGTTGATATTACAAAGGAATTAAACGAAAAAGAATATAATTATCTTGAAACAGGTCTTACGGAAGTTAACCTCACGCTGACGGGTGTTCCCGATGCCAGCGGTTCTGACGTTGTACTTGTACTTGATAACTCCGGTTCTATGGCATATCTTATAGGTGATGGAAAGACGCCCTCACCGAACAACGGATATTCCCGTAGAATGCAAATGGTTGATGCTATCAGGAAGATGCTCACACAGTTTGCGGCGACCATCGACGGATATAAGTCTGATATTTCCGTTTCAATTGTTACATTTGACGGTTATACGCTTATAGACGGCAATATGATCATGAAGCAAACTGACGGCAATACAAATCATTGTTTGGCAACAACGTTTGACCAGCCTGATACAACACACTTCCTTACACCTTCAAAATCTTCGGCAAAAATTCCTGACATTGAGGACAGATTTATTCACGCAAGTGATCTGACACCTGAGAAGATAGAGGAAATAGCAGTAAGCTACGGTAACGCATATACAGGCTCGGGTACAAACTATGACCGAGGCTTGCAGATCGCTTATGAAACTGTTGAAGGTAAGCAGAAACTTAATGCTCAGACAGGTACAAAGCGTAACTCTTACGTTATCTTTATGTCCGACGGTTGTACATGGCAGTATAACTATGTCGGCGGTGGTTCCGAAAATGGATATTATTCGACTTGGAACAGCTATCTTAAGGGTGACCTTAACGCTATTCCCGCAAATTTGAGAC